>JAKRSB010000095.1 GCA_022402525.1 Thermosynechococcaceae cyanobacterium MS004
TTGGGGGGCTGGGGGGCAAGTGCAAGGATGCTGAGCTTTAACCGAACAGTATTGAGAGCTGTCCTAGAACTGAATTAGAGAATCCTGTTTAACAGACGCCTTGACGTGGCCATTGGTGGGAGCAATGCGGGAGGCAACTTGACTGCGATACACGGATTCATAGCCGTCTACCATCTTGGCAACGCTGAACTGAGTGGCCACATGATTTCGGCAGTCTTGCCGATTAAGATCCTTGAGGCGACCTACGGCTGCAATGCAGTCCTCAACGGAGTCGCACAGGTAGCCCGTTTTGCCGTGGACAATCACTTCGGGGGTGGAACCCATGCGCATGGCAATCACAGGCGTTCCGGCTGCCATGGACTCAATCATGACTAGACCGAAGGGCTCCTGCCAGGTAATAGGAAACAGCATGGCGATCGCCCGTCCCAGCAGCTCATTTTTTTGTGCATGGTTGGCCTCGCCTAAAAACTGAATCTGGCTTCCGTCGATGTGGGGCTGCACTTCCCGCTCAAAAAAAGCCCGATCAATGGGGTCGACTTTGCCCGCCATTTTGAGTGGAATACCCGTGGCCTTGGCAATGGCGATCGCATGATGAGGCCCTTTGTCCGGAGAAAATCGACCTAAAAATGCAAGGTAGGGCGGCTCATCCGCCTGGGCATAGAATTGATGGCGGCTCACATCAATGGCGTTATGTACCGTTGCCACATAGTTAAGCCCTAGATCGCGATCAATCTGGGCTTCTGAAATACTGATATAGGACTGCTCCTTGGCGTACCGAAACAGTTTACGACTGTCCGGTGTAAACGGTGCGTGAAGCGTATGGACGACCGGTGCCTTGATGGACTTAACGTAGGGCAAGGCTGTATGCCCCACATGGAAATGCACAACATCAAAAGTATCTGCTTGCTGGCAAACATGATTGAGATGAAGCGCTTCATAGATGCCAGGATCCTTGACCTCTGGGTCAAGGCGAATAGCTCTGGAATGAACCGACTCTAGCTTGGCCTGACTCACTGAATCTCCGGACGCAAACAGCGTCACCTCATGTCCGCGACGCACCAGCTCCTCGGTCAATAAGCTAACGACCAGTTCAATTCCACCATAGGCGGGGGGAGGCACCTGCTCCCACAATGGCGCAACCTGAGCAATTTTCATGACTTTCTCTCCTTGAGACATACGCCACTCCAAGGCTTTGATGCCCAGTGAATAAGACGCTGCCCTGTATTAAAGGTTAAGTTTTAAAATCGAAAACAAAGAACTATGAAGAACCTAAAAGCTATTTTAACCCCTCTAATATATTTACTAAAAGTAGGGATTTCCGTCCTTAGGTAACGACTTAAAGATTTTTTAGATACTAAAACCCTATCAAAATCTTAGGAAGCGCCAATCTGTCGAAGGAGAGAGGATCTGGACACAAAATAATACCAGAGGTCTGAGATCTGGCGGGTTTGATGATAGGAATAGACCTGCACTGCTTTGTTAATGTAGGGTCTTGGGCTAAAGGTTTAATATTTTGAAGAAGATTTTGTTAAATAAACTACAAACAAAACTTTATTTTCTTGAAGACCTAGCTACTAAGCTATTTGTCTTGAGTCCGATTAAAATTCTTCAAAAATCATGATTTAAGGGGTGGTAGCCAGTATTTTAGGCACTTTTTTGGGGAAAATCGTAAGATTTGGCGAAGTGACTCTCAGCGAAAAATATTATTTTTGTAACAAATTGCAATTTGTTGCTTGCACTGTGTCACTTGCAATTTGTCACTTGTCATTTGTCACAAATTGCAAAACGCAAAGTCTGTGCCCATTCTCTATTCCCACCCTCTGGGGCCATCCTCTGGGGTCACTCTCTGGGCTCATCATGCCTATTGAGCGCCTTCCCCAAGCCTAGGATGAGGGACTGAAGCAAGATACTCTGATGAGGTGATAGTGATCTGAAGTGATAGTGATCTGAATAGGGAGTCGCCTGGTATGGAGTTGTCTGATTCAGGATCGTCCGAGTCTGAAGCGCCTGCAGCTCGACGGCGTCAGCTCTCAACCCCTCGGCGTTTTCTGCAGTACCTTGTTCCCTATCGCAAAGAAATTCCCATTGCCCTAAGCTTAGTGATCTTGGGCGCTGCAACCCAGGCTATTGGGCCTTTTTTGCTGGGCTGGTCGATTGACCAGCTCATTGCCCAAGGCAATCTACAGGGGCTACTCCAGCTTTTAGCGCTATTGTCCGCTATTTATTTGTCTGGCATTTGGGCCATTCGCGGCCAGATTCTGCGGGTTGGGTCAATTATGCAGCGCCTCCTGGGCCAGCTTCGCCAGGATATTTTTGTCAAGATTCAGAGCCTTCCCTTAAGCTTTTTTGACCGCAGCGAGGCGGGTGACTTGATGAGCCGTCTGCTGAATGATGTCAGTACGGTCAATCAGGCTTTTGGTCAAACGGTCGCGCAAATGCTAGGGAACCTGTTAAGTCTGGTGGGCATCGTGATTGCGATGCTCTCCATTAACCTACAGCTAGGGCTTTTGAGTAATTTAGTTGTGCCCTTGATGATTTTTACGACGGGACTCTTTTCGCGGTGGGCTAGGGTGCGGTTTCGGGTGACTCGCCAAACCATTGGAGAACTCTCTGCCAAGCTTGAAGAAGATATTGGCAGTGTGAAAGAAGCCCAAGCCTTTAATCGCGTGCAGCTCAATATCCAAGAGTTTGACAGTCTGAATGCGGCCAATCGCGATGCCAACGTGCAGGCGGTGGCCATTACCTCTGCCTTTTTGCCTTCCATTGATTTTCTCAATACCTTAGCGACGGCGGGGGTGCTGGCCTATGGGGGCTACCTGGCCGTCACTGGCGCAGTGACCGTGGGCGTGGTGACTTCTTTTTTGCTGTATGTGCAGCAGTTTTTCAGGCCCATCCAAATCCTGAGTCAGTTTTATACCCAGGCCCAGTCCGCTTTTGCAGGGCTGGAGCGCATTTTTTTGTTACTGGATGAACCCTCTACGCTCCAGGACAGGCCCGATGCGGCTATCATGCCGTCTATTCGAGGAGAAGTCACCTTTGAGGGGGTGGAGTTTGGCTACACCGCTGAGCAGCGCGTGCTGCAGAACGTGACCCTGAAGGCACAGCCTGGACAAATGATCGCGCTGGTGGGGCCAACGGGGGCAGGCAAAAGCACCATCATTAATTTAATCTTGCGTTTTTATGATGTCTCTGGTGGGGCAGTCAGAATTGATGGAATCGATGTGCGCAGCGTGACTCAAGCTAGTCTGCGCCGTCAGATCGGTATTGTGCTCCAAGACAACATTTTATTTAGTGGAACTGTGGCTGAAAACATTGCCTTTGGTATTCCGGATGCAGCCCAAGCCGAAATTGAAGCCGCCGCGCAGCTTGCCAATGTCCATGAATTTATTACTTCTCTGCCCCAGGGCTACGCCACCCAGCTCGGTGAGCGCGGTGCGCCCCTGAGTCAAGGGCAACGTCAGCTCATTAGCATTGCCCGTGCGGTGTTGATTGACCCTCGCATTTTGATTTTGGATGAAGCAACGAGCAGTATTGATACCCGCACGGAGTCTTTGGTGCAGGAGGCGATCGCCCGTCTGCTGAAAGGCCGCACGAGCTTTGTGATTGCCCACCGCCTCAGCACCGTTACCCAGGCTGATCAGGTGCTGGTTATTCAGCAGGGCACGATCGCAGAGCAGGGTACCCATACTGAGCTAATGGCGCGGCAGGGGGTCTACGCAAATCTCTATGCGCTGCAAATGGTTGCGGCAAGTTTTCCTGATGCAGCAAATGCTCCTGATGTGGCAAATGCTCCTGATGTCCCGTAGGCATTGCTCCCGTAACGTCGTGCCCCTTAACGCAGTTCGCTATTTCATGGGCCGCCACGGAATTTTGCCTGGAGCCTTACCGGTCGCTATAGCTATAACTTTTTTCCTGATTTTTGTAGATTCTATCCCTATCATTTTTATCTCTGCGATATGAATCAGTTCTTCAACTTCAGTTTTTTTCTAGAAACGGTTTTGCCAAAGCTTATATTTACCACCATGGTCAGCGCCATCATTGCGCTGGTGGTTGGCGGTGGAATTGGCTGGATTGTTACGGCGATCGCCCGTAAAAAAAGCCGCACCAGTGGCCACCCTGCCCAAAGCCTTGTGTATCCTGCCATCTTTGGATGCTTTGTCGGCATGATGCTCATTGGCCTATTGCCCATTGAAGCAAATCCAGCCTCCTTAGTGGGCGGCCCTTACGGTGGCCTGTGGTACTTTATTACCTTTATTTTTCTAGCCCCAACGGGATCTTTGGTTGGCACGGTGGCAGGGCTGCTGGTGGGAGGCAAGCTCTCTCCTGCAAGACAGAAAAAGGTTGGCAAATGGGGGCTAGCGGTCACCTATTTGATTGCTGTTACAGCACTCTATTTCTGTTTGGTGCCGCCAGCGCTACGGATGACCCAAGCAAAGGGGGCTGCTTCAGATCCGCTATCTGTCCAGGCAGAAATTTCTGGCTACGAGCAAGGCGTGAAGGCGCTTGCCTTTAGTCCAGATGGCAAGTCCTTGGCCATTACGACGACAGATGGGGTGCATCTATGGGACTTGGCGGCACAGCGGGTCAAAAAAACCTTTATACGCTCAAAGATTGAGCCAGAAACGCTCAAAAATATGGCTCAGAAAGCAGTATTTTCTGCAAATGGTCAGCAGCTCTACAGCGTTGCGTCTCAGGGTATTGAGGTGCGCGATCTAAAAACGGGTGAGGTCACTGAGCGGCTGGAGGGCGGCAATGAGGTATACCCGACGGCAGATGGAGAGAAGCTGCTGGGAATGACCGTTCTTGACCCCTATGCTCCAAAAACTTCTGATACAGCGTCTCAAGAGCCTGAAGGGCTTCATGTCTGGGATCTTAAAACCTATCAGCGCCTCCAAACGATTCCCGGAGTTTTTCGCCCTTGGGAAGGCTTAGGCATTGCGATCGCCCTCAGTCAAGATAGCCACACCCTCGCACTTTCGCCTGACCCCAACAATAATCTGATTGAGGTGTGGGATCTAGAGTCCGGAAAACGGGTGAAGTCCTTGAACGGGAATGGAGGGGCATTCATTACGGCGATGGCCATTACCCCAGACAGCAAGCAGTTGGTTACCGCAGCGGCTGAGTCATTATTTCTGTGGGATCTTGACCAGAATAAACTGCTGCGTACCATTCCCAAGGCAGGCAAGGTGCAGGTGATGGCGCTATTTCCCCCTAGCGGCCTGGTAACGAAAGCCAACAATCAGCTCAGTCTATGGGATCTAAAGACAGGGAAATCTATCAAAACAATTTCTCGGCAGGGGGAAGACCTGAGTGCCGTTGGGTTTAGCCCTGAGAGCAAGGCGATCGCACTTTACAGCTACGCAGATAAGCGGGTCAAAATTTTGCGGCTTTAGGCTTGGCAGGATTGCGCCGCCCGCTCAATGCAGCTTCAGCCCATCTCCTGAACATCACCATTCCGTTGTCAATTCCGCTGTTAATTCCGGTGTCAGCAGACATTTTCGTTTAACGTGGGTTCGACAAGAAACAACCGCCCCTCATCCGCCCGTCATCCTTCTCTCTAGGGACAAGGAGGGCAATGAACAATCAACCTTCTTAAGCCCCTCGCCTTTGGGAGAGAGGTTTGGGGTGAGGGGCTTCAATCCCATCATCGAACTCACGTTTGTTTAACAAAAACTCCCCGCCGAACGATTCGGCGGGGAGAAGGGCATTTCTTTGGAGAACTGAACAATTGTTAACGGCTAGGTTGAGATGCCAATACTGGCCTGGACGCTCTAGCTGACCGCCAAGGCAGTCAGAATAGTGGCTGTCACCAACAGGATGGCAGCAGCACCTTGCAGCATGTAGCGACGCTGCTGCTCAACGGAAGGAAAAGTTGCAAAGTAGATTTCTGGCTCTACGGCGTAGTTGTTCATGACTCCAGTTTCATCAATCGTAAACATGGTGCTTTTTCCTTTACTTGTATCTCTATGTAAATATTTATAACAGACTTGTAAAGATTTTGCAACATATGTTGACAATTTTCTTGAAAGTTGATCTAAATCATGCTGCTTGCCTAATCTGCAAAGAAGTATCTGGATGCTGCACAGTCCAAGTCCCGCCCAGCGCGAAACTAGGCAGCGTAAAACTGAAGGGTGCCAGGAGTGATAGTGAAAGACGGTGACGCGCTATCTGTCATCGAGTCAAATGAATGCCGCCAGTGCGTGCAGCAAAAGTAGCTTGACGGGACGGTCGGGGGTAAACCATCTCCGCGTTTATCCAAGCTCCCGAAGAATCCGTCGGCATAACCGAACCTGCCATTATTGAGATGAAGACCGCGAAACAGCCGAAGCCACCCTCGTTACAGGCAATATCGCCTTCATTGGTCAAGCGGTTCTAGAACCCCTCGATCTGCTAGTCGCTAATCCTGTGAGTCATCTTTTTAAGCCACACAATCTTCAGATCGCACAATTCAGATCGCACAATACTGACGCGGTACTGATGCTGACACGGTATTGAATTGACGCGGTACTTACTTTAAAAAGAAAACGTTGCCTGAAGAGCGCCCTGTACTTCAGAAGTTTGTCCTGATGCGTCTGGGTGAGTCATGATGACAATGCGAGGAGAGAGCGTGAGTTGCTCCGTAATCGGGAATTGGTAAAAGGCACCGTAGTTTGTTTGGGTGGGCTGTAAAGAGCCCCCTGTCACCCGACTGGCGGCAACCGTCAGTAAGGAGTTGGGAATCACGATGTTTTCGATACCAACCCCTGCTGTCCAGGCTTGAAGGGCTTGGGTATTGAGCAACTCCCCCCAACGACTAGATGTACTGTCTTGGGCAACGCCATAACGCCCAAAGAGCTGAATTTTTCCAAGGTCAGCCTTGGCATTGATGCCCAAGGTGTTTTGGGTCAATTGGGGCATCATCGGGTTTGTAAAATCTAGCCCCATCACCTGTGGATTTTGAGATCGCTTGCTGATGGATGCGCCTCCGATGGGCGTCATACCACTGACAGATGAAATGCCTAATTGCGATGAAATAGATTTGCCAGCCGCCGGAGTCTGGCCAGAGAAAACAGGGTCAAACCTGACCGATCGCTGAGGAATGCTTGCAAAGGTCAGGCTCGGTTCTGAAGCGCTATTGGCGCTGAGGGCGACTAGCTCAAATTTAAACTCGGAACGCAGGGTTTTAAGAACCCGTTTTTCTTGAGAATTAAACCGTTCTTGACCATTAAACGGGACTTTATCCCAGTGCTCAAGGCAGGAAAACAACAGTGCTGCAATTTTATAGCGGCTGTCTTCTTCTGAGTCAGAGCGGTCTAGGACGCTCTGGCCTGGCTTTGAAGGGATTGTAGGCTGTGTTGAGGGCGGGGTAGATGCGGCACATTTATGCTGCTGCATTAGACGGGCAAGGGACTGAGAGGCCCAAACCGTAGATGACCTTTGGACAGATTCATGGATGGCTTTCTCCTGCTGCGGTGAGGCCTCAGAAACAAGGTTTTCGGCGATCGCCTCCGTCGAGGGTTGCGCTGATGCCAAGCTCGCACTAACCTGAACCAAAGCGGTTACAGAACTGCTGGCGATCGCAAGGCTGATGGTAAAAATGCTGCCGATCAGAGCTGGAAGCCTACCCACTGAATCTAACCACTGAACGAATTGACCCTTCACAGCTCACGCTACGTTTAGGATTCCCCACTGCATCCGTCAGGTTGATCTGGGGACCAATCAATCTCATTAAATCTTCATAAAGGGCGCTGAAAGCTTCCTGATTGTGCTCCAAGCCTTTATACTCACGACAAACGCTTTGGCTTAGAGTTGGACTTGCTTGTTTTGAGATCTAGGTAGTGAGTATTAGGTAACGAGTATTAGTAAAGTTTTGATCCATTTCTCTCATTCATGGTGCTATCGACTCGCTTGGGGAACCAGCGCGATCGCTCTAATTCTCACCTGCTTTCCCCAAACCATCTCTCAAGCAAGTCGGCCTGCTGTACCAGAACTGCGCGGTGTCTGGCTCACCAATATTGATAGCGATATTTTGTTTTCCCGCGATCGCCTCAAAAAGGGACTGCAAAAGCTCTCAAAGCTCAACTTCAACACGGTTTATCCCACGGTCTGGAACTGGGGCTATACTCTATACCCCAGCCCCATTGCAGAAAAGGCAACAGGACTCTCCCAGCGACTTCAGCCTGATCTACAACCCGATTCACAGCCCGATCTACAATCCGATTTACAATCCGATTTACAATCTAATTCACAATCCGATTCACACAATACTGGCCAGCCCCGTGGCCGGAATTTACCTAATCTCGTTTTGCCCGATCCAGCGTTGAACCCCCCTGAGCGCGACATGCTGCAAGAGCTTGTATCGCTTGCCAAACCCCAGCAGCTTAAGGTGATTCCTTGGTTTGAGTTTGGGTTTATGGCACCCGCCGACTCAGCGCTCGTCAAACGCCACCCGAACTGGATTACCCAACGACGGGATGGATCTTCTATTGTCATGGAAGGGAGTCACCCTAGAGTTTGGCTCAATCCGTTTCATCCAGAGGTTCAGGAGTTTTTGGTGAGCCTCATTGGGGAAGTCGTGACCCGCTACGATGTGTCCGGCATTCAGCTCGATGACCACTTTGGGCTACCCGTTGACCTGGGCTATGACCCCTACACTACGCGCCTCTACCAGCAAGAACACCAGGGGAAACGTCCGCCCCAAAACCCAAAAGATAAGGAATGGATGCGCTGGCGTGCAGACAAAATTACGGCGATCATGGCGAAGGTTTTTGCAACGGTCAAAGCAAAAAATAAAAGCGCTACGGTGTCGCTTTCGCCCAACCCCGCCGAGTTTGCCTACGATACGTTTTTGCAGGACTGGGTGACGTGGGAGCGACGCGGCTATATTGAAGAGCTGGTGATTCAGGTCTATCGCACCGATCGCAATCGATTTTTAATGGAGCTTAACCGTCCAGAGGTGCTGCGGGCGCGTCAGCATATCCCCGTCAGTATTGGAATCTTGAGCGGACTCAAAAATCGAGGCGTTCCTATGCCTTGGATTGATCAGCAGGTCAGATGGGTGCGCGATCGCAAGTTTGCCGGAGTCTCATTCTTCTTTTACGAAACCCTCTGGACATCCACCACAGAATCCTCAAATAAGCGCCACGAGGGATTTCAAAAGCTTTTCCCCGCGTTCGTAAGCCGCCCCCAAGTCAAGAATCTCTAGTCTGGGTGTTAGGTCGTCACCGATCCGATCCCTGTCACCCCACACCGCAATTCTGAGAAATGATTGTAGTTTTGTAATATTTCTGTTACATTGATATACATAAAGACATTTAAATCTTGAACGTTTCAAAACCGCCTGTTCAAAGCAGCCTTTAGAGCGTGACGGATCAAAACCCATAGAACGAGACGAACCCCCGCTACTCTCCTAGCAGGGGTTCTTCGCTTGCATAGCTCTTTGTCTGAACAGCTCTTTGTCTGAACCGTTTTATAGGAGCGATTTAGGCGACAGCAGTTCACGAAAGGGGTTCAGCATGGTGAAAGTCGGCTTTATTAAAGTAGCGATCGCCATTTTCTGAGGACTGCATGACATCGGCAAAGCGGTGACCAAAGAGAATATCTTGAGATCCGTAGGCGTATCGGGTATGGACTGTCTCGGCAACAGTTTCATCTAGTCCGCTGAGTGAGACAATAATCTGTACATTTTTCTCCATCAGGGTTTCGGATGTGGCTTGATAGAGGGGGCTGCTGGGCGTGATGGGGTGCATTGCCGTCCAGCTCAGGAAAAAGCTGGGAGAGCGATCGCGCAGGAGATTTAGGGAATGAATTCGGTAGAAAAATTCGCCTTCCGCCGTGAGCTCATTTTGCAGCAAATACAGCCGGAGCTGCGCTTCTAAGATTTGATTCCCCCGCTCATTGGCCATCCGAAACATTAGGGTTGGAATGCCTTCATGGGGCTTGACCACCATCGTTCTGCTAAACAAAACCCTAGCCGTGGGCTTAGAGAACCGCGCAAAGGCCAGTCCCGTGACAACCGCGATCGCAAAAAGGCTGCTGATGGCTTCTAAGGTCACAATGATATGGGCGTAGTCTGTCTTGGGCGACATCACGCCGTAGCCAATGGAGCCCAGGGTCTGCACGCTAAAAAAGAATGCATCTGCAAATGAGCCAGGTCGAGCACCCAAAATGCAGTCGCCGCCCAGACGATAGAGCAGCGCAAACACCCCGTTGAGGGCTAGATAAGCGGCTGACACAAGGGTCACAAAACCCCACCACGGAACCGTCAGCATGAGGTGATACGGATCTCGCCAGTAGCGATACCAAGCCCCTAGTCCGTCAATTTCAAATCGACCATCCGGTTGCTTGACAACCCGTATAACGCCTTGGGGCCGATTCCTGCTTTTCCTAGCGCGTAGCCGAACTCCCATTGGCTTTCCTTCAAAAAGATGTCGCTAGTGTACCGTGCACTTCTTCTGAACCTCAAGCGCAGTGAAAGACCGGGGGTTCCTAGCGCTTGCAGAAACCCCTAAAGCGGCTGTAAAAACCGACAGTCCCCCGTGAAGCCTGGGTAGACTAAACATACCCTGTCAACGTACTGTGTCACTTAAGTTCCCATGAAGGCGTTTTCCCCTCAGCCCCGTCTCCAGCAGTGGATACAGCGCCTCGGTCAAAGACCTGACCAGGGCAGCGATCCGTATCCAGGGCAGCAATCTACAGGGCTGGCGATTGAAGATTCGGTTTGGCTCCGGATTTTTGTGCAGGCGTTGGTCAGTGTGGGTATTGTGGCGACCGATGTAGCCGCCACGACCCAGAGCGGCCTCTGGGCCATTCCCCTCAGCATTGTGGGTGCAACCTGGAGCTGGTATTGTCGTCGTCGCCGCAATCTTTTGGCAAAGTTTGGCATTGCGGTTGGGATGCTGGGCGTTTTGGGTGTCTTTTTGTCCCAGCTTTTAGGCAATGCGGGTGACTCGCGTCTGTTGCTGGCGGGTCTGTTGATTCAGCTTCAGGTGCTGCACACCTTCGATATGCCCCGCCGCAAGGACTTGGGTTACTCTGCGGTGATTGGGCTGATCTTGATTGGGGTGGGGGCAACCATCAGCGAAACCATGGCCTTTGGTGGGTTCTTGGTGCTGTTTATGGCGATCGCCCTACCAGTATTGCTGCTGGACTACCGCTCTCGGCTGGGGTTAGGTGCGGTGCAGCTTCAGTCTTTGGGGGCAAAGGTTCCAAAACGCTTAGGGTTTTTATTGGTTGCGGTACTAGGGCTGGGGCTTTTGATTTTTGCCGTGACCCCTAGGCTACCGGGCTATCAGTTTCGGACATTTCCCGTAAGTGGTGAGGTAAACATTCAGGGAGAATTTGACCCTGGCAAAATTGTGAACCCAGGCTACCTGGGCGGAGCGAGAGGATCTGGGGCTGGCGGCAATGAAAGCCAAACGATGGGGGCTGGCTCTACCCAAAGCTTTAGCTCTAAGTTTTACTACGGCTTCAATACGGAAATGAACCAAAATCTGCGGGGGAGCCTCACGCCTCAGGTGGTGATGCGGGTGCGCTCTCAATCAGAAGGGTTTTGGCGCGTCATGGCCTTTGATCAGTACACAGGGCAGGGCTGGAAGGTCTCACGAAATCTAAACTCAACTATTTTGAAGCGGCCTCGCTGGTCCTATCGCTTCGTGGTGCCGCCCCTGTGGCCGCAAAATTACACGAAGGAAATTGTACAGACTTTCTCGATTTTGACGGAATTTCCGAATCTGCTACCCGCTCTCACCCAGGCCAGGGAAATCTATTTCCCCACCCAAGAAATTGCTCTGGATCCCGAAGGCGGGTTGCGATCGCCAGGGCCACTGGAAGAGGGTCTGACCTACTCGGTTGTGTCCGATGTACCCTACCGCGATCGCACTCGACTGAATCAGAGCTCGACTAAGTATCCAAAAACCGTTCGCCAAACCTACCTTCAAGTTCCCGAAGCTGTTTTACCCAAAATTCAGCAGCTCACCGAGGCGATGTTAGCCAAATCCGAGCGACCCCTGCTGACCCCCTACGAAAAGTCGCTATTCCTGGCCCAAAGCCTTAAGCAGTCTTACCAGCTTCAGGCCGATATTCCTGCCCTAGAGCCAGGAGGAGATCTTGTCGAAGCCTTCCTCACCGACTGGAAAGGGGGCTATCCCGATCACTTTGCCTCAGCTTTGACCCTGATGCTGCGCTCCATTGGCATTCCAGCGCGCCTCGCCACAGGCTTTGCCTCCGGCGAATTTAACCCCTTTACGGGAATGCACGTGGTCAAAAATACAGACGCCCACGCCCTCACCGAAGTGTATTTCACCGGCAACGGCTGGTTTGCTTTTGATCCCATTCCAGGCCATAGCCTGTATCCGCCCTCTGTGGAGGTGGATCAAAGCTTCTCGGTTCTGCGCCAGTTCTGGAACTGGATTGCAGGATGGCTACCTTCCCCCGTTGCGGGATGGCTGAATGGGGCGATCGCATTTCTCGGCGAAGGGCTGAGTAAGATTCTGAGCTTATTTTCCCAAGGCTGGAGCGGCATCCTTCAGCTCGTGTTCATCGCAGGCGGGCTGGGCGTTGGCCTGTGGGCTGCTTGGCAGGGTTGGCAGAGCTGGCGCGTCTTTTACTGGCTCCGCCAGATGCCCCCTATGGCGCGGCTTTACCATCAAATGCTGCACTTCTTGGCCGAGCAGGGCATTCAAAAACACCCTTCTGAAACGCCTTTGGAGTATGCCAGACAGGTGAGCCGAGTCTATCCAGCGCATAAGGCTACCATCGTCCAGGAGCTGTCTCACGCCTACATGGCATGGCGATACGGGAGCGCTACGCCCGACCTTGGACAGCTACAACAGCACTTTAAGCAACTCAAGCAAAAGGGCGACAGACCATCAACTACCGTAGCAA
Source organism: Thermosynechococcaceae cyanobacterium MS004 (assembly GCA_022402525.1). Classification (GTDB taxonomy): domain Bacteria; phylum Cyanobacteriota; class Cyanobacteriia; order Thermosynechococcales; family Thermosynechococcaceae; genus JAAURS01. Next base: position 12,865 of record JAKRSB010000095.1, read on the forward strand.
AAAGGGGCTAATGCATCAGTCACTGCAATTCGGAGCGGCGGTAGGACATTTCTGCTCACAGCCTATCGGCAGTAGAAACGGACTGAATAAACAGCTAGGAATTGCTGGTGGAGTCTAACGGCCTACGTATCAGCGGACGGACTTGAACAAAAGCGCAGCTATAGCGGTGGTTAGACACACCCAACAGATATCGTTATGCTGAATTCTAAACTCTAGGCATAGACTAATTTACCTTTTGGCTGAGGAATGAATCTACCTAGTTCCTGTGCTGTTTCAATCCACTCTTGCATAACGATTTGCACATTTTGCAAGGCTTCTACATAGGTTTCGCCATCAGCCACACAACCTGCAAGTTCTGGCACCTCAGCAACGAAAGATTTATCCTCTTCACTCCAGTAAATGATTACCTCATACTTCATTATCCTCTTAGCCTCCCAGCTTGTATTTAAGAGGATGTTTGGAAGCAGCCTGCAATCCTTATAAAGAGTGACTTTGCTAAATAACGATGAGAACTCGCCAAACTTCCAAATGTCAAAGGTTCTAACTGTGTTTCCAAATATCCTCTAACGTTCCCAATCACCCGCCGCAGACAAACCTGAATCCAACAAACAAATAAACCCTTGTCGGTCGGTGTGCATTGGGGTTGTTAGCTGGCTGTCGCATACTCATTATGTATCACAAGGCCGTAGTTATTCGCGGATTCTAACGCAATGTCTGGAAGGTTACGAGCCATATCATCCCATGTATCCTGTTCTTGCAGCGCCTCTACGATAATTTGAAGTGGCTCAGCAAAAATTGTCCTAAAGTCGGTTTCTTCAGCGAACTAAATGTTATATGCTAACCGTTCTTGTGGTGGGGTAAACTGAGCGTTGACTCCTTCTTTATTGCCTCTAGCATCAACCCGATACCAACCGATCTCAGGAAAATGAATTGCATTGAAACCGTGCAAACTATACGGCGCACCTTTATCATCAATACTCAATCGTTGATAACAAAACCCTGCTGGAATTTTGTTTGCGCGTAGCAATGCTGCTAATAAATGGCTTTTAGCAAAGCAGTAACCTGTCTTGTATTTTAGAACCTCAGAAGCACGACAAGTTATAGGGTTCATCTGATAGTCAAAGCTGTGTCGAATCTCATCTCGCACCCACTCGAAGCAAGCTTTTGCGATCGCCATTGATGTTTTATGACCTGTTGCAATTTGTTTGGCAAGCTCGACGATTTCGGGATGTTGCCAATTAATAAATTCACTAGCTCTTAAGTATTCATCCATGTTAACTGCCCAAATACTGCAAGTCAATTCAAAGCGACTGACCGATAACTTCAAAGTACTGCTATTATCCAGACACAAAGCCAGCTAACGGTTGCGGTCAGCGGCTGCAAAGAACTTGAACTCAGCTCCAGCGGTTTCCTCCAATCCGTTGCACCGCGATTGTTAGACTGCTCCACAGCACGCAAGACGACTATAATAACGGCTTATTTTATTCATTTTTGTCTGGCTTCTGCTTCTTTTTTCTCTTTCAAGCGATTGAGCTTCTCTTCTGCTTTTTCTACGAGATACGGAGCATTGTAGACATACTCTAGAATAGCTTTACACAAGTCATCTAGAATAGGAATCTCCTCACGGGTCAATTCTCCAAGAGAAGCATGAGCACCAAAGTTGCGTAGCTGCCTTAAACTATCAGCGACTCCCACCAATTTATCTGGAATTTCGCCTTTCGCAGCTAGGTCGCTGAGTTTGTTATACAGATCTTTTCCTGTAGCTTGACGGTCTTCACATATCATCTCTAAGATCCGTCCTATAAGGACTGCATACGCATTAGCATCAATAACTCGAACTTTAAGTGCTATTTCATACGCGCGCTGAATTTGAGAAGGCAATCCAGATAATCTTAATGCTGCTGGTGGGTAAAGAGTTTCTACTCTAATATCTTCACCATCCATATAGTCAGCATCAAAGTATTTCCATAAAGTTACTTCTTTACAAGCTAGACATAGCAATAATCTATGATGGTATCCTTCTTCCGGCTGAGGATTATAATATTCATCATACGGGTCTTCATAAGTAGATTTTATGGATAAGTAATATTCAGCCACAATATCCATTGGAGCGCGATTCCCACAATGACCACATTGCAAAAACTCTGTAGTTTTTCGCTTCGCTTTAGCCATAGATTTACCGTTGTCTACCTATTGTATTTCGCAACTAAACTACATTTTGCGCAAGTAACTTCCAGTGCCTTTCTCCAGGCATCTTGGCAGTCTAACGGTCGGCTATCAGGGACGTGAGCAGAAGTGAAAAAGCTTCACGGATAGTTTGATTCGAGCGTTCCTTGCACAGTATTGTTAGACTTGAGCACTGATTTGACAAGAAATAAAAGGTTATAAGAAATTACTTGAAAAACTGAAGGTAAAAATTGCATCAAAATTCATTTTTCGTTGGAGCTGTATCCATTTCATGTTGTGGCATGTAATGCCAGAAATTAATGGGATTATTGGGATTAGGCGTTTGAAGATATCGATTCGATTTAAGACTAACACCTAACTTTCTACTCTTACAGCCATGATCAAAGTATTGAAGAATTGGGAAGCGATGTTCTTCCGCACGACTCAGTTGAGGTTGCTCTCCAGGAAACAGAGGAAGGCTAGGATTAGTAAATTCACACCATTTCTCATAAAGATCATAATGGGTTCGAGAGAAAATACTCAAGCCTGCGAATAGATCCGCAATTTGGCAACAGGGTTCTGTATGGGATTGAACTTCTTTGCAGTCGGCAATACAATAATGAGGATCACTGAAAAAGCTACCGAATAATGGCAGATGAAAAAGCTCTCTGCGTTGACCACGAGCATCAATACATTGAGTCACAACCTCCCAGTTAACTCCAACTCCTTCATCAGGATATATTTTCCAGATTAGTGATTTTGGGCGACGCTTGAGAGCATTTGAATGCAAATGATAAAACATTCTTTCATAATTTGCGATGTCATCCCGATTTCTGATCTGATGACGAGAGTCATTGATATTCCAGATGACTACGTCCACACGTGCATCGTCAGTTTCGATAAGTTCCCATACAGCATCAATTAGTTTCTGAGCACAGAACCGATATTTTGCATCTTTCAACTTCTGCCATTTAAACTCACCTACATTTGATTCTTCAAGTAGTGTATTCAAGTTTGAATTTATCTGTGGCAGGTTGTCAGACCTTAGAGAGAAAGCAGCAATACTATTAAAGCCACTATCTCTTGAATAGCTCTCGTCTGCGAATGAAACATACTGCATGTGACTCAAATAATTGTGAGGTCTAACGGCCTCTGCATCAGCGGACGGCGATACAAAATAAGCGTGGAGATAGAGTTGCAATCCGTTCCGTTGCATGCAGTAGTTAGACAGGAGCGTGATACGAACTCTTGCTTCGTAATTATTTTGCCGCCATTACAGTACATTTTGCCTGGTAGATGATATTGCAAAAATGCAAAGTAATAAATACGCTACTTCAGCTTTTGCTTGAGTAAGCTAGTAATTAACCCTTTCGCACGTCGTACAAACTCCTCTTCAGTCTCATCTTCAGATGGAGTGCCAAGTTCATTGCTTAGTTCAGCAATAAATCCTTCGCTATGAGCCAAGTTACTAACTTTTTGGCTAAACTTTTCCCGATCATCATCAGGAAAAAGGCTTCCATTTGAGAGAACAGTGCCTATTAAGGCTGTTGAAATTGTAGTTGTCGAGATATATGCAGACTGGAGCGCAGGCGGCAGGGACTTATCAGGGTTCTCTCCAGAATCGAAAAATTCTTTGAAGCTTTTAGGTGTGCTCATAAGTTTTTTGATTTACGGTAGTATGTTCTTAAGATCTCGTCAAAACTTTCAGCCACCAAATTAACAATCTTATCTTTTATGGGTTGTGGGAGATCACGCCAAAGCCTAAAAATCCACTTAACAAAATTCCAAATTAAGTCAATCACGACGTCATTTTTCTATAGTTATAACCTTAAATCTAGCATGAAAGACTGGTAGCTTTAAGTTCTTTTTTTCTTTTGTAGTAATTTAAATGAAATGAACTTTAAGGCGAACTTGGAATCAAAATTGTGAACTCCAGTATGCGTCTAACTATACATAGACGGGCAACATCCACCTATATCGTCTAATCTGGCATATAGACGGATAGTTGTCCATCCATAACCCTTTTGGTATATAGGCGTATAGCATCTACCCATATACCTGTTTGAGTCGTTTAAACGGACGCATCCAACCATATCCCCGTTTCCGGCATATAGATGGATAGGTATCCACCCATATCGCTTTCCTGACTGTTTAGACAAATAATTTCAGTATTTTTCGGATGTCGAACTCATCAACTCTTTTTACTATTACTGTCAATACCTTTGCATTTCTTTGAGTTTTGACATAGTTGAGCAGTCCAAAAAGATTTTGGATCAGTTGCGTGATGTCCTTCGCCTTAATCATGATTCTTGCCGCACTGAGCAGTCTTATGGGGACTGGGATGAGGTTTATCGTGTTTCACAATAAACCTCATCCCAAAGACATGGGTGCGTCTGAATGGGTGCGCCAGAAATTGAGGCTTTTTTGAGTTATCTTGCTGTTCAAAGAAAGGTTGCGGCGTCTACTCAAAACTAAGCCCTTAGCGCCTTAATGGCCCGTTTGCGCAGCAAAACCTTGTCCATAAGCTTCACAAGGCTATTTCCTATATTCTTGCGCCGACGCGCAATCAGCTCCAAGCCTTGGGCATCAAACTGCTCAAACAACAGTTGCGAGACATAACCGCGATCGCCCAAGAGCTTACCCAATAGCCCTATTCCGGTCGAACTCATGTCGGTCAAAAATCAACCTTCTTAAGCCCCTCGCTTTTGGAAGAGGAGTTTGGGTGAGGGGCTTTGCATCATCTCACGCTAAACAGGCTGAATCACAGATTTTGTGGGCAGAGAAACCGTCAGTGTAAACTGCGCCTCAGCGTCACAGTCTAGGGTTAAGGCTCCGTTATACAGCTCAGCAATGCGCTGAATAATTAAAACCCCAAGGCCAGGGTCGAGTTCTTCAAAGAAGGAGCGATCCAGCGGCACTTGCGCCTTATCCAAGATTCTTTGGCGCTGCTCTGGCGTGAGAATTTCAAGGCGACACTCAAGAGAATATTGAAATATCTCCTTCGCTACCCTCGTTTGAATCAAAACAGGCGTGTTAGCTGGAGTTGTGGATAAGACAAAATCTAGCGACTCTTCAATCATCTTTTTTAGATCGTCCGTCGCAATCCCTAGATGCACATTCGCCGTCTGGGTTTTGACATCCCTGAGCCGTCCGTACTGCTTTGCCTTTTGCGTAGAAACCATGTAGATGAAGTCTCCAGGCCGCATGGTGTGAGCGCCCTGGATAACGCGCAAAGACTCAGAGTTGCGCGCCAAAAACTCTAGATTCATGTATAAAAAGAAGTTTTGAATGGCGCGCTGCAAAAACTTGGTGTTTGCAGAAATATGCTTACCCAACTGCTTAAAGTCATCGGTGGTGAGCAGATCAGCATCTTGGCCAAAAATCTCGGCGGTTCTAGAAATTTCGTCTAGGGGACTGAGGATTTTATCGGGAATGGAGTAGGAAATACTCTGCCTGATCCCCGTTAGCTCATAGTCAGCCTGCTGCACAAAGGTTCTTTGCCGAGACAAGCGCGAGCTGACGGCCTGCAACAACTCGGTACGGGTAAAGGGCTTGGTCAGATAGTCATCGGCTCCTAGATTCATGCCCTGGCGAATGTCTTTGGTAGCTGCCTTGGCGGTCAAAAAAACAAACGGAATCATCGCCGTTGCTGGGTCTTGCCGCAGCACGTTGAGCACATCGTAGCCATCCAAATCTGGCATCATCACGTCGCAGAGAATGAGGTCAGGATGGTGGGCTTGGGCAATATTGATCCCGGCCATGCCGTCTTCTGCGGCAAAGGTTTCAAAGTCTTCTGCACCCAGTAGCTCTACGATATTGTCCCGGACATTGGGCTGGTCCTCGATGACTAAAATTCGATTTACCATTGATATTCCCCCGTGATTTGATGGTCTGACTGAATTGGCAGCGAAACAGTGAATTGGGAGCCTTGCCCCACTGCACTCTTGACATCAATCGTGCCGCTGTGTAAGTCAACGGCTTTTTTGACAATTGATAAGCCTAGCCCCGTGCCAGAAATGGTGCCTACATTTCCAGCACGGTGGAACGGATCAAAGAGGTGAACCTGATCCTCTGGCGGGATGCCAATGCCCCGATCTGCGATCGCAAAGATCAGATTGGTTGCGCTGACGGTGAGACTAAAGTCGATGGGCTGATGGGCCAAAGAATACTTCACCGCATTAGACAGCAGATTGCTTAAGATATGGCGCAATAGCTTTTTATCCAGACTGACTGGTGGTATCGCTTCAGGGTAAGAAAAATTGATAGTGTTTTTGCAGGGGCTCCCAGGCTTAACTTCTTCGATTAGCGTTTGGCAAAATTCAATAATATTAAAGACTTCTGGCTCAAATTTAAGTTTGCCGGCTTCTCCAGCGCTAATGATCAAGACATCATTTAACAGTCCTGTCATGTGGTTGACAGACTCCTGAATTTGCTTCAGGTAGGCCAGTTTCTTTTCCAACGTCCAGCGATCGCCATAGTGCTCCAGCAGTTCACTGGCCGAGAAAATGGTGGTCAGTGGTGTCCTGAACTCATGGGAGGCGATCGAAATAAATCGAGACTTTAGCTCGCTCAGCTCCTGGGTTTTTTCAAGAGCGCGATGAATTTCTAGCTCGGCCTGTTTCCGCTCCGTAATGTCTAAGATGACAAACACAGCGGCTTGACCCTCCAGATAAAGCTGCGCTACCGCTAAATAATAGATAGAGCGCTTATCCACCACCACCTCAAGCTCTTGGGTTGCACTCCCCGTCTTCGGTGTCGCACTATTCTGGCAGGTCGCAAAAAAGGATTTAAAAAAGCTGGAGAAGCTTTCAACACTTTGATTCTTGATAAAATCGACCTTTTGATTTACAAAATCTTCTGGCGATCGCCCAAAGATCTCCGCCATCAGCCGATTCACGCCCAGGTAATGGAGATCTTCCCCAACCCAAGCCACACAGCCCGGAACCGCATCCAGAACCGCCTGGAGCTGATTTTTGGCCATATTCAGGGCCTGTTCAGCCCTCTGTCGCTTATAGACATGGTGCTTGCGGATCGCATTTTCAATGCGCAGCTTCAGATTTGCCTGCTGTAGTGCATCGGTACGGTCAGCAACACGCTGCTCTAGGCGCTCATTGAGATGCTGAAGCACAATTTCAGAGCGTTTTTGACTAGAAATATCTGTAATTGTCCCCATGTAGCCCGTTAGACCCGTTTCAAGGCGCATCGGTGTCGCTTGGCCCAGCACCCAAAGGGTTTCCTCATCCGCCGTCTTCAGCCGAAACTCACTCACCCAAGAAGACTGATCCTCGATAAATTTCTGAAAGTATTGAGAAACCGCCTCAGCATCCTCTGGGTGCAGTTGATGTTTCCACGACCGACTGACATTTTCACCCTCTTGAAATCCGCTGATTGACTGTAGATAAGGGTTCTCATAAACAATGGTGCCCTGAGCGTCTGCACAAAAAATGCCGATCGGCGCAAGCTCGCTGAGCAAACGAAAGCGCAGCTCACTCTCACGGAGCGCCAGTTCAGACCGCTTCCGAACCGTGATATCCCCAATAAACCCAACCAATCGATCTGGATTGGCATCTTCGTCCAGCAGCATCTGGGTTTTATCTTCAACCCAGAAATAATGCCCATCCCGATGACGTATCCGATATTCCAGACACATTCGCCCTTTCTGCTCCAGGCCAAAGCACACTTCATTCTTAAACCGAGCCTGATCATCGGGATGGATTAGATTTACCCACTCATCAAAGAACTTGGGCATTTCGTCTGGGGGGTAGCCCAGGATTTTCTCTGCATTTTTGCCCCAAGTGGGCTTATTGCTTTGGACATCCCACTCAAACAAAATTTGGCCGCTGACCAGACCCGCTTCTTCATAGCGCTTCCGCCAATTTTTTAGCTCTCCTAAGTACTGCTGCTGAATTTGCTCCGTGAGTTTCCGTTTCGTCACGTCAAAGGCAAACCCATCCCAAGCCACAACGCCATCTTCTAAAACCTCTGGAATCGACGTAATTTGAATCCAGCGCACCTCATGATCTTGCAGAATTTCTCGATACTCTACGTTAAAAATGCTAAGCGTTTTCTTCGACTGTCGAAGCGTCTCTCGCACGGCGGCCACATCTTCAGGATGGATCACGTCCCATAGGGATAAAACATCCTGCATTGCAACCTCCGCTTCAACCCCCAACACCTCTCCGCTGCGCGGGCTGATGTAGCGCATGGCGTCCGTACCGTCAGGATTTTGAACGTACCGAAACAGAACGCCAGGAATATTCGCCGCCAGCCGTCTAAATCTTAATTCGCTGGCGGCTAACGTCTGCTCAGATCGTTTTTGCTCAGAGATATCTTGAATCACGGCCAAATTTAAGCTGGGGCGATCAGATCCATACTGAACCCGAGAAGCCGTGATGTGAGTCCAGATTGCAAAGCCATCTTTATGAATTAAGCGCTCTACCAGTGAAAAGGTATCGATTTCACCGGCTGCAAACTTTTGGCGATAGGCTGAGTGTTGAGCCATAGCCAAATCATCAGGATGCGTGATGTCTTGATATCGCAGCGCCAGAAGCTCCTCAGGGCTGTAGCCCAGCATCTTGCAATATTGTTGATTGACCCGCACATGCCGACCTTCAGCATCGGTATAGTTCAATCCAACCAAGAGCTGATCAAAAATTGCCCGTAGTCCTCCTTCTTGTTCCTGAAACGCTTCACTCTGTTGTTGAGTAATGGGTTGAGCGGGCGCCGCAATGGGTGCAGCTTCTGAACTTTCAGGAGGCTTTTCAGTAGACTTTAGCCGATAGCGTATTGCAGCATGCTGCAGGATATATGCAACAACCTCTAAGTTTTGTAGGCTGTCTGGGGTGAAGTAGTCTTGAGCGCCCCCCTGAAAAGCAGATGCGATCGCAGCGCTATGGTTTTGCTCTAAAACCACAAAAACCGGCAGATCTGCCGGGTTGGTGCGTGGGTTAAGAATTTCTGTGCGAACCCTTTCTAGGGATGATTGCCAAACGATGATGGCCTCAATGGGTTGGGTGATCAAGTGCGATCGCGCTTCATCCAGGGTCTGGGCAGTATAGACATGGAGAAGGGTGTTGTTCTGAAGCTTACTGACGCAGGATACACGCTGCTCTGTTGCGTCGAAGTCCACCCACAAAACCTGTGCCGGAGAAAATAGCGCGTCATCAGCTTTCTCACTCACCGGATCGCCTATATTCTGGGGTATTAAAGATGGATGCTCTGGAGCCCATTCTGGAACCCATTTTGGATCAAATGAATTGTTACTTTTGACCCACATGACTGAATGGCCTTGCAGAAACACCGGAAAACAACCTTCTGCGCCCTACTGAACTTAACGCGAATGACTTAGCGTGAATGACTTAACGCGAATGACTTAACGCTAATTAATTTACTTTTCAAAAAATAAATTAAATCCTGTTCAGGGCTGTGTTTATTGTGCCCCGACAGCCCTCCCAACGATACGTACTAACACAGACTTTTTATTTCAGCCTTTGAATCGTCTTCAGAATTCTCCGTGATTGTGCTGAATTTCTAGAGTCTGTTATGAAGCGATCGCATTCTGTTTCGGCTTAAATATTTCTCAAAACTTGCGAATCAAACAAGTTCTAAACGTATTAAGACCACCCCTCGACCAAAATACTCGATCAAAACACTCGACTAAAATAATAGACAGGCTTGCATAGAAGCCTAAACCCCCTGACTATTGCAGGCTTTTTCATAGACCTGCTCCTGCGCCTTCGCCGACTTCCAGAGGTCAACCATCGGCAAAGGATAAGTTTTGCCCAGTTCCAGGCCAAAGCGCGTCTGCTCCACGGGCAAGAGCTGCCAAGGCGTATGCACCTTTGGACTTGGAATGTTTGCCAATTCGGGGAGCCAATGCTTCACGTATTCTCCTTGGGGGTCGTAATCTTTGGCCTGCTTGGTAATGTTAAAAAAGCGGAACCCCCTGGCATCGTTGCCGACCCCTGCGGTGTAGTTCCAGTTGCCCCAATTGCTGCAGGGGTCGTAGTCAACGAGCTGCGACTCAAACCATTCCGCACCCATCTGCCAGTTGATGCCTAAATTTTTGGTCAAAAAGCTCGCAACATTCTGACGGCCCCGATTCGACATAAAGCCCGTGGATGACAGCTCTCTCATGCTGGCATCCACCAGTGGATAGCCCGTCTGGCCCCACTGCCAATGCTCAAAGACTTCCCGATTCTGGCTCCAGGGCAGCTTCAGTCCACGCAGTCCAGATACGCGGAAGATGCGGGTTCCGTGCTTTTTGCAGATCCAGCGAAAGTAGTCGCGCCACAGCAGCTCAAAAATGAGCCAGTAGGTAGAGTCGTTCTGAACTCGTGCTGCCTCGTACCGCTGCACTTCAGCATGGATGTATCGGGGTGACAGACAGCCTAAGGCCAGCCAGGGCGACAGTTTTGAAGAATCGTCTGGGTTCAGCATTCCGTTGCGGGTCTGCTTATAAACCCGCAGGCGATCGCGCTCCCAAATGTAGGTTTGTAGGCGATGCTTACCCGCCGTTTCGCCACCCTTGCAGATCCATTGCGCGCGCGGATCAGGGATCGATGTTTCTAACCCCAAGTCCTGTAGGGTTGGTCCTTCTTCCGCTAGGTCTAATGCAGCCTTGGGCAGCGGCGGCAGGCTGTGGGGTGCAGGCAACGGCGGATAAATTGTAGACGCTGCCTCCACTCTCTTCCGAAACTGGGTAAACAGTTCGGGCAGATCGGCGATCGCAAAGGGGATGTCCTCTGGGTTGTGCAGGGTATGCCCCCAAAACTCGCGGGCGCTAAGCCCCAGGGTATCTAAGGCTTGCGTGAGAGCTGTTTCTACCTGAATTTCTTCGGGGGTTGCCTCCTGGTGGTAATACACCGCATTACAGCGCAGGTCTTGGGCAAGCTGGGGCAAAACGACTTCCGGCTCTCCCTGAAGAATCAGTAAATCACTCCCCAATTCCTGGAGCGACACCCGTAAATCCTGGACGCTTTCGTGCAGAAACTTCCCCCGAAATGCGCCCGTTTTGGGAAAGCCAAAGGAAGTGTGCCCAAACTGGCGTGGGTCAAAGCAGTAGGCAGGCACAACCTCGGCCTTTAACTCAAGAGCGGCCTGTAGGGGGGCATGGTCATGAAGCCGTAAGTCCGTCCGAAACCACATTAAAATGCGCATCAGTTACACATCGCTCAGGATACATATCGCTCAAGATGCGCGCACGAAAGCCCAAACAAAGCACCATGAGTGGCAATAAACCCCTACTCATGAACGTCATGAACTTGACAAGGAGAACTTAACAAGAAGAAATCAAAAACTTAATGAGGTAATCTCGAAGACTTAACGAGGTAATCTCGAAGACTTTGCCCGACGTTGTCTGTTTGCAGCCGCATCCACCGCAGAACCAGGCAGCGTAATCACCTGATCCTGACGCTCTAGCTCTAGCTGCTTGAGCTGGGTGTAGTCTACCCAATGGATACAGTCTACGGGGCAGGTATCGATCGCCTCCTGCACCACCTCTTCTGCGTCTCCATCCTGGCGAAAAACCCGCGATCGCCCGTAGCTTTCTTCAATAAAAAACGTATTGCGCGCCACCAGGGCACAGTGGCGACAGCCAATACAGGTTACTTCATCCACGTAGACCCCGCGCTGGCGAAATGCTCCGCCTAGCTCCGGCTCTAGGCCGGAGCGCTGCACCGCGTCTCGCAGCCGACCGCCTAACTCTGGCTCAGCCCCAGTCCGCAAGTCAGACAGGCGATCGCTATCTAATCCGCGATCGCTATTTAGTCCGCGATCGCTATCTAATCCGCGATCGCTGTTTACCCCAGACACTAGGCACTCCAGCGCTGTACAACCAGGCGAATGCTGCCGTCGGCACGACTAGCCTCTTCCGTTACCTGAAAGCCTTGGGATGCCGTCGTATTAAGCACCGTATGGTAGGCGTAGCGCTGCGTAATTTTTTGTAAAAAGCGATCCACAGACCAAGCCTGTTGCCAAAAGTCTAGGTCTGCCACCAGCTCGTATTCTTGGCCGCTCCAGCTAAAGCCCACATCGTAGCCATTCTCTTGAGCCACCACCAGATCAGCAGAGCGCACCTGCCCCTGATAGCCGCGCACAGGCTCAGGCCCGGATTTCCAGCTCACGCCTAAGTCCGTCAAAGCAGACTGGAGTGCAGGGAGGTTACGGATTTTGGTTTTAATTTGGCTAAAGTGTGACATTTTAAAAGCGCTTGCTATACAACAATCAAAAACGAGTCTAAAAGTCCGGGCGTAACGTCTAAGTCTGAGCGTAAAGTCTAAATCATTAAGATCAGGCTCCAACTTTCATTTTGCTTCCCAATGCTGAGTTGCGGGTCTGCTAAGTGGCTAAGACTGATGAGTGACTAAGACTGAAGAACGCCTTAGCGCTTAAGACCTTAGCGCCTAAGCTAGAGAGCCTTACCATTGGCTAAAGCTGACCTGAGCCGCAGTTTCGTTCACATTTTGGGCAGAATGGGACGCAGAAAAGTAGTCAGAAGTGGTTTGCATACTGGTCACTTGACCCAGTTGAGCCTCAATCAGTGCAGTCACCTCAGCGCAAGATGCCCCAATCACACCCGTCACTGTTTCCTGCACCCGACCGTCTGGATAAATGATGAACTCTAGCGTTTCCATGAAATACCCCACACAGGTGTCAGTTTGGACTGCAAGATCAGGCTTGTCTCGAATTGAGCTTCATTCAATAGGCCCCATTAACAATAGGCCCCATTAAAACAGGCGCTAACTTAGCCTAAAACAATCGTCTAAAAAACGTGGGCGCGATCGCCGCGAATTATGAGCAAACTTATCAAAACTTAATCAACAAAGGACAAAAGTTTGAAAAAGTTGTCAAAACTCCTTGCTTGCAGGAGCTTTTGCTACCTTCCGATCAGTGTCGCGCAATAACCGAAACCCGTCAAGAAGGGAAGCACTTTTTAATAAATCGAGACATGACGAGCTTTGGCTTAAAAGAGTTTACGCTTAAGTTTGCGGCGGGAAGCCAGCTCAGGGGGTTGAGTCCTAGTCTCGGCTGTGGGTTGGTTAGGGCATTTGGTCGGGGCGATCAAACGCGGTCATTTCGCGATCATTTTCAAAGATCAGGCAAGGCAATCAAACAAGTCAGGCGAACAAACAAGCGTTTTACGTTGTTCAAACCGTGCGTTCAAAATTTTGACGCTCTAGGCAGGGACGCTTTCGGATTAATATAAAGAGCGTGGCTCAAGCCATCAATCAGCCGCACCGTTCAGCCGCATCGTTCGCGTCAGTATCCAAGCCCTTCCGCCGACACTGAAAACCTTACGAAACGCCCTGAAGTCTTTTAGCCCATTGTTCAATCGTGACTGGGCGTAACCGTTTTATCCCTTTAAGAGAGAGTACCCATGAGCAAAGACGATATTTTTGAGAAAGTCAAGTCTATTGTGGCTGAGCAGCTTAGTGTTGAAAGCGACCAAGTCACTGCTGAAGCAAATTTTCAAAATGACCTGAATGCAGATTCCCTGGATGTCGTCGAGATGGTCATGGCCCTCGAAGAAGCGTTTGACGTTGAAATTCCTGATGAAGCAGCAGAAGAAATTAAGACGGTGCAGGATGCTGTGGACTACATTTCTGGAAAAGTTGCTGAATAGCAACGATTTGCTTAGGGTCTACTCGTAAGGCCTGACCTTCTGAAAGGTTCTGTTTAGAGGTGTTGTAGGACTCGCAAGCCATCTTTTTTGCGAGAAAACACCTCTTCAGAGACATTCTCTAGATGAAAGTCACTAGGTATAGAAGTCATTAGGTAGAAGCCAGAGCTCTAAATTCCTCGTCCGAAGTAGTTTGGATTTCCAGTCAATCTCTCAAGTCTTAATCTCTTAAGCCTTAATCTCTCAAGGCTCAAGTCTCAATTTCTCAAAAAGTTTTTCTAGTCCTTCTCAAAGATCTCTATCCATAAAATTTTTGAGAAAGATTTCCAAAAACATCCCCTCCATTTTCTTTGCCTTTGGCTGAGTTAGCCTTTTCCATTCATTGGCTTTTGAGGGAGTAAGCTGCTCAATCTCTGAGCATCACGACAACTGACTTCATGACAACTAAACATCATGACAAATATTGAATTAAAGCGTGTTGTGGTCACGGGTCTAGGTGCCATTACCCCCATTGGCAATACCGTTGCCGATTACTGGCAGGCTTTGCTAGCAGGTCAGAGTGGAATTGGCCCCATCACGCTCTTTGATGCATCCCGCCACGACTGCCGCATTGCTGGAGAGGTGAAGGGCTTTGACCCGATTGATCACATGGATCGTAAAGAGTCCAAGCGTATGGACCGCTTTGCTCAGTTTGCGGTGGCGGCCAGCAAGCAGGCGATTCAGGATGCTGAGTTTGTAATTAATGATGCGAATGCAGCTCAGGTGGGCGTCATTATTGGCACGGGCATTGGTGGACTGAAGGTGCTCGAAGATCAGCAAGAAATCTACCTCACCCGTGGCCCAGACCGCTGTAGCCCTTTTATGATTCCCATGATGATTGCCAATATGGCGGCTGGGCTGACGGCAATTCATGTGGGCGCAAAAGGGCCCAATACCTGCACGGTGACAGCCTGTGCGGCAGGGTCTAATGCGATTGGCGATGCGTTTCGGCTGGTGCAGCGGGGCTATGCGAAGGCCATGATTTGTGGGGGCACGGAGGCTGCGGTGACGCCGCTTTCGGTGGCTGGATTCTCAGCTTGCAAGGCACTAACGACCTCACGGAACGACACGCCTACGATCGCCAGTCGCCCGTTTGATCGCGATCGCGATGGGTTTGTGCTGGGCGAGGGGGTTGGCACGCTAGTTCTAGAGGAGCTAGAGCACGCCCTCAATCGCGGCGCTAAGATCTATGCCGAAATGGTCGGGTATGGGCTAACGTGCGATGCCTACCACATGACTTCTCCTGTGCCGGGTGGGGAAGGGGCGGCTCGTGCCATTGAGCAATGCCTAAAGGATGCGGGGCTGACGCCGGATCAGGTGACCTACATCAACGCCCACGGCACCAGTACCGGAGCCAATGACCCCACGGAAACCGCCGCCATCAAGAGTGCTCTAGGCGATAACGCCTACCAGCTTGCTGTTAGCTCTACGAAGTCTATGACCGGGCATCTGCTGGGTGGGTCTGGCGGCATTGAGGCTGTGGCCACGGTTAAGGCGATCGCGGAAGGCCAGATTCCGCCGACTATCAACTTAGATAATCCTGACCCAGACTGCGACCTAGACTACGTTCCGCACCACAGCCGTGAGCTAGCGGTGGAGGTTGCCCTGTCCAACTCCTTTGGGTTTGGTGGGCATAACGTGACGTTAGCCTTTAGAAAGTACCCTGGTTAAGGATCGTAAAATTGGCCCGTTCTCATGATCAAACCATTGGTATATGCCCCTTGTGGTTTTGGAACAAGTGGTTCGGGTTGGTAATATAGTGAAGTCTTACGCCTGTGTCTTATGCCTGCGATTGATGCTCAGGCCTGATGATTCGATTGACCCACTGAGCTGATCTGCCAACCCTGCCCCCTTAAACGAACCTGGCTTTTTGTTTGCCATTAAATCTGTCCATTGACTTTGCCCATCGAATCCTAGGAAGACTTGAATATTATGGTTGTTGCGACCCAATCCCTCGAAAAACTCTGTATTAACTCGATTCGCTTTTTGGCGATCGATGCGGTGGAAAAGGCAAAGTCCGGCCACCCTGGTCTGCCCATGGGCGCTGCTCCAATGGCGTTTGTGCTGTGGGATCAGTTCCTGCGGTTCAATCCTAAAAATCCTAAGTGGTTCAACCGCGATCGCTTTGTGCTGTCCGCTGGTCACGGCTGTATGCTGCACTACGCCCTACTGCACCTGACGGGCTACGATAGCGTCTCCATTGAAGATATTAAGCAGTTTCGACAGTGGGGTTCTCATACTCCTGGTCACCCGGAAAACTTTGAAACCGACGGGATTGAAGTTACCACGGGGCCTTTGGGTCAGGGCATTGCCAATGGTGTGGGTTTAGCGCTGGCGGAAGCGCACCTTGCCGCCAAGTTCAATAAGCCAGACTGCACGCTGGTTGACCACTACACCTACGTGATTCTGGGCGATGGTTGCAACATGGAAGGCGTTTCTGGCGAAGCCGCTTCCATTGCAGGTCACTGGGGTCTGGGTAAGCTGATTGCCCTCTATGACGACAACCATATCTCCATCGACGGCTCTACGGATGTGGCCTTCACCGAAGATGTGTCCCAGCGGTTTGAGTCCTACGGCTGGCATGTTCTCCATGTTGAAGACGGCAACGATGACCTCGGCGCGATCGCTTCAGCGATCGCCGAAGCCAAGAAAGTCACCGACAAGCCCTCCATGATTAAGGTCACCACCACCATTGGCTATGGCTCTCCCAATAAAGCCAATACTGCGGGCGTCCACGGGGCAGCCCTCGGTGCGGATGAAGTGAAGCTCACCCGCGAAAACCTAGACTGGAATTACGACCCCTTTGTCCTGCCGGAAGATGCTGTGTCCCATCTGCACAAGGCGATCGAGCGCGGTGCAGGCTACGAAGCCGAGTGGAATGCGACCTGGGCGCAGTACAAGTCCAAATACCCCACCGAAGCCGCTGAATTTGAGCGGATCACCAGCGGCAAGCTGCCCGATGGCTGGCATAGTGTTTTGCCCACCTACACCCCAGAAGATGCGGCCTTACCCAGCCGGAAGCATTCCGAAAAATGCCTAAACCTGCTGGCACCCGTTCTACCTGAGCTGATTGGCGGTTCTGCTGACTTAACCCACTCCAACCTCACTGAGCTGAAAATCTCCGGAGATTTCCAGAAAGGGCAATACGAAAACCGGAACGTTCACTTTGGGGTGCGCGAGCACGCCATGGGTGCAATCTGTAACGGCATGGCGCTCCACGGCTCTGGACTAATTCCCTACGGTGCCACCTTCCTAATCTTTTCGGACTACATGCGGGCACCCATTCGTCTTTCTGCGCTCTCCTTGGCAGGGGCGGTTTGGGTGATGACCCACGACTCCATTGGTCAAGGGGAAGATGGCCCTACCCACCAGCCCATCGAAACCCTTGCCTCCCTGCGCGCCATCCCTAACCTCACTGTGATTCGGCCTGCGGACGGCACGGAAACTTCAGGGGCCTACAAGGTTGCTGTGGAATTTTCCAAGCAACATAACCCCACCTTGCTGGCGCTCTCTCGCCAAAATCTGCCGAACTTGGCTGGAACCTCCATCGAGGGCGTCGAGAAAGGTGGTTATGTGATTAATGATTGTGACGGGACGCCCGACATCATCTTGATTGGCACTGGATCTGAGGTGAGCCTATGCGTGAAGGCGGCTGAGGCCTTGACCGCTGAGGGCAAAAAGGTGCGCGTGGTATCTATGCCATCGACTGATTTGTTTGATGCACAGGATGCCGCCTATCGAGAGTCTGTACTGCCCAAGGCCGTCACCAAGCGGCTCTCGGTAGAAGCAGCCTCAAGCTTTGGTTGGCACAAGTACGTGGGTACTGAAGGTGATACCGTCAGCATTGATCGCTTTGGGGCCTCGGCACCCGGTGGCGTTGTGCTAGAGAAGTTTGGATTTAGCGTTGAGAATGTCTTGGCTAAGGCTAAGGCGCTCTTGGGCTAGCCCTGAGCTGTGTTGCGGTAGTCTGACTTGTGAGTCAGCTTGATTTTTTGAGAAAAGCGGTGGGCACTAAACGCCCGCCGCTTTTCTCATGGAGCAGACCGAGGAGCCATGGCGAGGCTTAATGCCGAGACTTAGTATCGAGGCTTAATATCGCGACTTAGTATCGAGGCCTAGCACAAAGATTGAGTGTAGAGGCGATATATGCAGCCAGCCCAGAAAACCAGCGCTGTAGAAGCTCCCACTGTAGAGGCTTCCACTGTAGAGGCTCCCACTGAATTTTTGGTGTGTGGGCTTGGCCGATTAGGCCAGCACTGCGTCGTTGCGCTGAAGGAGTTTGGGGTGACTGTGCGCGGCATTACGCTGACGGATCAGCTCTACTGGAATGTTGCAGAGCTGCCAAACTTGCTAGAGCAGCTTGTGATCGGGGACTGTCGCTATCCTAAGACACTCTTAGCTGGAGGGATAGAACGCTGTCGTGGGGTACTTCTAGTCACCAGCGATGAACAAACCAATATTGAGGCAGCTTTTGCGGTGCGATCGCTTAATCCAGGGGTGCGCCTTGTGATTCGCTCCACCCAAGAAAATCTAAACGCGCTTTTGGCAAAGCAGCTTGGCAACTTTGTGGCCTTTGAAGCCACTCAACTGCCCACGACCGCCTTTGCCTTAGCCGCCCTCGGTGGCGAAAGCTGCGGCTTTTTTAAGCTAGATTCCCATTTGTTTCGCGTTGTGCAGACCCAAATTGACGCCACCCATCCCTGGTGCGATCGCCGCAGAATCTCAGAACTCAACACAGCCACCCGTCGGGTCTTGAGTCATCTCCCAAAAGAGGCACCCATCCCTTCCGGATTTTATCAGTGGGAACCAGAGGCAACCGTCTGTACCGGGGACATCATTACCTACGTTGAGCTGAGCGACGGACTAGCGCTGAGTGCCCGACCCTCTAGCAGTCCTTCTGCTGCCGCCCCTTTCTGGTCGGTGATCCGGAGCTATCGCGCTCAGCTCCCCAATCCCAGGGATCTGTGGCAGCGGTTTTGGCAAAAGAATCAGACCCAACGGGTGATTGTGCTGTGCACGAGCTTTATGCTGGCGCTATTTTTAATCGGCACCCTTTTGTACAAACTGAGTTATCCAGATCTGGGCTGGACTGATGCCCTCAACGTTGGCATTGTGTTGGCTCTGGGCGGCTTTGGTGAACTGTTTGGCGACCTAAAACTCCCGTTTCCCATTCCTTGGTGGCTGCACTTCTACAGCCTTGGCCTTACTCTCGCTGGCACTATTTTTATTGGTATTCTTTACGCCATTTTGACAGAGCAGGTCTTGGCAGCCCGTTTTCAGTTTCTGCGGCAGCGTCCTTCCATTCCTCGCCAAAACCACGTCATCCTCGTGGGATTAGGGCAGGTTGGTCAGCGCGTTGCGCAGCTCCTGCTCGATCTCCGACAAGCTTTGGTGGGCGTTAATGCCCAGGGGTTAGATGCCAAAGACTTGCCGCAAATGCCCTTGGTGGTCGGCAACTGGAAGTCAGCCTTTGAACAGGTCAATCTTGAGTCTGCCCAAAGCCTGATTGCGGTGACGGACAACGAAGTGGTCAACTTGGAAATTGCGCTGACGGCCTACGCCGCCAATCCAGCTCTAAATCTGGTGATTTGCACCTACGACACCTTTTTTACAGAGCATGTTGAAAAACTGCTGCCCTACACCAAAGTCTTAGGAATCTATGCCCTTGCGGCAGAAGTTTATGCCAGCGCAGCCTTTGGCGAAAATATTCTGGAGCTGCTGCACCTCAATCACCAGACCATTTTGGTCACAGAGTATCAGGTTGAAGCAGAGGATACTCTCAACGGACTGCTGCTGGCTGAAGCGGCCTATGGCTATGGTGTCGTGCCTATCGTGCATCAAAGAGATCTGCACGAGTCGATCCGAATGCCTTCCTCAGAACGCAGCCTACAGAAAGGCGATCGCCTGATTGTCTTTGCAACCCTAGAAGGGCTGCGCCGCATTGAGCAAGGGGCACTGCTGCCGCGCTTGTGGCAAGTCCGGGTGGAGAGGGCTATTTCAACTGAGGCGGCATTTGAGGGCGCGATGGTCATTGTTCAAGTCTCAGGCTGTGATATCGGCGCGGCGATCGCGCTCATGAACCATCTCCCCGATACCTTGCCCTATCCGCTCTATAAGCATCAAGCTCAGCGGCTCGTTCAGCAGCTCGGTCGGCTTCAGGTCTCTGCTCAGCTTATTCAAGTCCCTAGCGCTTAAGGGATCAAACTTTGCTGCCAAGCTTTGCCACTAAACCTTGCCGTCAAACCTTGTTGTTAAAGCCTGCTGCATTAAATAGAGAGACCTAGATTGAGCCCCAAAGCTGCATGAACCACAAACAAGACTAGCGCCGCACTGCCAATATAGGCATGAGCCGCACGAAGCGTCCCGCCACCAAAATTTACGGCGGCTAACAGTCCATTGAGGGAGAGCAGGGCAATGATGGCAGACCCCGTCCAAAAGTGCGGGCTTTCAAAGATCGATTCGTTTTGCATGACCAGGGACAGAACACCACCCGTGTAGCCCAAGGCAATAAACACAAACATTAGGGGCGCAATCTTACGATGGTCTAGTCGATTTTTGGCAGCAGCGTCGGGATCTTTTTCCTTTAGGGTGCGGCTTTTCCAGCCCGTAAGCCCCACAAAGCTCCCCATCACAAACAGCACAATCCCCATCATGGCTGGATGTCCCCAGTGAACAATCGGCTCCGGTACACCCAATGCGGAAAACCAAGCGGCGATCGGCTCTAATGTATCCCGAAAGTTAGACATGCTGTTTTCCTTGCTGAAGTGAAGTAACTTTACAATTTGAGTTCGATGACGGGGCGTTCAATGATAAGGAATTCGAGATAGGGAATTCGAGATGAGAAGTTCGAGATGGGCTTAATAATAAGCCTGAATCTCCGCAACCCAAATTCCTCTCCCGAAGGCGAGGGGTTTAGGATACAGCGCTCCTTTGGTAGACTGCTCTGCCAAAGCGCTGAGTGATCCCCAGAAAAATCTAGCAAACAAACGTTTCTGTCGTCGCGCTTGAGTGGCTAAAGCCCACTCAGAAGAGGCTGCCGAGAAAAAAGGTCTCTCAAGAAAAGATCCGCTGGGCAAAAGCTATCTGATAAAGCCGAAAACTAGGGGGCGGGAATCGGGAATAGACCTTCTTTGGGGCAAGGACTCTCTGAATTGCGATCCCCCGTTCAATGACCTATGGCCAAACCTCTCCAGAAGAACGCAATTTGAAGCGTCTAGCAGCGTCAGGAGGAGAGCTTTTGAGCCGTTACGAAGATGAAGCAGCAAGGCAGAATGATGCTAGGGCAATGCCAAGGCACAGAATTTGGCCTAGACAACTCAAATATTTCAGCTTAGCCAGCTTAGAACCTAGCCAATGAATTTAGCCAATCTGCAGAATTGCTGCATCTTGGGCAGCTGCACCAAGGAGGTATTGATTCTTGACGAGGTTTGCTAATTCTTGAAGCTGACAGATGGCTTCAGCGCCCTCTAGCTTCATGAGTTCGCGATCATCACGCATTTCGGTCCAGGTGATCCCGTAGTCGGATACCAGAAAACGAATGAGGTGGTTGTCTCCGAGGCTGACCATAAAAGAAGCCCCATTCATCTGCACGCCACAGGTGTAGCAAGAGGCAGGGTAGCCATGATTATCTAAAACCTTGGAGAGCGCTTGAAGGCTCATCACAAGGTCTCGGACAAATTGGCGATGTTGTTCGGCAAGTCTTAGAAACACGGGCTTCTCCCAATCATCACAACACAATTGTAGCTATCTTTAGACTTTTTTAAACATTTGGGAATGAAAATCTCTTGACTTTGAGGGCTGAAGTATGGTTCCGACTGCCTTAGGATTCCCTAGGCAGAGAGAAAAAATGTAGGCTACCTCAGTAAAGGCTGTGGGGCAAAGATGATTAAGGGGCGAACCTATCGGCCATCAGTCCACGGCCTGCTCTTTTAATACGATCATCCCTGGGGTCATCCCTGGGGTTTGGTCAGACAGGCTTATTTGGGGAGCGCAAGTCTGGAAATAGGGCTGGATTCGCTATTGGCGATCGCTCGATATAGGGGGAACCTGAACGCGGTCGAGCGAGGCGTCAGAAAAAAGAGAACTCAATCAGGAACGAAGGAATTAAAAAAGATTTTATAAATTGCCTGAGAATAGAAGCTAAGCGCAACAGGCTATGGGCTTTCAGGACTCAGCTTGTGGAAATGCGTGCTGAAGTACAGGGTGTTGCGAACAGCTACAGCATTGAGCAAAGGCTATCAGGGTTTGGGTAACAATACAAGCCGATTGGAACAAGCTGCTATAAACAAGCTGTTTCAAACAAGCTGTTCCAAACAAGCCGCTCGAAATCATTGTGGCAAATGAATTTAAATTCTGCACGGATTATTGGCGCAGATTTATCAAGATTTACTGAAATCCTTTGGGGTCAAGATGGTGCGCCAGTTGTTTAAGTCGGTATTTTTATCCGTTTTGATGGCTTTATCCCAGATTTTACAAGTCTTATTCAATGGGCTTGCGTTTATGGGTTGGGGATCACTGGTGCAGCGGATGGTAATCACGGCGATCACCACACTCCTGGGCTTGATTGCGTTGGATCGCGCCAGCTTTCTGGCCTGGCAGCGGCTCTCCTGGATTGAGCCGTGGGGCGAGGCTTGGCTGCGTCTAGACCTGGGCTTTGCGCCGGAGATTTGGCTGGCGGTCATTGGCGTCACCCTGGGAACTTTAGTGATTGCCATTTCAATTGCGGCTCAGAATATCCCCAAAATTACTGAGCTGTATATGCAGGATTGGTTCAGTTTGTTTTATATGTGGTTTCTGATTGGGGGCGGCTGTCACGCAGTAGTGGTGAAGGCGATCGCAGAGACACAGGTGGTGCAGCAGCCCTCTAGTTTGGCGCTTAACGTCTATGTGCTGTTGCCTGCGGCGGTTTTAATGGCCGTTCCCTATGTGTTTTATGTGCTGCGCAGCATTCAGCCCACCACAGTCATTGAAAAAATTTGTCGGCGGCATTTGCAAAGGCTGTTGCGCCTGGTCAGCCGTTCTGCCCATCCCTCGTTTCATCAGGTCCCCGTGCGGGAAGCCTGCCACCGAGAGCTGTTGGAATCTCTTAATCAGCTTGAAAACCTATTGGAGTATCTGGCCTTTAAGGAGCCAAAACTTCAGATTATTCAGAAACTGAGCCAGCTCCTGCAAGCCTTCATCCAGCTCAAGCCGAAAATTGATCCCCATTTTTTTGAAGGAAGTGAAGCCATCCGGACAGATGTTTCGTTCCAGACCATGATGGATCGGTTCCCGATGCAGCAGCAGCGCAATATTTTCTATGAGCAAAAGGTGTTTCGGCTCTTGGGCAATGCCTATGCTCAGCTTTTGGAAGAGGCCAGCTTTGACCTCGCGGCCCTGTGCGGGGCTGAGGTGCGGCGCGTGGGAGCGGTGGCGATCGCCCTTCGGGATCAGTGGGTGATTGACTTAGTGGTGGTGCGCTTTAATACGATGCTGCGGTTTGCGCTAAAGCACGGGGTTAACAATAACGAGGCGAGGAACCTTTATAGCCTCATTTTTCACTATCGCGGCTTTATTGAAGATCTCATTCACCAAGAGGAGCGACAAAAAGCACGAGAGTGCTTTTTTTACTTAAGGCGCTACGGCAATGAAGCCTATGCTTTGGGAAAGCTCAGTCCGGCACTCTACTTTATTGTGGATGTGTTTGCCGCAGAGATGCGATCGCTCTTGATGTTGGTTCATGCTCAAGGCTGGCCGCTGGGCACACAGCAGCAGCTTCTCGTAGAGCTATTGAAAATCGACAGTCCGCCCCAGAGTGATCCCCTCAGCACGGAGCTAAAGCAGCTCAACAGCGGTGTGCGAACCCTACAAATTAGTCTGGCGCTGTTTTACCTAGACGTTGATCTGCCGAATTTTGCAAAACAGATTGCCGAAGATTTACTAGATGACTTTCGAGTTCTGGGTGCGCCGCTCTTTCAGGAAACCCTCCAGGGCATTTATGAAAACCTGCAAAACGCCCAGCCCCTCTTTTGGGAAGATACCGATCGTGGCAATGAAAACCTCTACTACACCACCCATGCTCAGCATATCGGCTCGTTTAAGGCGCTGTTAATGGATGCAACTCACCCGTCAAACACCCATGATGGTCTGTGATGAAAGCAGGCATGGAGTGAAATCCGATGCCTGCTTGATCTGGCAGTTTTTAGAGCGCCTTTCTAGAGAACCTAGAAATTAAACGTGGTACGCACCACGCCTACGATAACGTCTGAGTTTGCAGCATTATGATTGGGATTCAAGAGGTAGATAATCCCTGGAGTAATGGTGATGTTGTTGTTAATCGGAAACTGATAGAGCGCCTCCAGGTGAATAGTGGTATCGGGATCCCTGCGAGCCGCGATAGAATTGCTAATCGTCTTTGGAGGTACGCCGACAATAATTCCCCCCATAGCCCCTTTCATGAATAGGTCTGGCAAGGCGAGGTTAACGGCACCATTGATGATGTCTGCATTAGCCGTGCTGTTGATCTGATCCGCGAGGGTATAGCCAAACCAACCGCCAACCGCCAACTTGGGCGTAATCCGAAACGATCCTTGTAGGCCAAAGGAGTTTGAGGTCAATGGACGATTGATGCCGCCATTCACGAAGGGAATATTGGCGAAGGGACTGCCCACGCCGTAGCGCAAATTGCCGTCCGGGGCATAACCACGCACATAGGTGAGCGCCACCTCGGCTGCTTTGCTAGGCTTGAACGTGAGCTGAGCAAGGGCGCTGTAGGTGCCGCCAAAGAGTCCGCCATCGGTAGCACCCCCAGGCAAGGCGATCGCAGTGGAGCTATTAGACCGAGCCGCCAAATAGCCTAAATCAAAGCGAAACTTGGGCGAAATTTGGTAGCTTGTCCCAATCCCCGCCGTCGATCCTCCTGCAATGCCAACGGTTCCAATCCGGTAGATGGGGTTGCGCTCCCCAAAGAAAGAGAGTGCGCCTCTCGCGCCACCGCCCCCTTCAAAAAATGGGTTAACAGTGGAGGTGTAGTAGTGGTGGAACCCGCCGTTGGCAAAGACATCGATTTTGAGCTTTTTGCCTACTGGAAACATGTAGTCTAGGCGATCGATCACGAGGCTATTGCCTGTGTTGCCCGTATCCAAGGCGAGACGGGTCATGTTGGTGCCCGCTGCATTATTAAAGTTGACTTCACGATTAGAAGCCTGAAGCCGAATGTAAAGACGATCCTTACCCGTGAAACTGGTGAGTAAATTGAGGCGAACCCGATTAGAGAGGGTGACGCGGGAATCAATATTTGCGCCTGTGCCCGCTGCTGCACCTACTCCAGCAACATCGCCAAACACATCAGCGAGGGCAAAAATGGCATCCCCCTGAAGTTTGGTGGTGGTCGAAAACTGCTGGGCTTCTAAGGTGGCGGTTCTTGCCTCTAGGCCATCGACGCGCCCTTTGAGGGTAGCTAGCTCTGCTTTGAATTCTTCCTGAAGTGCTTTAACGGCCTCAAGGTCTTCTTTGGTGGCAAAGCGATCGCTAATTTGGTCTAGGCAAGCATTGAGCGCAGCGGCCAGTTCGTAACGAGTGGCAGCACGATTTCCGCGAAACGTACCGTCTGGATAACCTGCAATACAGCCATAGCGCTCTACCAAAGACTGCAAAGCCTGAAACGCCCAGTCTGTAGGCTGTACATCTGACAGTTGGGAGACGGAGGTAACCTGAGCGACGCTTTCTTCCTCCTGGGTCGGAATTAAAGGCGTCAGGTGCATCGTTGTGCCAGTCGCCTGAGTTGAAGACTCCTCGATTTGTCTAACGGATAGGCTTTCGCCTGCCGATACGCTATTGCTAAATACAACGAACATTGCCGAGCTTAAAATAAGTCGGCTCCAAAATTGAGTAGACATGCAAAAAATCCTCACACCCTAAAAAATCGGTCTAAATGCATGGCTTCCCTAAGTGGTGTTTTTGGCGTTAGGTTTCTTGCTTCCTAGCGAAACAAAAAGAGGCTTAGTACCCCTAACGCGCTCACCCAAAGCCCATTACATAAAGTCCATTACGCCTAACGTTACGGAGCATTTCTTGGCCGTTTTGTAGCCCACAACACAAAAAAAGCACGGCTCTGCGATCACTGCATGGTTTTGATGCAGCTCAAGAATAATCTCAAAGCACAACTCAGTAGATGGCCTGCAGCAGATGGTCTGCTAAATGGGGGAGCGAGCCGATCGCCAAATGCGCCAGGCGGCTGCACACATCGTGATGTTCCCCGCAACGGTCATCGCGGCCTGGAGGGACACGAGCCATTCCAGATCTGGGGCATTATCAAAAAAGTGCCAGGTACAGGCACACATCGCGCTTACAAGAGCCGGCAGCATTCCTAAGGCAAGCCATCGCCAGCTTGAATTTTCGCTGGCATCGGCATAGAGCCAGATCAGCCAAATGGCTGCAACCCATTCAATGACGCTTGAAACATGAATGATCCAGGTAGGAATAGAAAGTGCGGTCACGGGTGGCTCCTGGAGGGGATGGGGTTAGAGACAAAAACAGCCTACACATGATTCTCTAACACAGTATCTAGTTCAGGCATATACCCAGTTCAGGGCGAATCCGGTTCAGGGCGAATCCAGTTCAGGGGACATTCAGTTCAGGGCACATCCAGTTCAGGGCAAAAATAGATCTGGGTGTTGCTGTAGTGCGGCCAGTGATAGTGATCTGCATCAATGGGATTGGGCAGGGATCTGGCTAAAGTGGGAAAGCTATAGATTCAGCCTGCTCAACGTACTGGTGACATGACTCATAGGAAGCGCGAAATTACGGTTCTAGAAGTTCGTTTGATTCAGCGACAGCGGGTTCAGCAAAGCTTGGCGATCGCCGCTGTGGCCGCGCTGATTTTGTCGAGCTGCGATAGTCCAACAGTTGAGCAAACTGAAAACACACCCGTTGATGCCGTATTTTACGAAACCGCCCAGCAGTGCGAAGCAGATATTAAGCGACAGACCCAAGCCTATCAGACTCAACTGGCCGCCCAAAAGCGGGGTGAACTGAAACAAACGCCCACCCCGCCTGTCATGAAGCCAGAAGACTGTGCCCCGCAGATCCTGGCTGCCCGCCAAGAGCATGAAAAAACGGCCCCTTTCTACGCCAATCAGCAAGATTGCCAAGCGGAAGGAGTGCAGTGCGAGCCAGTTCGTAATTTTGCTGTAGACAATTCTGCGGCCGGGTACTCCTCCTCCTCTGGCTATCGTCCGGTCTATGGCGGCACCTACTTTTATCCCTACGTTTCCCCTAGCTACAGCTATGTGAACTATGGTGGCTCCTACCGACGGGTCTATGCGCCCCGACCCGTCTATGCCAGCAAAACCCCTGGCCAAGTTGTGACTCCCTATGGCCGCACGGTGGCAAAAACCACGACGGGACGGGTCAGTGTGCCGCAGCATACGACGGTGCAGGCCCCCAGCCGTCCCTCTGGTACCTCGGCACGGGGCACCATCTCAGGACGCAGTAAATTTGGGTTTGGTTCAACATTTAAGAGTACGGGGCGCGGTGGGAAGTAACCGATGAAAGCTCTCAAAGTGTTACGGCGGCCTCACTGGCAGCAACATATTCGAGACAATGCCTACCAGGCCGATGTGCTCAGCGATGCCCAACAGAAATACTGGATTGAGGCACTCCCCCAGCCTTTTGTGATTCAGTTTGATACCCAGGAAGAGGAGGCGATCGCCCAAGCTACTGAGCAGATCTGGGCCATGTGTGTTGAGTTTTTGGACTGGCTTTTTACGGAAGATTCCCCAGGAGAAGTGGATCAGCGTCTAGGGCTCCTCAAAATTCGGCGGGACTATTGGCCCGCGATTAAAGCAAGCTGGGATCGGGTGGAGCCGGTGGAAGACCTGACCCTCATGACGCGGTTTGACCTCGTGGTGAACGAAGCGGGAGCTATCAAGCTCATTGAAATTAATGGTGAAACGCCACTCTTGGGGGCAGAAACGGTCTACCAGTGGAACTGGTTGGTGGACTATCAGCGTAACCATCAAAAAAGTATCCTGCCCTTACCCAGTGATGCCCGCCAATTTAATGAGTTCTGGGAGCAAATTGCAGGGCAGTGGCGCTGGATTGCTGAGTCCTATCCGCTGCGGGAAAAGGGGATTTCTTTTTTAGTGGATGAGCGGCTCGAAGAAGACCTCGAAATGGCAATGCAGCTCATTCAAATTCTGCACGATGAGGTGGATCCAAGCATCTACACCCAGATTGTCTATCTGCGGGGGCTAGAGGATGACCAGGGTCATCCGATTCAGCGGGGGCTGGGAGTTGATGAAGAGGGGTACTTTGTCGATCATGTGAACGATCGCATTCCGATTCTGTGGAAAATGTATGACTGGTCGGATATCCAAAACGATATGGCCAATGCTGGCTGTACGACGGCGATCGCCCAGCGTCTAGTGCAAGGCGACATGAAGGTCTTAGAACCCCTCTGGAAGCAGGTATTGTCTAACAAGGGTGCGATGGCGCTGATGTGGGCGCAATTTAAGGACTCGATCTATGCTCCCTATTTGCTGGAAACTTACTTTGACCATGATGTGTCTCCAGTGGCCACAAAGCTGATGCTGAATATGCACGTCAAAAAGCCCCTGTTAGGGATGGAGGGAGTGGGCACCTCCATTGAAGTGGGCGTGGGAGCCCTGGAGCAGCGGCCGACGCTGGGCTACGGGGCAGAGGGCTATATTTACCAGGAATATATAGAGCTACCCCAAGCCTTTGGTTATCACTATATGGTGGGGAGCTGGGTGATTAACGATGAGCCTGCCGGCATTATTCTGCGGGGCGATACTTCGCGCATTACAGGGCGGCACTGCTTAATTATTCCGCATATCATCTCGGATGATGGGCTATATATTCCAGCTTCTCCATGAGAGGACGCTTGATGAACCCCATGAAGCAAATCTCGGCCCGTAGCGGCCTCCTTCTCCAAAACCCCTGGAATCTGGACGAGGTGATTGGTTTAGATCATGCGATCGCCCCTGAATACTTTGCCCAAGTTCCAGCGCTGGTGCTACAGAACTTCCGGTGGCTTCTGGCGCGGGATGTGTACTCAGAAGGGGATGCCCAGGCGCTGTATGACTATATTTGGGCGCGCAAAGGAGAAATGTCCGCAGCCTTTTTGGGATTGCTGCGTCTCTGGCTCCAGGATGAGCTGAAGCACTATGAAGCGCTACGCCGCACCTATCGCTGCATTGCTGGGGTGAGCTACGCCGACATGAACGGCTGCTTTGCAGCGCGTGTCCACGAAACACAGCCCATTGAGCGGGTCTTACGGGATGAGTTCACAATGCTGGTGACGCTCATGTTTGACGAAATTAGCTCGGTTTATTCTTACCGCCGCGACTTGCGAGAATACTACGCTCGCTTTGATAGTGCGGTGCAGCGGGTCGGTCACCACTTGGTACAGGATGAAGGGACACATTTTCAGAATGCGGCGCAGGTTTTATTGCAGGAGCATTCCCATCGATTACTGGAGGTGGAGCCGTTGCTCCAAGAGATTGCTCACCTCGAAAACAGCCTACAGCACTATTACAAAACCTTCTTTTTAGACCATGCCCAGGAAAAATTTCGGTTTCCAAGTCACTTTAGTGCGGTCATGATTCAGGTGGTTTTGGCGCAGCTTGGGCTAGGCGATCGCCCTTCTGCTGCAACACTGCGATCGCTCTGGCAGTGGGTGCCGGACGGCTGTGATTGGGTTCCAGTTGGGGCGGCGTTGACCCGGTAAAGATTGTAACCGTCCCTGAGAGGGGAATATCCGGAGACTTATTTGCAAATGAACCCTCAGGATCGTGGTGTTAATCACATCCAGATTTTTGCGATTTAAAATCCCTAATTTTTCATTGCTCTTTCTGCTTTTTAGAACCAGCGCCCATAAGTTGACCCATTCAGGACAGGACCGCCGTACCGATGTTGCAACGGAGTGGTGGGTTTGTGCATACTAGGTCAGGAGGGAACGGACTTCTGTTGTGCTCAGCACTCTTGCCCTTGACGACACCACACCCTAGCCCCGTTGCACCCTAACCCTATCCTGCTACCCAGTTGCTTGGACAAAAATGTCAAGGTACTAAGCGTTTTATGAATGAAAATTTTGACCCAAATCTAGGTCAGGTCTTAGTGAGTCGATATCGACTGATTGAGATTATCGGCCAAGGGTCGATGGGTAAAGTCTACCGCGCTGAAGATCAGATTTTGGGGGGTGTGACGGTTGCGGTTAAATTCTTATCCCAAACCTTGCTCAATGCTGCGATGAAGCAGCGGTTTGCAGATGAAGCCAGAACCGGCGCTCAGTTGGGGCAGCGCAGTATTCATATTGTTCGGGTGCTTGACTATGGCGTGCACCAGAATGACTCTCCCTTCTATGTCATGGAATACATGGAGGGGAAAAATCTCAGTGACTTAATTGAGATGGGGCCTCTCTCTGTTAAGCGCTTTATTCGCCTTGCGCGACATATGTGTCTGGGGCTGCAGTGTGCCCATGACGGCATTAAAATTGATGGCAAAATTTGCAAGATTGTTCATCGAGATGTAAAGCCTAGTAATGTATTTGTGATTTCTGATCCGGGACTGGGTGAAGTTGCAAAGGTCTTAGATTTTGGCATTGCAAAGCTGTTTCGTGATACGGCAGAAAATAGCAATCAAACCCGCTCGTTTATGGGGACGTTAGCCTACTGTTCGCCGGAGCAAATTGAGGGAAAAGATTTAGACGACCGTTCTGATATCTATAGTCTGGGCATCACGATGTTTGAGGCTCTGACGGGCAAAATGCCCATTGAGCCAGAGGCGCATACACTTTTAAGCTGGTATAAGGCACATCGGGGTAAACCGCCTAAGACCTTTGCGGAGGCTGCCCCCAGTCTAAAGCTGCCGCCAACACTGGATGATTTGATCATGAGCTGCATGGCGAAATCTCCCGAAGATCGCCCTGCCAGCATGACCGAGATTCTGACCAGCCTGGATGAGATTCGCGATCGCCTCGAAGGCCGCCGCGCCGCGCCGCCACCGCCCACCGCCTCACCAGAGGAAGTGGAGGTGGAACCTACCCCAGATTTAGCCAGACCTCCAAGCAAAGACACCTATGTTCCCAGTATTCCGCTCCCGCAGCAGCGGTTTTGGTCTGTGGAGCAGGCGGGGTGGACGGTTCCTTGGCCCCAAGATAAGCCCGTGGCGCAAATTGTTTTTCCGAGAATGCTGACTTCGGAGCAGGATGAAGCGGTGGGGCTTTGGGTCATGCTGACGCGCACGGAAGTTCAGCAGCGGCTACTTAGCACGCGCTACAACCACTTTCTTTGCCTAATGGCTCCCCATCCCATGCTGCTGTGGATTACTGCCATCTATGATGCACAGCTTGGCCCCCGCTGGCTCCCTTGCTACTTAGACTTGAAGCTAGACCGTAGCCAGCAGTTTTTGAGGTCTTTGAGCCAGAAGGGATACTACCTGCTGCTGTTTTTTGCGATGGAAGACCTAGAAGAGCCAGCCAACGTCAAGACCCTTGCGATTTCGCCCTACCAGAGACAGCTTTTCCAAGACTGGATTGGCATGGCACAGCAGGCTATTTCAACGGCGAGCCCTGCCGCAAGCAAGCAAATTTTGAAGGCTGAGTTTGAGCGAATTAAGCCTGATATTGTCAAGAAGATGGAAAATGCAAAGAGTGCGTTTCCCTTACCGACGTTTTAGTCCGTCGACTGTAAGCGCAATAACGAATGTAGGTGCAAAACCAAGGCAACGATAAGACCTGAGCAACCCAAGAAATGATAAAGTGCAGGGCTCAATTTGCTTGGCGGCACCTGATGGTTGAAAACGCCCCAGAACCCTAGCTGTCCTTGACATATCAAGGAGAGAAAAAGAATGAGGTCGTGAGCGAGAGATCAAAGCCCAAAGGGCAAGCTAGAGCGTAAGGCGATCTAGAGGGTTCTAAATTAACGTTCTCAAGATAGACGCCCAAGATAGCGCCTGCATCACCAGCATTTGGTTCATGAACTTTGCCAGCACAAGCTAGCCAGAGCCGGCTAAGCCTAATGTATAGCCAAAGGAGGGTTAGCCGAAGTGAGGCTGAGAGCCAAGACCCCACTCTTTTGCCAAAAAGTGCTTATACATTGTTTCTTTCATTACCATCTGCCGATAAAGCTTGACCAAGAAGTCCTGCGCTTCTGCCTGCGAAAGATGCTGTACCTGGTCTTCAAAGGAGCGAATGCTGAACTCTTGCTCCATGGAAAGCTCAAATGATTGATCCATAATTGACTCCAGAAATGTACTTTGTAAACAACAAGTCACAATCTATTAAAGATTATAACGAATGATTGACAAAGGTGACTACGGTTGTTTCATGGAGTAGTTGTATCAACTTCCGATTGAGAAAAAAGCTCAGGGTGAACACCCTGAGTATTTATGCTGATCGCCAGATCTGAGGACTAGATAAGTCGAAAGTGACTTTCTCTTTTGTAGGAAAGCTTCAGACATCCATAAGTCAGCTTGACGCTTCAGGGTGAGCTGGAATTCAAAGTTGAGCGATCGCCCGATCGAGGAGGCGTAGACCGTCTTCTACCGTCTGGATGAGACAGAGCTGGTTGCGGAGTTCGGCTGCCCCTGGAAATCCCGTGGCGTACCAGGCCATATGTTTGCGCGCCTGTTGAATACCGCGATCGCCTTTGTAGGCATAGAGGGCCTGTAGGTGTTCCTTCGCACAGTCGAGCCTTTCTTGAATGGTGGCTGCAGGTCTGAGCTTTCCAGTCTTCAAGAAGGCGTCAATCTCACCCACCAAGAAAGGATAGCCCAAGGTGCCGCGAGAGCACATCACCCCATCGGCTCCGGTCTGGGCGAGGCACTGCACGGCTGCTGCCACACTATTAATATCGCCATTGGCAATCACTGGAATGGTGAGTACTTCCTTCACGCGGGTAATCCAGTCCCATTGGGCAGCGCCCGTATAACCTTGGGCGCGGGTGCGGGCGTGAACCGTAATCATTTGTGCCCCAGCCGCCTGCATCCGCTGGGCAAAGTCCAGAATCGTGATTTCATCATCATCCCAGCCAATTCTGGTTTTGACAGTGACGGGCACAGAGACGGCCTGCACCACCGCGCGCACGATCGCCTCGGCAGTTTTAGGATCGCGCAGGAGAGAGGAGCCGCCCCCTTTTTTGGTGATTTTGTTAACCGGACAGCCCATGTTGATATCAACGGTATCTGCGCCTTCTGCTACCGCACGGCGGGCGGCCTCAGCCAAAAAATCTGGGCGGCAGTCAAAAAGCTGAATGCTAATGGGGCGCTCCTGGGCATCGATCTCCATCAGCTTCGGCAGCGTTTTTACATGGCAAACCTGGGAGGCATGAACCATCTCGGTATACAGCATGGACTCCGGCGCAAATCGCCGCACCAGCCGCCGAAAAACTAAGTCCGTCACGCCAGACAGGGGTGATTGCAAGACCCGACTATGGACCGTGAGCGATCCAATCTGGAGTGGGGTGGACAGACGCGATCGCAATGGGCTTGCTTGCAATGGACTTGATCGCAGTGGCTCTGGGATGGATGACTCTGATGGTAATGGTTCTGTAAAGACTGCCATCAAGAAATGTACCTGTGCTTACTTTTCTAGAATACCGATGGGTGAAGAGTGGCGATCGCCGCAAGTCTGAAACCCTGATGCCCTACAACCACCGAAAAACGATATCCAGCCTCTGGAATTATCGGGGATCGCAAAAGTCGCCAATCTATGACAATTAAGATCTGACGCTGAAAGCTATTATTCTCAAGGGATTTATCGATATCTGACACATCGTTTGGTGATGCATAGTTTTAAGAAACATTGCGGAACCTAGGCTGAAGTGTTACCGTCCGTTACGTAATGGTTCTTCAAGTTAAGGGTTCGAATTTACCTACTCAGAGGAGGGGTTATGCAAACGCTATTTCTAAGATCCATTTCTTGGGCTGCGCCCGCCGATTCAGGTGCAGAGTCAGCCTTTTAATTATTTTTTGAGGTCTGCTGCTTTTAGGGACTGTCGTATTGATACGTTGCTGCATGGATCGATTTGCGCAACCTTTCAGCGGTTATTCCATGGATTGCTGGCTTTGCCGTTCTGAGTCCCTGGCTTTTCTTAAGGCCTCAAGTCCGTCAGTCTAGACGGAGATCTTGTTCAGTCGCATACTCAGCAGCAAGACTCTTCAGCAGCAGGACTCTTCAGCAGAATTGTTCAACAAGATTCAGGCTGAGGTGCTTTGCAGTAGTCTGCCTATCGCAAGCCCGCTTATTACTAGAACAGCCAGTTTCCAACTCATTTTGGATGTAGCCTGCAGATTTCCCTTTTTGACGAATACGGTCTGCCGACTGGGCTTTTGAGCGCCTCAGGTGTTCGCTACTTTTTTCAGTTTTTGTTTTGGGTTTCACTGCGAACTCACGCTTCATTTAGGACGTGCGGGATCGATCTACTGCTCTGTGCAGTGAAACCTCAACTCTGGAGGTTTTATAACGATGAATATTACAGGAAAGACGGCTCTGATTACAGGAGCCTCTCGCGGCATTGGGCGCGCGATCGCCTTGGAATTTGCCCATCAGGGCGTAAAGCGTCTGCTATTGGTGGCTCGCAATCGCCAGAAGCTAGAGTCGGTTGCAGCAGAGGTGGAGGCCATTGGTGCTGCAACAGGGTTAGAAGCCGTTGTGCTGCCCCTGGATCTTACAGACCATGCTGAAGTGAGCGTCGTCATTGCCCAGGCATGGCGAGACTTTGGCCCCATTCACCTGCTCATTAACTGTGCGGGGGTTGCCCATCAGGTGCCGTTTCTGCGATCGCACTTGCCCCAGGTGCAGTCCGAACTTAACACCAACCTCATGGGTCTATATGCCATTACCCGTCAAGTGGCGCGGCGGATGGTGGCGCGTCAGGAAGGCACCATTGTCAATGTGTCTAGCTTGATGGGTAAGGTGGCGGCACCCACCATGGCTACCTATTCTGCTACCAAGTTTGCGATCCTCGGCTTTACCCAAGCGCTGCGCGGAGAGCTGGCTGATCGTCAGGTCAAGGTGACGGCACTCTTACCCTCATTGACGGATACTGACATGGTGAGCGGGTTTCAGCCCTTTGCCTGGATGATTAAGCTATCTCCCCAGCAGGTTGCCCAAGCCTTAGTTGCAGGCCTAAAAAACGATACCCCTGAAATTGCTGTGGGATGGCAGAGTCATCTGGCGCTCATGGCAAATCGCATCGCTCCTACTCTCGTGGAAGCTATTGTGCAGATGGCCGTTCCGGATACTGGCCTACTGTCGCGCGTAAAGTCGCGGTGCAGGCAGTGGCTCACTGAGCTGCGGATAGTGGTTCTGCGTCAAGGCCATCGCTTGTGGCGATCGCAGGTTTAGACTGCGTTTACAAGCCAATCTATTCAACAAAGTAGGTGGCGCTCAGGTGGGCCAAGGGATCTTGAATCGACTGGCGATCGCCCTTCAGCACGGCTTCCATCCGCTGTTTGAGGGGCGAGATGCCACGCTCCTTGCGCCGCCACGGAAACTTAGATGCGACTTGGCTAGATACTTTTTGAGCAGAGCGAGGAGATTTTGAAGCGTCGAAATGGCTGTGCATAGGAGGGCCGAATAGTAACCCCTCTATGCTGGCCAAAAAAAAAGCAGCCCCCCACCGCGAATTTACGGAATTTGGATCGGCTGATCTGGATAAATACTTTTTGCTTAATACTGAGTGCTCAGCGCTCTGGGCATTCCGTGTAGACTTTAAAAAAGAAAACCCTTGGGCGTCTGTCCGTGTTTCGACTCCAAGGGCTTCTTTATTAAACTTTTGAATGCACTCTTCACACATTCAAACAATAGCAGAATTACCGAAAAACACAACGCCCCTATCGTGACACTTTAAAAATTGGCCTACTCCCCTTGACCCATGACGCGAAGACTTTGCGCTACGGTATTTTAAACCGGAAGTTTCCAGCCCAGTGGCACTCAGGCCTAGAGCTTCAGCTCTGCAAGCCCCAGATACCGAATACCTTCCGGTGAGACCTCAAATCGACAGGGATAAACCTCCAGCCCTGCTTGGACAGCCTCTCGGAGAAGCTGTCCGTAGACAGGATCAGCCTCATCCCCTGGCGCAAAAGCAGTACAGTCAGCTCGATTAATAAAGTACAGCATACAGACCCGTGCGTCTGGCAGCAACGCTCTGAGTTCTCGGATATGTTTTTGCCCTCGTGTGGTCACGGTGTCTGGAAACAGGGCACAGCGCCCTTTTAACCAAGTCGTGCTTTTGACCTCGACATAGGTTAAAGGATCACTGATTAAGGGATCACTTGTGGCGCTGGCACCCGTTAAGACAAAATCAACCCGGCTTTTTTCTTGCCCGTAACACACTTCAGAGCGCAGGGCTTCATAGTTACTGAGCTGTGGCACCAGGCGCTGTTCTAGCAGAAGCCTTGTGACCTGATTTGGCATTGCGGTATTGACGCCCACCCAAGTTGGCTCATGATCCTGCACTTCAATGAGTTCCCAGGTGTAGGCGAGCTTGCGCTTGGGGTTGGTGCTTTGGGATACCTGTACGGGGCTGCCAACGGTAGATACGCTGGTCATGGGGCCTGTATTGGGACAGTGAGCCGTAATGAGTTCGCCAGTGTCTAGTTCAATATCCGCAAAGAACCGCTTATATCGTTTGATCAGGGTGCCGCGCAGGAGGGGCGGGTAGCGATACAAAAAGTCTGGCATGGATTAACGTTGGATAGGGTCTAGCATGGAAGCGTTTTGTCACGCAGTGCTTTTGCCGCGTTCTCTGTGAGGAATGGTCTGAAGGGGTTGGCGTTCAGGCAGAGCGATGAAATGGGTTGATGTTGTACGGCGGTTCCTGCGAGGTTTTGCGATCGCGCGGACAGCAGAACATAATAAACACACTGTATAGTCCGTTAACCCTCAAATTATGACGAGTATTCGCGAGCAGTTGATTAAGGATAAAGCCAATATTGAATGGGAGGCGCTAATTCCGCATTCCCAGCGAGACTCCGTTATTTTTGTCCATGAGGGATTGGACTTGGTGGAGGTAGCACTGGCGATCGCGGAGGACAATACGGCTCAAGTTGAAGTTTGGATTGCGGAACAGCTCATCCAGAAGCCCACTGCCCAGCAGTTGAGTCAGTGGAATCAAGACCCCGCCCAGTGCTTTAGCGCCCTGATTGTGCAGCCCTATGTGCTGATGAGTACGGTGCGAGATCCAGAATAGTGCGTCCCAGCATTGATACCCAAGAACTCATGTCCCAGAATTGATACCCCAGAATTTATGTCCTCGAATACATTCCCACCTTAGACTTGGAATTTGCCAAGATTTAGGAGAATACAAATAGGAGATCACAAAAGCTTTAGGCAATCGTTTTTTGGAAAACACTTATGAATGCACAAGCCCTCGATAGCCCAATCTCCACCACAGGCTCAGTCGTTTTCCATTTAGCCTTCCCCGTGACCAGCATTCCTGAGGCAAAGGCATACTACGCCGATCAGCTTGGCTGCGCGGTGGGTAGGGAAAACGAGGCTTCCGTCATTTTGAATCTTTATGGCCACCAGCTTGTCGCCCACCTGACCGATGCGATCGCCCCGCAGAAAGGCATCTATCCCCGTCATTTCGGTATTGTGTTTGGGTCAGAGGCAGACTGGGAAGCGCTCTTAGCCCGTGCCCAGAGCCATCACCTTAAGTTTTATACCCAGCCCAAGCGCCGCTTTGAAGGGTTGCCCCTAGAACATCGAACCTTTTTCCTGGAAGATCCGTTTCAAAATCTGCTGGAGTTTAAGTTTTATCGGGAACCGTCGGTAATTTTTGGGGGGCATGAGTTTAAGGAGATTGGCGATCGCACGACTTAAGCTTCAATCACCCCAGATTGGCCCTCAGATTAGCCCCCCCGATTGGCGATCGCGCTTATAAAAAAGCCAGTGCCTGAGAATTGAATGGCCCCAGGCACTGACCTATCTTAAATGTTGGCTTGTTTATAAAGCTAAACGCCTAGAACCTAAATTGAGTGCGAATGTTACCCACAAAGACCGTGGGGTTAGTACCAAAGTTATTGGGGTTAATAATGGCGTAAAAAGCCGGAACCACCGCAATATTATCTGAGATGGGATAGTAGTAAGAAGCCTCCACCTCATACTGGGTCGCACCATCCCCATTCCCTGATCGCAAAAATCTGCGCCCTCCCAAGTAATCTTGAGGCACCACAAACGAAATTGTGCCAAGGGCACCTTTTTTGATTAAATCTGGAAATGCGACCCCAGCCTGAATCGACTGTACATCCAATGAGCCACCCGCACGACCTGCCGTGGTTGGCGCAATTTTAGTTGTGCCGTAAGAGTAGCGCCCAAATAGCCCAAACCCTTTTGTAACCAACCAATCAAAGTTGGCAACAAAGGTATTAGCGATCGCATTATTGAGTCCGCCCCCAACGCCATCATCCACAAAACCATAGGGTAAGGGTTCTCCCACGGCACCGCCTATTAATCCAGCGCCATTGGCCTGGAGCAATGTACGAGCGTACAAAAACCGAAGGTTTACAGATTTGGTCGGCGAGAAGTCAAGTTGACCCACTAGCGTATTATTGCCGCCAAATAAGTTTTTGGTTGCCGTATTAAAGTTGGGCAAAGCAGGGTTTAAAAATTCAGTACTTTCCGCTAAATAAGCTGCCGCTAAGCGAATCTGCTTGGTAGGTCTCCAAATAATAACCGTTCCAGCACCTCGGTCTACCGCACTAAATAAGGTGCTGCCGCTTGAGTTAAAGCTGCCTGCTCCTGTCAAGAAGTTGGTAAAGCGATTATTGTCAAAATAGCGATAAGTGTTTATACGTGCCCCAACGACAATCTGCAGATCTTTAGTCGCCGGAAAGCTATAGAACAGTTCGCGCAAGGTAACTGTATTGGCTGAGAGCGTTCCGGTTTGATCGGTGATTGGCGTTCCCCAGCTATTGAAAAAGCCTGAAGAGACAAATGCATTCGCAGGAGAGCTTCCATTCCCAACAGCGAGCTGCGTTACGAGAGAATCTTTACCCGTAAATGAAGTGTTAAATGTTAGCCAAGCGTAATAACTAAAGGTGACGTTCGGATCGCTAGAGGAGACCCTTGTGGGCACTCCACCCACTCGCGGGGGTGCTACATTTACGTTTCGACTGAGGGGGCGTTCTGCGAGTACGCTTCGACCCGCAAATGCACCTGACATATTAAACCAGACTAATCCCGAAAGTTTCGTAGTGGTGGAAAACTGCTGGGCTTCTAGGGTGGCAGCTCTGGCCTCTAGTCCATCCACCCGACCTTTGAGGGTTGCCAATTCTGCCTTAAACTCTTCCTGGAGCGCTTTGATGGTCTCAAGGTCTTCTTTGGTGGCAAAGCGATCGCTAATTTGGTCTAGACAAGCATTCAGTGCAGCGGCCAGCTCATACCGAGTTGCCGCCCGATTCCCGCGAAAGGTGCCGTCCGGATAGCCTGCAAT
This sequence comes from Thermosynechococcaceae cyanobacterium MS004, assembly GCA_022402525.1. Taxonomy (GTDB): domain Bacteria; phylum Cyanobacteriota; class Cyanobacteriia; order Thermosynechococcales; family Thermosynechococcaceae; genus JAAURS01. The sequence goes on from JAKRSB010000095.1 coordinate 52,129, forward strand.
ACAGCCGTACCGCTCCACCAAGGACTGAAGCGCCTGAAATGCCCAGTCTGTGGCCTGTACATCAGAGAGCTGAGAGACAGAAGTCACCTGCTCAAATAAATCGGAGGAGTTGTCAGACACATCGCTGACTAGGGGATCGGACAAGCCAATATCTGCCAAGCGCGGAAGCTCTACAGGGAGACTAGGTGGAGCTGGTTCGCTTTGAGCGAGCTCGCCTATGGCTGGTTCGCTGATAACTGCGTTGTTCGCAGATAACGCGCTGGATAAACTCGACTCCTCTGGCAGGCTAGGTGGCAGGAGCGCATGCGTTTCTGGAGCCGCTGCCTGACCCAATATCTCTGGAACAACTTCTGGCTGACTCTTCAACGCTTCTTCTGCAGAAACTCGCTGAGCCAACAGTACCGCACAGGCAACAAAACCCGTGCTCAGGGCAAGCCTGAGTGACTTAAAAGCTATGAACATGATGAATTCCTCACACCTATCGCAAAACTGAAGGGCGATCGCCCAAATTACCCAAATTGACCTAACTCAAAACCATCGGCTTAAAGTGCTTACAGAAACCCATGAGTCGAAAGGATGAAACTGCCCAAGGACAACCCCATAGTCAGTCTGTGGCTATTCCCCATGCCCTAGCAAATAGAGATGTCAAAAATCACAGAAGTACCAAAGAAATCCATTCTTTCAAGGTCGTAGCGCTTTGAACCATGTTTTTTGAACCATATTTTATGAGTCGTAACGTTTTGAGTCTAAGAACTCTAGACCCAGCTCAAGCCATGATAGAAATGAAGACATTTGTATTCTGTATACAGCCTGACAAAACTTGGAGTTCATGGCCTGTTTAATCTAAGGGTGAAACGGTATCAATGACTTCAAAATGCTTGAAGCGATCTGCTGAAATAATTGTCTGTGATCGCTCTCTTGCAGGGTGGAGATTGATTTTGGGTGTAAATACGGGAGGCCTCATAATTCATATGCTCAGCTCCATGCTTAACGTTTTAGGCGATCGGTTCAAGGTATTTACCGCTGTTTTTCTAGTCTCTGTGGGCATTTTTTCTGCCGCTCCTTATCCTGTTCAGGCCAGTCCTCTGACTGTCGAGGCTGATCGCGTCATTGTCAAAGCCATTGACCAAGACCTGTTTGTCAAAGATTTGCTTGTCAAAGATTTGCTTAACCCATCCGCACAAAGCACGAGCGCCTTTACGTCGCCCACTCTACTGGCACAAGCCACCGTTGAAGACCCCGAAGTTGTAGATACGGAAGCGGCAGAAGAGGAAGCGAAGAAGGCCAAGGAATTGGCCAAGGCTGAAGCTAAAAAGGCGAAGGCTGAGGCAAAAGCCGAAGCTAAAAAAGCCAAAGAGGCCAAAGAAGCGGAGGAAGCGTTAGCCAAAGCTGAGGCTAAAAAAGTTAAGGATGCCGAAAAGGCAGAAGCTAAGAAGGCAAAAGAGTTGGCAAAAGCAGAAGCTAAGAAAGCTAAGGAGCTAGCCAAGGCTGAAGCAAAAGCTGCAAAAGAGGCTGAAGAAGCCGAGGCGGCTCCTTCTCCTGCGTAGGGTGTACCCGAAATGAAGGCTGGTTATCCACTGGCGCGCTAGTGCAGTTGCGATCGCAACTGCACCGAGCCTAAGTCATTAGGTCTAAGTCATTAGGTCTAAGTCATTAGGGTCTAAGTCATCAAAACCTAAGTCATCAGGGAAGGGATCTTCCTCTCGATTCGGTGACGTTCCTCTGCAACCGCGCCATCCTTAACAAAAATCACAGTTTTAGAACCTCAGCTCTAAAACCTCAAAACTAATCTGATCCCAAACCTGATCCCACATCTGATTCCAAACGCATTGACAGGAGCAGCCATGACTGTAGTTCCACGCCAAGGAGAACCCTTTAGCCTCAGTGCCTTTCTTATCAGTGATGGGCCTGCGGGCTTTTTGTTGAGTTGGGTGGCGGGGTTTGTAGATACCTCAGCCTTTATTGTTTTGTTTGGGCTATTCACGGCCCATGTGACCGGAAATTTAGCCTTAGCGGGCAATTCGTTTGTGAGCTCCGATGAGGGCAGCACCATTACTCGTCTGCTGATGATTCCCACCTTTATGGCTGTTGTATTCTTGACCTGTCTGCTGGCACGCTATGCCCGCCGTCAAGGATGGTCAGTTTTTGCGACGCTGCTCACGGCTGAAGCGGCCGCGCTGGTTGTGTTTCTGGCCATTGGGACTCGTCTATCGCCTGTCCTTCTGCTAGACGTCCAGGAAAATTTAATTCTTCCGATGGGTATTTCAGGAGTGGTCGCTATGGCGATTCAAAATGCGCTGATGAAAGAAGCGAAGGAATCGTTTAAGAGCTATATCCCCACCACAGTCATGACGGGGAACACCACTCAGCTCACGATTGATTTGACACAGCTTTTTATTGCTAAATTCCTACCTACTTGGAGTAGTTCGCCCCAGGCAGACATAGAAGAATCGCTTGAAAGGCTAAGCCGCGTGATTCCCACCCTCGTAGGCTTTGCTCTGGGCGGTTTAGGAGCTGCACTTTTTGTACCGACAGCGGAATTTTGGTCTCTTATTTTGCCGCTTTTTATTGTCTCAATTTTGGCCATCTCTGCCTATCTACAGCACAGTCTCTCAACGGCTCGATCTTGAGGCGGCTGAACGGTAGGGTTATTAACACGATAGGGTTACGAACCTAGAACGCTAAAAGTAATAAACCTTTGGAGAACTCTACTCTAATGAATCGCGCATTTGTATCCGTTGTGGCTAGTCTTCTGTTGTGCCTAAGCTTAATGCTGGGAAATGTTGCCCAGGCTCAAACTTTCTTTGCGGTGGAAGACGCCAGCGCCGCAAAACAGGCGGTGATTGAGCAGCTTAAGACCAAAATCATGCCTGAAATCGAAAATATTCTTACGCCTGAGCAGTCAGAACAATTGGAAACGGCGATCGTGGATGGCCAAAAAAGTCTCAAAAAAGCATTTAAGTCCCTAGCCTTGACGCCAGCACAAAAAACAAAGCTCGCCTCTGTCTTTAAGAGTCTTCCGGCCAAGGAAGTTTTTACCTCTATGGCTCCCGACGAGAAAAAGTCTTTTTTCCTAAAGCAAAAGAGCGCTTTTATGCCAACGCCTGAAGAAATTGGGGCAAAAATTAATTTAAAATTGAAGGCAGCTAAGGATAAAGGTTCTCTTGTTCCTTCAGCATCAGAAATTACTGACAAAATCAGTGAAAAACTGAAGCTGGCGAAAGAAGCCATTTCGCCCGACTAGCTTTGCTTTGATGGTATGTGGATTAAAAGATATGTGGCTTAAAAGGTGCGTGGATTAAAAGGAATATGACTTAAGAAGGAGTGTGGCTTAAATACTTAAATATTGTGGCTTAAATATAGATTCGCTAATTGAGATTCCATGATGCTTTAGCTTGTCGATGTCCTTTTGTGTCACGAGTCCTAAGGGGTGGATAGATTTGAGGATTTTTCCCTGTATAAGCCCTGAATGCCTCATGCAGTCTTCGCTCTAAGGGAAGGCTGCATTTGTTTCTGACGGAGGCTCTATCTAAAGTTGATTGCCTCAGGCCACAATTTTGCTGTATGTCTATGCTGATCGGTATTTGCTCGCCCCCAGCATGGGTAAAGTGCTGGCAATTTATACACAACGTTTGGTCAGATGTTCAAGCCTCAGGTTAATGAAATTTTCTATTCCAGCCTTATCATTGAGCACATCGTGCCTAAGGGGCGAGGTTTTGCCTTCAAGATTTGGCACTCAAAGTTTATAAGAACCGCTAGGCTCCAGGGTGGGTTTGTGCGAGCAGATCGCTGCCCACCCCTCAACTGTGCTGATGGCGTTGTGAAATGGTACTCTATTCTCCACTTTGACTCCCATGCAAACCTCAATCGCTGGGTGGAGTCTGACGAACGTAAGAGTTTGCTGGAGTCTGGGCAAAAGATTTTTCGAGCTTACCGATTTAAGTCTTTTACCACAGGCTTAGAAGGCTGGTTTTCCTACGGTACGGGTGCAGAACAGACAGGGCTTGGTCCTCCGCCTTGGAAGCAGATTTTATCGGTTGTGTTGGGTCTCTACCCCATTATTATGATTCAGGCGTGGGTGTTTGATGCTCTAGGGGTGATGAAGGGCTGGCCTCCTGCGATCGCAATGCTGGCCAATAACCTTATTACCTCCTCGATTTTGAGTTTGTTGATCATGCCCTTTTTGGCAAGACAGTTTAGCTTTTGGCTACAGCCAGCCTATCGGTTGACTGAACCAAAGATAGACTTCTTGGGGACTGCTATCATTGCGTTCGTCTTAGGCATGATGGTTCTTGCGTTTAATGGGGTTTGACCGTAGATTGGCGATCGCTTAGGCCAAGTCGTTCCTCTAGGCGCATCGTTTTCTATTCATTGAGGCAATTGGGATGGATTCCATACTAGATTCAATTAACTCACAAACGGTTTTGGCAGTTGCCGCGATCGCAGTCTTAATTTTGTCCGTTCGGCTGCTGATTCGGATTTTGAATGTGGGTTTAGGATCAATTTTGACCATCGTGGCGATCACGGTTGCGCTTCAGTACTTCTTTGGCATTAGTCCAAAGCAGCTTTGGTTTGAAGTTCGCCACATTCCACAAGAAATATTGAATCTGCTCAAAGGGCTTAGCGGATAAGGGGTCTACCTACTTCTGAAGGCGGTTCATCCTCCCTAACCAGTTGGCCTCAAGGACATCAAGCGCATCGCCTTCTGTGAGAGGTTTGTCAAATAAATATCCCTGGACAATCGTGCATCCCAGGGAATGAACAGTATTAAGCTGGTCAGCAGTTTCAATGCCTTCAAATACTAGGTCAACATCATACCTTTCTGACAAATTGGCAATTAAACTGATTTTCTCAAACTCCTCCATGCTAATCGTAAGCTGGTTCATAATACTGCGATTAATTTTTAAAGTATCAAAAGAGAATTGAAGCAGTGATTTAATGCTTGAAGCGTCTATATTTGAAGTGTCAAGTTCACTCACTGCAACCTTGATTCCTACTTCGCGCAATTTATTGATACTTGCTTGAGAAATTTTATGGTTATGCCTCAGCATTTTTTCGGAGATTTCAAGTTCAATAGTTTTAGGATTTAAATGCGATTTAGAAAATTCTTCAGATATCCAAGATATAAAACTGGACTGATAAAATAAATCCGAAGAAATATTGATAGAAATTGTTAACGGAATAAGTCTTTGAGACTGCCAACATGCAGCCTGTAGAATTACCTTGCTTATTGCCCATTTTTCTACTAGCAAAAGGAGCTTGCTTTTCTCGGCATTAGGAATAAATTGATCTGGAAAAAGGAGTCCTTTTTCTGGATGTTGCCAACGCAGCAAAGCCTCCATTCCCACAATGTTTTTAGTCTTCGTATTGACAATGGGCTGATAGTGAATAATAAATTCTTCTTTTTCTAGCAAACGATGAATTTGAACATTGGAAAACAAGAGTTCGGGTGTGGCGGCAGGCGTTGCCAAGCTTGGATGAGTGCTTGAGGCAAAACTTGACGCTTTATTGGCAGGAAGAGCAGCTTGCCCTATTGACTCTTGTCTTATTGGTTTTTGAGCTCGGCTTTTTTCTCGATAGATGGCTAAGCCCTCCCATCCACACTGATCTGCTTGACATCTGTAGCGACGGAGGGGCGCGAAGAGGACTTTGCCTGCAAGGTGTTCGATCGTAGTTCTTGGAATGCGGCTGAGTTTTGAATGACCACATCGAGGACATTGTGACTTACTAAACCACGTCGCCCCTAGAACTCTTATTAAGATTAGGCCAATACCCAGCACAATTAATATTCTTAGTGCAATCATTAGGCTTTATTAATATGTATTGATTTCAAATTCTTGGTCTTATTTCTAGCGTTCTTTAAATCATTAAATACAGTTAGATGATTAATTCTAATTAGAGTCTTGAAAATTCAGATTGGTTTCGTTTCGACTTTACTTCTAAAAAATAAATAAAGCAAATCCCAACAACTCTCCCTAAAGTGAAAAGGATCTCGAAATCTTTAGACGGTTGAGGCTACGGAAGGTGGCACAGAAACGAACTCACGGGTGTGGGCCTTGAGTGGCTAAATCTATGCGGAAATTGCTCTGCGAAGCAGATTCATTCACTAATCAGATCGTCGTCCCTTGTTATACTAGGAAGACTAAACGCGCACCCTCAAGAGTTTCGAGACCCCATGCAGCCAACTGACCCAGGCAAGTTTACCGATAAGGCTTGGGAAGCCATTGTTAAGTCGCAAGAGGCTGCCCGAAAGTATCGCAACCAGCAGCTAGAAGTTGAACATTTAGCGATCGCCCTCCTGGAGCAAGATGAAACCACGGGCTTGATTCTGGAGCGGGCAGGGGCAGATCCTGTCGCTATGCTCAAGCGGCTGGTGGACTACGTGCGGCGGCAGCCTAGCGTAATGTCCGACAGCACTAATATATATCTAGGGCGTGGACTAGACCAGCTTTTAGACAAGGCTGATATAGTACGCGAGGAGCGGGGCGATCGGTTTATATCGGTGGATCACTTCTTGCTGGCGCTGGCAGAGGATAAGCGCATCGGCAAGAACCTTTTCCGCAGCGTGTCGTTGGATGTAGGCCTGCTGGAAGAAGCGATTCAAAAAATGCGCGGCACCCAAAAGGTTGTGGATCAAGATTCTGAGTCACGCTACAACGCCCTAGAAAAGTATGGTCGGGATTTAACCGCTCAGGCGCAAGGGGGCAAGGTTGACCCCGTTATTGGTCGAGATGAAGAGATTCGCCGGGTTATTCAGGTGCTGTCGCGGCGCACCAAAAATAATCCTGTGCTGATTGGGGAGCCCGGTGTGGGCAAAACCGCGATCGCTGAGGGCTTAGCCCAGCGCATTGTTAAAGGGGATGTGCCTGAGTCGCTCAAAAACCGCCAGCTCATTTCCCTGGATCTTGGCAGCCTGATTGCGGGGGCAAAATATCGCGGTGAATTTGAAGATCGGCTGAAGTCTGTACTCAAAGAAGTAATTGACTCCGATGGACAGATTGTATTGTTTATTGACGAGATGCACACCGTCGTCGGCACCGGAGCCACCCAGGGCAATATGGACGCCAGCAATCTGCTCAAGCCGATGCTGGCACGGGGCGAGCTGCGCTGTATTGGCGCGACCACCCTGGATGAGTACCGGAAACACATCGAAAAAGACGCTGCTCTGGAGCGGCGCTTTCAGCAGGTCTTAATTGAGCAGCCCACTGTTGACGACACCATTTCCATTCTGCGAGGACTCAAGGATCGCTACGAGATTCACCATAATGTCAAAATTACCGACTCGGCTTTAGTCGCCGCTGCCGTCCTCTCCAATCGCTACATTACGGAGCGTTTTCTGCCGGATAAGGCGATCGATCTGGTGGATGAAGCTGCCGCCAAGCTCAAAATGGAGATCACCTCCAAACCCGGTGAACTCGAAGCCATTGAGCGACGCCTGATGCAGCTAGAAATGGAAAAACTTTCCCTAGAGCAAGAGGCTCCCGCTGCGCGATCGCGGAGTGCAACCCCCTTCAAGGCTTCCCTAGAGCGCCTAGAGCGCGTTGTGCAGGAAATGCAGGAGCTTCACCCCAAGAAAGCAGCCCTCGAATCCCAGTGGATGGGGGAAAAGCTGGTTCTAGATCGCATTAACCAGCTTAAAGAAGAAGAAGATCAGGTGCGGATTGAAATTGAAAAAGCGGAGCGTGAGTACAACCTGAATAAAGCCGCGCAGCTCAAGTATGGCCGGATGGAAACCCTCCAGCGTGACCTTGAAGAGCAAGAAACCCAGCTTCTCGCGCTTCAGGAAAAAGGGTCTACCCTCCTGCGGGATCAGGTCACAGAAGCAGACATTGCCGAAATTGTGGCCAAGTGGACGGGAATTCCCGTCACCCGTCTCCTTGAAGGCGAGCGGCAAAAGCTGCTTCAGCTAGAGTCTTATCTCCATCAGCGCGTCATTGGTCAAGATGAAGCAGTTTCGACGGTTGCTGCAGCGATTCGTCGTGCAAGAGCCGGCATGAAGGATTTAGGCCGACCCATCGGGTCCTTCTTATTCCTAGGCCCAACTGGTGTTGGGAAGACCGAACTCGCCCGCGCCTTGGCGGAGCTATTGTTTGACAGCGAACAGGCGATCGTCCGCATTGATATGTCTGAGTACATGGAAAAGCATACGGTGTCTCGGCTCATTGGCGCACCACCGGGCTATGTGGGCTACGAAGAAGGTGGTCAGCTTTCTGAGGCCATTCGCCGCCGCCCCTACTCGGTGATTTTGCTAGATGAAGTCGAAAAAGCCCACCCCGATATTTTCAACGTGCTGCTTCAGGTGCTAGATGATGGGCGCGTCACGGACTCCCAAGGCCGCACGGTGGATTTCTGCAATACCGTCATTGTGATGACCAGCAACGTCGGGAGCGAGCATATCCTAGAGTTTGGTGGAGACGATAGCCGCTACGCGGAAATGCAGGAGCGGGTGCTGGGGGTACTGCGATCGCAGTTTCGCCCAGAGTTCCTAAACCGCGTGGATGACATTATTCTGTTCCACTCTCTGCTGCGGGATAACCTGCGCCAGATTGTTACTATTCAGCTCAAGCGTGTTGAGCGTCTACTAGCCGAGCAAAAAATTAAACTGCATCTGAGTGATGCTGCCCTGGATCATCTTGTTGATGTGGGGTACGACCCCATCTATGGCGCACGACCCCTCAAGCGAGCCATTCAGCGCGAAATTGAAAACCCGATCGCTACGAAACTACTAGAGCTGACCTTTGTCGAAGGCGACAGCATTACAGTGGATCTCCAAAAAGATCACCTGGTCTTTCATGCTGAGCCGACTCAACCGGAGCTGAACCCAGATGAGTTGGCTATATCCGATGACTTAGCTTCGCCTAATCTCAAGGCTGAAGCCAAATCTGTTTCCAAAGAATCTCAAAAGTCGCAGCGGCGATCGGATAGTTTAGCAGATGTGGTTGAGGCATAACTGTGAGTGATGCTTGCCCTGGCACAATTGAGTTTTCATCCTGTGAGTTCGAGGATGCACTTGAAGCCCCTCACTCCAAATCCCTTTCCCAAAGACGAGGAGTTTAAGAAGGTTGATTTTTAATTGACCCTCCTTCTCCCTAGAGAGAAAGATGAGGAGCGGATGAGGGGCGGTTGTTTTTTGTCGGACTCACGTCTTCATCAGTCTTCACAAGTATTCTCAAGCTTGAATGTATAAATAGTACAAATAAATTTACTCTGGGATTTGAGTTGACTTGGATTAAAGAAAGGTCTGACCGGATCGAAATCTTTTCCCAGCGGTGCTTTGAAGCATTTGACGGCAGGTAGAATGCTTCAAAAAGCCAGATTATTTTTCCTGAATGTATTTATATGATGACATTGTGCGGAACCTTCCCCAGTCGAGCAGGTCTGGGGGCAACATGTCTCAAGATGCGAGGTGACAAGGTTCAATTGACAAATTTTGACGACTTGACGATTTGCCTTGACGACTTGATTTGACTGATTGAATTGAAAGCTTGCGGCTTGAGACCCTGAATGTTTGATCAATGCTGTATCGCTGCAGAGGTAGTGCAGAGATTCGACAAACAGGTTTTCATGAAGAGTTTGGTATGTTTCCCATGAAGACGATTTCAAAAACGATCTTCAGCTTGATGGCAGCTGGATTTATCCTGACAACCATCACCTCCCGGAGTTCGGCTCAGCCGTCTCCCACCGAAAAACCGCTATCGCCACAGATCTTGAAAATCCTCTGTGAGCGATCGCCTCTCAATTCTCGCTGCGCCCAAAGTGGCAGCCTAGGGGCCTCACCCTCCGCACCTGTTCCATCGAGCGGTGGAGGCACCTTGCCGTCCGCCCAGGAAGTCCCCCAAGGTGAAATTATGCCTGCGGCACCTTTGCCGGAACCCACCGCACCCGCAGGTGGAGGCACCCTGCCGCCCGTACCATCCCCTAGCACCACGCCTGCTGCTCCCCCCGAAGTTCCTGCGTCGGGTCAACCTTCCTCTGAGGTTCCAGCAAGTGGCGGTACTGTGGTTGAGGCGATCGCGTCTAACCCTAAACTCAAGACGCTTTCTGCTGCAATCAAGGAGTCTGGCTTAGAAGAGACGCTTTCTGGGCAAGGGCCATTCACCCTCTTTGCCCCTACGGATGAAGCGTTTGCTGCGCTGCCGCCAGAAGCGGTGCAGGAGCTTCTCAATCCAGAGAACAAGGCACGGCTGGCTCAATTGCTGACTTACCATGTTGTATCAGGCAAGGTTGAGTCCACTGCAATCAAAGCAGGACAAACTCAGACCGTCCAGGGACAGCCCATCACCCTAAAGGTTGAAGGCAGTCAAGTGACGGTCAATGATGCCAAAGTCACCCAGGCCGATATCCCAGCGTCTAATGGCGTGATTCATCTGATTGATAAGGTGATCCTCCCTCAAGATAAGGCCCCTTAAGGCCCCTGAAGGGTTAGATGGGTTGGGGTTCGGAGCTTACTGGATTTAATTACTCCAATCTCAACCCCATTGGCCGGCTTTCTGAGCCTCCAGGAGTCTGGTGCGATCGCGCCAGACTCCTTGGTCTGTGATGACGGGCTGGATGGAGGAAGCTTCGATGCTTAGGGGATAGGTTAATCCTGAATCATGAAGACTTCTGGGGAGAACGCTTCTCTAAACGATCGCAAGTAAGGCTCCACAATGGGATAGAGATCACTGTTGAGGCGAGAATAGGCTTCACTGCCCAGGAGCTGAAGCATCTGCCGTACCAGTTCCCAATGCACTTTGAGTTTTGGATACAGCATGAGGCACAGGGGAAACAGTTCCTGCTCGACAATGCTGAAGTTTCCCTCTAGCACGCAGACAAATAAATAAATCTGAAACATTTGGGTATCCCGCAGGCTTGATACTTTCACAGAGGGATGACTCAGCAACCCACCGTGGGTTTGATAGTTTGGGTATAGTTCCGCGACGCGCTCCACAATGTTGACTGAAATTTCGTGACTACAGTCGATCAGCTGATGCACGACTTGAAGGCGAGGGTCGCTGTTGTCATGATTTGCCGCTGCATCATAGGCGCGGTGCAGCGGCATGTAGAGGTGGTCATCAATGACCTGAAAGCAGTTTCCTAATAGCGAATTTTCAATGGGTGAAAGCTGAGTCTTGAGCAAATCGCTCATGTAGTGAAACTGCATACTCACAAATCCGATGATGCGCGGATCGTTTTGAGTATACTTTTTGCGGATTTTTGCAATATCTGGCCCCATCAAAAAAGGGACTTGGCTATAGGATGTGCGCTGGGTATACAGCTCTAGCGCTTTTTCGTAAATCAAGAATGCATCTTGAGAAATTTCCCAGGCATTAATGAGGCTTTTATCAATTTGCTGACGATGAATTTCACTCCTGAGCAGCGCTTCTGTCTGAGACCAAGCCTTGGCACTAACTTGACGCAATGAGCTAAGCAGACGTTCAGCGGCGATCGCCCGGACACTTTTTCGAGAGGGGGCTAACTCTGCACCTACCGTTTCCGCACCTTCTGGGACGATTCTCTGGGACGACGAAGCGTTCTCCAGATATCTTTTCGCCCAATGCTGAGCCAACGAATAAGGTTGTGAGGAAATCATTAGGATAGTGTCACTGCGGTAAAAATGCATCAAGCGTGAATGCATGAAGGATTAATGCATCAAAAACTAATGCATCAAGGGCTGGTGAGTGATTGATGACTCTAAATGAACGGATGAGACGTGAGTTTGATGATTCACTTGAAGCTCCTCACCCCAAACCCCTCGCCTTTGGGAGAGGGGCTTAAGAAGATGGATGTTTCATTGCCCCTCTCCTTCTCCCTAGAGAGAAGGAGGAGGGGAGGATGAGGGGCGGTTGTTTTTTTGTCGAACTCACGTGATGAGTCTAAACTGATTATTAAAACTTGTTGTAAGTATAAGCGATTAATTTGTGCTGTAGCACCACAGGAAAAACTAGGAATCCAGCGTCGTTTCAGAGCCAGATTCCTGGAATATGCCTTATCTCAATCCGCAGGCCAAACGGGCGTTTTTAGGGCTACTTATTCTGCTGCAGAACTCCGCTTTCTCCTTAAACCTGTCCTTGGGGTCACTTTTTTGGGGGGCTGCCCATCTGATTTCTGGGAATCAGGTTTTAGTTTGCGCCCAAATGATTTACGCCCAGGTGATTTTACGGTGGGCGTTGCTGCGCCTGCAGCAGTTTGGCCTATGGGGAGATCTGTCTGAGTGGTCTTGGGCTTTTCCGCAGGGTTATCGCCTTGAATGACATAGCTGGAAGGAACGCCAACGGCTCTTGTCCACAGCGATCGCCTGATACCACGGGTCATGACGTCTTTCATTCTGACTTTTTCGGCCTTTAGGTCTTCTCCCGTCAATGTTCCGTAGAGGCGCTGAATCAGATCGTTGATATGCACAATGGTGCCGGGATGCTCACTGAGGATTGCTGCAACTGCATCAATTTTACTCAGTCCTTCATATTCTGCTGGAAGCGGTAGCACTTGGTCGCGTCCTCGGCTGGGGGACTTGACTGGGCCTGTGGCGTTTTCTGCTTTAGGCTTCCGCCCCGGTTTATTTTGGGTTCCATTTGAGCGAGAGGCGATCGCATCTGCTTCAGACGTTTTGGACTGACGTTTCGTTTGTAGTTTTACCCCTGATTTCCCCCCTGATTTGACGATATAGCTGGAAGGTGCCTTCTCTGCTCTCTGCCATAGATTTTTTTTGACACCCTGGAATAGAGAAGCACGCATCCGTCGCCGCTCAAGACTAAGTGCTTCTGGGCTTAGGTCGCCATACAGCAGTTGAATAATGCTGTCTTGGTGTAGGACGTGACCAGATTGCTCAGTCAACACTTTGGAGATCGCCTGGAGCTTGGTCAATCCAGCGTAGGATGGCAATAAAGAGAGAGAGTCTGAGCTGTTGGAGGCTGTAGGAATTGTGCTTTTAGGCGTTTCAGTTGCCTTAATCTTTTTAGTTTGAGTCTCTTTAGTTTGAGTCTCTTTAGTTTGAGTCTCTTTGGTTTTAGCTACTTTATTAGCGGCTTTGGTCTTGGAAGATGGAGGCTTTGGGTCTGCTGCTTTTGAACCCGAAGGTACTGGCGAGAGATCTGGAAAGTCTGAGATAGCGGCAGGAGCTAGAGCAGGCAGATCTGAATCAATAATGGCGTCTAATGTTGGTGTTTCACGCTGCAGTATGCCATTGAGCAGCAGTGCATCAATATGCTCTAGCTGCGCTTTTGCTTGGGTCGTTTGATATTCAGCTTGAGCGATAATTTGCTCGTAGTGTCGACGAAGTTCAATTAGGGTGGCGGTAGGATTACTCATTCGGGGAGGATAGATACTTTCTTCTTTTACTATCTCAGAATTGTTGCATAACCCCACAAAAATGAGATAGTTTCCTCTTTTTTAATCCGTTTCTCTAGCAGGTTTCAAACGTCTACCGCCTTAATTTTTTGACGCTCTGAATGGAAAGGGTGAGTAATGATGACAGTTTTTTCTGTGAGTTATGGGCGATGATATCAATACAGTTAGAGGCCACAGCCTAAAATAACCTCAGAGCCTCAGTCACGTCCCTATTAGATGTCCTCATTGAATTGTGAGTATGAATGATTTTGAGTATAAATACTGCTGTGTACAGTACTGCTTTGTATGGACTACGCGATCGCCATAAGCCGAGTGGCGATCGCCACTAAAATCGAGAGGCCAAAGGCAAGACGATACCAGACAAAAACCCAGCTATTGTGAGTTTGCAGGAAGCGCAATAGCCATGCGATGGATAAGTACGAAAAAATAAAGGCAGAGATAATGCCCACCAGCAGCGGCCCTACTGCATCAGGATGCTTCAGTACATCTTTCGCTTGATAAAGGGTGGCGATCGTGAGGGTTGGAAAGCCCAGCAAAAACGAAAACCGCGCCGCTGTCTGCCGCTGAAGCCCTAAGAATAGACCCGTCGTCAGCGTTGAGCCAGACCGCGAAACCCCCGGAATCAAGGCCAACATCTGACCGAACCCCACCAAAATTCCGTCCCGGATTTCTAGGGCATCAAACCCGCGCTGACGCCTGCCAAGTCGCTCTGCGAGGCCCAGCAGCGTCGCCATTACGATGGACATGATGGCAATAACCAGCGCCCCCTCCAAAAACTGCTGGGTAGGCTCTGGCAAAAGAATTTTGAACAATAAGCCTCCGATAAGGGCTGGCAAGGTGCCAATGGCAATGCCGACCAAAATTTTCCACTCTTCCCGCTGCCAGTCTTTCTTTTGAAACGCGCTCCAACTTCCCGTCACAATGCTTCGCAGATCCGTCCAGAAGTAGATCAGCACCGCAATTACGCTGCCAAACTGGATGGCATCCACAAAATACTTTTCCCCCAGCAGCGACCAGCCCAGGGCTTTGGTAAACACCAGCAAGTGGGCCGTACTGCTAATGGGCAAAAACTCCGTAATGCCCTGCACAATGCCTAAGATAAACGCCTGAAGCCAAGTGGGCACGGTGGGTCACTCCTCAACGCGGTCAGCAACCCTAAAAGTGTATCCCCAATGCGCTCTGCTGCCTAACGCCACAACCCATCAGTGAGTCTGGTGGGGGCCATAAATAAAGTCTTAAGTTATCCCCCCGGAGGGGATAAAGTCGTGTTACCTTAACATTGGTACACAAAATATTAAGATAGCCCTTAAACCCTTGTCAGCATATACTCCAACTCCCTACCCTCCATCCCAAAACCCTGCTGTTTCGGCAACCATCATCCCGTCTGAGTGGGGTTTTGGTTCTCGGTTGAGCTGGAGCCTGTTTGGAGTTTCTGCTTTTTTGGTTTCTATTCCGGTTTTTGTTCAGGCTCCCTTGGTGCGACAGTGGCCCTGGGTGAGTTTGGTGATGACGTTGGGCTGGGTTGGACTAGGGTATGCCTTCTACCGTAAAGAATCGACCTCGGTTTTTGGAGACTTAATCCTAGGGTTTACCGGAAGCTGGTTGGCTGGGTCTATTTACTGGGGATGGTTTCGGGCTGAGCCTTTGATTCATTTACCCATTGAGGCTATTGGTCTTCCCGTGGCAGTTTGGGCGATCGCCCGTCGTCGCTACTTGGTGGGCACACTGTTTTATCTCGGTTCACTCTTCGGAACGGCCATTACGGATGTTTACTTTTACCTGATGGACTTGATTCCGTTTTGGCGTCAGATCATGCAGGTGGAGGTGCAGGACGCATTCCCGATTTTGCAGACTGCGCTCCATCAAATCCAGAATTCAACCGGGGCGATCTGGGCTAGCGTTTTAATTGGTGGGCTTTGCGTGAGCGGCTTGCTGCCCTTGGTGCGTTCTGAGGTACGCTGGGGAGGCCGCGCTAGCTTGGGCTGGTGGGCCTTTATGGGCGCAGTGCTGAGTACGCTGATTGTGGACGGCCTCTTTTGGGTTGTGGTTTCCTGGATCTAGGCTTTTTGCCAGGGTTACTTTTTCTAGGGCAGCTTGTGTGATGCCTTGCTGTGATGTTCTATTGTGACTAGCCCGGACGGCTACCTTCAAGAAAAGGATTCTAGTGCGGCTTTAGGCAAAAAGGCGCTTAGAACTCAGCTTTTGCAGCGGCGGCGATCGCTTAGCTTTTTAGACTGGCAAACCAAAAGCACTTTAATTTGCGAGCATTTAGCTGCTTCCAGGGCATTTCAAGAGGCCAGGGTTGTCTTAGCCTACCTGAGTACACACCAAGAGCTAGATCTCAGTTCGCTCTGGCAGGCATCTTCCCCGCAACGCTGGGGGTTTCCGCGATGTGTTAGGCAAGACTTGGTCTGGCATCAGTGCGTGCCCTCTAGCCCTGAGCACTTCCAGCTTGGAGCCTACGGTATTCTGGAGCCGATCACCTCTCTTCCGGTGCTGCATCCGGAGGAGGTGGATTTAATCTTGGTGCCTGCGGTTGCTTGCGATCGCCAGGGGTTTCGGTTGGGGTATGGGGGCGGGTTTTACGATCGCCTGCTGAGCCTGCCTGCCTGGGCCAAGAAACCCACGGTTGGCATTGTTTTTGAGTTCGCCTACCTTGATCGACTCCCCAGCGACCCTTGGGACTGCCCATTACAGTCGGTTTGTACGGAAACCGGCTGGAAAACATGAGCTTGCTGAAAAGGGATGTGATGTGACGACGTGAATGAA
This sequence comes from Thermosynechococcaceae cyanobacterium MS004, assembly GCA_022402525.1. Taxonomy (GTDB): domain Bacteria; phylum Cyanobacteriota; class Cyanobacteriia; order Thermosynechococcales; family Thermosynechococcaceae; genus JAAURS01. Next base: position 68,224 of record JAKRSB010000095.1, read on the forward strand.
CACGACCAAATTCCGCGACGATTGGCCTATCCACCCGACTAGGTAAGATCTTCCGAGTGAAGATCTAAGGGAGCGGAATGACCAGATGAGTTGCATGACTTACCGCCGCAACGGTTGAGCGCTGAGCTGTGAGCGATCAATGATGGGCTTCCTTATACTTCTCTTTCCGCCACCTCCTGATCGGGTTTCCTGTTCTTCTTCTAGGGCTATATAGCCTTCGTCCTCCTCCTTCTTACCCTCTGTCCGTCTTCATTCATCCCTATCCCAAAATTCATCACTATCCCAAACAGAAGTGGAGCAAATGCAGTCACTCATGACCCAGCACTTGCTCCACTAAGCTGTGACGGAGCAATCAAATCCTAACTTTTCTAGCCAGTGGTTCCTAGAATCTAGTAGACGGATCTAGTAGGCCTTTCCTATGGCTCAGGGTTGCCAATGCCCGGTGTTTCAGAGGGTTCAATCTTTGGCACGATATCAGGCCGCTCTTTGCCTTCCCAACCTGCAGGACGCTTAGAGTTGAACCAGGCAATTGAGCCAAGGCTCACAGCCGCCAAAAATCCCACGATTCCGACAATGGGCAGCGAGATTTTGCCAATTTCTTGAGAGGTTTCAGCGGCTGCTTCAACTGCGGCCTGCGCTAGAGGCAGTAAGAAAAGAGATGTCATTGTTTTGTCTCCCTATCAGTGGATATCAGTCAATGCAAAACTAATTGCAAAACTAATTGCAAAATTAATCAATGGATTGGACTCAAGGGAAGGATGAGGCTAACAGTGTCTCTGCCGAGTAAGCTCGTCCCCTAGACGATCGCTTTTGGCTTAGCCCAGACGCCCGTTTCATCCTCGTCAAACTGCCCGTGAATCGCTTGCCAAGCCACCTGTTCCGCTTTTTGTACGTCAGCATCTTTCTGGTAGACGGCGTTGTAGCGCTCAATAAAAAGAGTCTGTGCCTCAGGTGATAAATGCGATCGCACTTCGGGAGATAAATCCTCTGGCCCCTTACATTCCCCAGTACAGGGTCGAGGCAGAGTCGCTTCATTCAGGTGAATCTCTTGGCCACCCGCACTCTCTAGCAAAAGCTGAAACTCTCCGGTGCGCTCAGCGGGCACCTCAACCATCACTAAAAAATCTCCAGCCTGTAGGCGCGTTTGGTAAAGCGTTGCCTTCTCTTCAGGCATTCCTAGGGTTGCCAGCGCAGAAGCAATTCCAGCCCCCGCACTCCCCGCAAGGGCACCCGTTGCCGCACCGAGCAGCACCGCACCAATGGGCCCCGCCGCCACCACAGACCCCACAAAGGGAATAAACAAAACGCCAACGCCGGTCAGCAAACTTAAAAACGAGCCAAAGAAGGAGCCGAACACCGCCCCATTGCGCAATCCCCCTAAAATCACGTCTTTCTTGGTGAGAAAGCCTGTAATGCGTGTTTTGGACTGAAAGTTTTGTCCCAGCACCGAAATCTGATCTTGCGGCACACCCCGCTCAATCAATCGGCGCACGACTGGATCAAGCTGGTCTTCATTTTGAAAGACGGCGGAAAGCGATCGCTCTGCTTTGTACGCTGCGATATTCTTTTCTGTCATAAAGTACCTCTCAACTCATCTTTTGAAGCTAATCTTTTGAAGCTAATCTTTTGAAACTAATCTTTTGAAAACAGCGGCCCCAACGGCGAAACATCGCCTGTGAGTCCCATTAGGGCTGCCTCAAGTGGGTGAGCGTTGATTCGGCGATCGCCTCAAGCGCAGCTCAATCATTGCGGATCTAATGGCGCTACTTTGACTCACCTACGATTGGTGGAGCTACGCTATACGCCCACAGCGGCCTGTTTTATCAGGCTAGGTTTTGCTCCATTAGGCTCCACCGCTTCCCCCTCCAGGAAAGAGCGCAGCATCCAGGCAATGCCTTCATGGGCTTCCATTAGTCCGGTCAAGAAATCGGCTGTTCCTTCATCGTGGAACTGGTCACTGCACTGATCAATGTGGTCGCGCAGGTTCCGAATCACCTGTTCGTGGTCTTGCACAAGTCTGAGCACCATATCAGACGCAGTGGGCACATCACCTGGATGCTCTTGAAGTGATGTAAGTTCTAAAAAGCCCGCCATTGTGCCCACGGGATATCCCCCCAAAGCCCGCACGCGCTCTGCGGTTTTATCAATAGAGATAGTTAGGGCTTCATAGTGCTCTTCCCAGAGCTGATGCAGTGTACGAAACTGTGGCCCAACCACATCCCAGTGATATTTTTTGGTTTTGACCAGCAGAAGATATTGGTCAGACAGGTCTTGATTGAGTAAATCAACGACGCCCTTCCGCTGCTGGTCAGTAAGACCAATTTCAACCTTTTGCATAGTCATGACTCCCTTATTTCTATCCCCAGTTGACCAGAAATACAGGGTAGAGGGCATCTCTCTTAAAGCAGGGATTCCTAGAGCGGCCCTAGACACAACTCTCTCCAAGGACGCAGGTCATTGCGCCTCTGGGTAGAGTTCATGACTTCTCGCTGCTTAGGGTAGATTAGGACTCAGAATTTTCACGTTCCGCCGTGGAAGAATCTGAGGAGGAGGCTTCCACGGTGACTAACTCTACTGCAACTGCGTGGCGATTTGGCTGAATGCGAGAGCCATAGCGATTGGCATAAACCTTAGTAAACTCTGCGCCAAAAAATAAAATTTGGGCGGAGTAATAAAACCAGACCAGCAAAATAATTAAAGACCCTGCTGCGCCATAGGTGGAGCTAAAGGCTGTATTGCCCAGATAAAGCCCCAGTAAAGAACGCCCGATCATGAACAAAAGGGCTGTAATACTGGCCCCCACCCACACATCTGACCAAGGAATGCGGACATCCGGCAGCAGCTTATAGATGGTGGCAAACAGCAGCACAATCACTCCAAAAGAAACTGCTAAATTGGTGATTTGCCAGAAGCGTCCTAGCTCAAAGAGGTTGGAGTCTGTAAAGCGGCTGAGGCTCGCAAGCACTGCACTCAGCACGAGGGACGCCAGCAGCAAGAAGCCAATGCTTAAAACCATGACAAAGGACAGGGCACGGTTCCGCAGAAAGTTTTTGACACCGCGATTAGGCTTGGCCGTGACGCCCCAAACCGTATTCAGCGCATCCTGAAGCTCTACAAATAAGCCCGTTGCGCCAAATAGTAAAAGAATAATCCCAATCACTGAGGCAAAGAGTCCAGATCCGGCACCCCCACGCCCTGCATTTTCCAGAAGGCTTTGGATAAAGGCTGCGCCTTCCGGCCCGACGGAACCCTGAATTTGGGCAATAATTTGGCCACGGGCGGCGGCTTCTCCAAACAAAGACCCCGCGATCGCAATGATTACCACAATCAAGGGCGTGACCGAAAAAATGGCGTAGTAGGACAGTGCCGCCGCTAGCCGGGAGGCTTTATCCTGCTGCCAAGCGGCGATCGCTTCTTGAATTAAACGCCAAAGGACTTTTCGGGTCATGACTCGCTTTTTGCCTGGTCGACTCATGGGGATGCTGATCCTAGGGCGCGTAATGAACGGTAGAAGGGTTAATTCAGCATGGACAGGTACGCACAGAAAAGTCAACGCCTCTTTGGACAGATGTATTCAGGGCAGTTTCATGTAGGTGATTGCAGAGCCTCCTAGTAACCGAGTCTTCTAGTAACCGAATCTTCTAGTAACCGAGTCTTCTAGTAACCGAGTCTTCTACTTCTAGTAACAGCGTTTTTGAGTAGCAGGCTCTTTTAGTAGTAGGTGCCGACTTTCCGGTGATGGACAGCGGTGATACCTTCGGGGTTGGAGACGCGACCCGCCGTAACCTGGCTATAGACCACCCAGTGATCGCTACATTCCATGCGACTGGTGACTTGGCACTCTAGATAGGCGAGGGCGTCGGTCAGAATGGGTGCGCCGTTACGGGCGGTTTGGGTGTTGATGCCCGCAAAGCGATCAGCCCCAGGCGCAAACCGCTTCAGGAAGTGTTTCATCAGTCCTAGGTGCTTGCCTTCTTCCAGAACGTTCAGGACAAAGCGATCGCCTACCTGCATGAGAGACTCAATGGCCCGATCTTTGGCCACCGCAATGGAAAAGCCCAGGGGCTCCAGGCTGGCCTGCACCACCCAAGAGGCCAACATTGCCCCAGCCACATCTCCCTTCTGAGCCGTAATAATATATAGCCCACCGGAAAGTCTCCCCAGGGCTTTTTCGAGGTCGCTATTGAGGGACTTTTGCGCCTTAATTTTGCGATCGCGGTTGAGTAGCTGGCCTAAGTCGGTTCCGGCTTCTTCGCAGAGCTGATAAACTTGGTCCGTCGGCGTTTGCTTGATGCGAATGGGCTCAAAGCCCAAGGCTAGACCCAGATCGCGGAACCGATTCACAAGGGTATCAATGGGCTCATCATCGCCTCCGTAAGCTTCAAACAGCCCTACGACCTGCTTATCCTTGACTGCCGCCACCAGGGTTCCTAACGCAGCCTTGGTCAACGTTGCGGCGGCTCCAGCGGTGGGCGGTGTGCAGATCACCAGACCCTGAGCGCGACCCACCAGCTCATTCACTTCCTGAGGATCGGCAACCTTGAGATCCATCATTTCAACGGCCACCTCTGTTTTGGTGATTCCCCGCGCAATGGCTTGAGAGAGGCGATCGCTATAGCCATAGTCCGACACATAAAAGACGGCGACGGTCGTTTCGGCCTTGGCCTTACTCTGACTCCAGTCCCGATAGTTTTGGGTGAGGGTTTGCAAGTGATGGCGCAGCAGAGGGCCGTGGCCAGTGGCGATCGTGGTGACGGGGGGGAGTTCATCCATGCGCTTCATGGCGGACAGCACCGACCGAGCGTTGGGTGCCATCAGGCACTCGTAGTAAAAGCGATAGTCTGGCTCAATGGCCTGAAGGTTGGTATCAAAGGAATCTTCGCTACAGTAATGCATCCCAAAGGCATCACAGGTGTAGAGGATGCCCGTCTTGGCATCGTAGGTAAAGAGGGTGTCTGGCCAGTGGAGGTTGGGTGCCATCACAAACTCCAAAACATGGCCGTTGCCTAAATCTAGCTTGTCGCTATTTTTAACAATCTGGCGCTCAAAGGGCTGATGTACCAGGTCTTCTAAAAACTGAATGGCGACTTTAGACGCCACCACGATAGCCTGGGGCGCAAGTTTTAGCACGTCAGGAATTAGGCCGCTGTGGTCTGGCTCGGTGTGACTCACCACGATGTAGTCAATCGTTGAAGGATCGATGGCTCCGGTGAGGGCATCCAGGTAAAGCTGGCGAAATTTTTCGTGGGAGGTATCCACTAGGGCTACTTTTTCGCCCCGAATGAGGTAGGAGTTATAGGTGGTGCCATTTTGGAGGCCAAACTCAATATCAAAGCGATCGCGATCCCAATCTAGCGATCGCAGCGCCGTGGTGTTGTCTGCAATCTCTAGGGTTTGCGTGGTTAAGCGCTTTTCTTGTGTGACGGGTGCTGCTACTACCATAAAAACCCTCCATCCTGATCGGCTGAATCTGCTTTTATCCTAGTTCAGTTTGCAGTCCTTCACAGAACGACACAGATTAGAATCTCCAATGATTCCCTGCTATCCATCCTAATCTTCAGCCCTTTATCGCTTTATCTCGCTTCATCGATCAAGGGTTATCCTGCCAAGGGCTATTCTGAGCCTGCTGGCTTGAAGGTTCAAGTGCTGTCGGGGAGCTGATCGGTAAATCCACCGTAAAGGTGGAGCCAGCGCCCAATTCACTTTTAACGGAGATGGCACCACCCAGCAGGTGGCAAAAAGACTGACTTAAGGCCAGCCCTAGTCCGGTGCCGCCGTATCGACGTGCTGTAGAATCTTCGGCTTGCACAAACGGCTGAAAGATTCTTTGAAGCTGGTCTGGGGTCATGCCAATGCCTGTGTCTTGAACCTGAAAGCGAATCCAGGTGGGGGTTTTTATGCTTGAGTCGGGCATGCCTGAGTCGGGCATGTCTGGATCAGAGATACTTGGATCGGGTTTATTTGAGGCAGCGGAACCACTGGAAACATCAAGGGGTTCTACACTTAAAATCACCGTTCCTTCGGTTGTAAACTTTGCGGCATTGGCCAAAAGATTCAGCAGCACCTGTCGAATTTTCATAGGGTCTGAATAGAGTGGCGGGATGGCTTCGCTATAGCGAACCTGAGACTGGTTTCTATTTTTTTGCATGAGGGGCTCTACAGTGCGGGATGCCTCCAGGACGAGGGACACCGCATCGCAGGGCTCAAGGACAACGGAAAATTTACCCGCTTCAACCTTAGAAAAATCAAGAATGTTGTTGATGAGGGAGAGGAGGTTTCTGCCGGACTGGTGGATGGTTCTCAAATCTGCCAAGATCTCTGGGTTTCCGCTGATCTGACTCTCCTGCTGAAGCAGTTCGCTGTAGCCCAAAATTGCGTTGAGGGGGGTGCGCAGTTCGTGGCTCATGGTCGCTAAAAAGCGGCTTTTGGCTTGGCTGGCCGCTTCGGCTGCGTCCTTGATGCGCTCCAGCTCTCGCTCGATTCGTTTTTGCGGGGTGACGTCTCGCCAGATCAGAAGCTGTCCTAAGCGCTTTTGATGGGTGTTGTACAGCGGGGATAGACTAATTTCATACCAGGAAGTGCTGCCTTCGCAGGACTGCTCATGGGTGAGCAATCGCTGATGGTCAGAGGGCTCTTGGACTTGGCTGAGCAGCAGTGGCCAAGGGGAAAGAATTTGAGCGACTGGCTTGCCAAGGATTTTTGGGGTGGGCAACTGAAGGATATGTTGCAGCGCTGGATTGAGGTCAATGACGCGGTGTTGATGATCCAGCACGAGGATGCCTTCGCGCATGCCTTCAATGAGGGTGTCTCTGGCGATCGGTACAATATCCCAGAGCCGAAACTGCCAGCGCCCCCATAGAACAGCAAGCCCTGAGATCAGAAAGCCAAAGGGTGTCCAGTCAATGACGGTTGCCCATTCAGTGGGCGGAACTGTGCCGCTAGCAGGATCAAAATCGCTGTGGCTGAACAAAGACTGGTTGAGCAAATAGAAGATATTGCCCAGCCAGGGTGCGCCTGCTGAAATCAGCAGGGTGAGAGATTGCTTTCGGTAAAGCTGACGCGATCGCCATAGGTTTTTGAGCAGTAGAGCCGTTGCCCAAACGATGATTCCGTAGGTGTAGAGGGTATGGACGTAAAACAAAGGCCCATAGGTGATCCGCAATGTTGCCAGGGTGGGGCTCAGGGGCAGCAGCGTCATCTGTTGCCACAGGAGCCGATGGGATTCATTTGTCCAGGCGGCGGCCACGACTAAGATGGGTTCGATACAGAGTAGCCCTACCCATTGAGGACGAATCGGGCGATCGCGCTGGGTATGGTGGAAGGTGTAGAGCAGCCAGCTGAGGGGGACAGTCACAATGCCCACATACTGCACTTTGCTGGCTAGGATTTTGCTGCCTAAGTCCAGCACGCTAAATTCCCAAGTGTATGCCAATAGCCAGAGGGCAATACCCGCCTGAAAAATCGGCAGCGCCAGCGGAAGCTGATCGCGTTTTCGGCTGATGATGGCCTGCCAGAGTAGCAAAAGACTGAGTCCGGTGGCCATGAGCAGCAGCCCCATCAGGAAGGCGGACGCTAGGCTCATGGCGATCGCTCCGCTGGTCGGGAAACCCCTAGAAATCCAGAGGAGCGCTGCTGGTGGAAATTCAGCAGAATCTGGCGATGCACATGCCCCAGGGGACGCACCTGCTGGGCGATCGCAGAGTAGGCTTCTCCTGCGTCAATTTCATTGAGGGTCAGTAGGCCACAGTCCCAGCCTTCCTGGAGGTTTAGGGTTTCGATGGGGACGGTGAGTTCTCCCCAAAAGACATGGCGCACCACCTCCGCATCTGTATATGGGGTGAAGGCCATCAGGTCGGGGGGTGCGTAGCCAATTTCCTCAGACAGCTCTCGCCAGATCGCATCCTCTGGGGTTTCATTGACCTCAAGGTGTCCTCCAAAGAGTCCCCACTGTCCAGGGTAAACAATGGTGGGTAGCGGATCGCGAAGCTGCAAAAGATAGCGCTCAGCCTGATAGAGAATGGCGATCGCAACCTGTTTTGGAGCTACCATACGGATTTTTTTCTCATCTCGCATCTCCCAAAACTGTATAGCAAACTCGCGAAAACTGAATAAACCTGAGTTAAAGAATGGGTGCGATTTTATTTAGAGAGATGCCAGAGTGGGTCATGATGCACTCTGGCTCCCGCAGCGTTGCCCTCCAGCGCTCCTAGAACGGCTTCACTCCTTCGTCCGAACTCAGGTTATATTAATAGTCGTTACTCGTAGGCTGATAGCAATTCGGTCATCATTCAGTCAGAAATGAGCGCAAAAGATTTGCCCCAGCGCTAAATCTGAAAACCCTTGGAGATTGGGGGAAAGGTAACTTTATGGTTTGGGATATTCTTCGCATTTTAATTGTCAGCATCGTGGGCGCGATTGTGATGTTTTTAGTGCAGCCTTGGCTTTACCAGAGCGGCATCATCGCGATTACGGATGTCGAGCTAGAGGTCTGGATCGCAGAAAAATATACCTCTGGTGCGGCCATTGTGTTTAGTACGGCGCTGGTTGCGACTGTGATTTGGTATCTCAGTGCTCGGCGATCGCGCATTACATCCTTTAACCAAGCCTCCCCCATGCGATTGGTGTGGGCACTCCTGCTGCTGGTGCCCATTATTGGAATTTGTGTGGCGCTTTATTTCTTTAATGGTAGTAATCAAGCATTACTGTCTTTGACAGCATTTTACGTTCTAGATCTGCTGATTGTGTACTGGTTTGCGACTGTGATTAGCTCTCCGGGGCTGCTGAAATTTATTCCACCTGGCTCGTTTGGAATTCGTCATTTGATAGGTCTGAAGTAATGTCTTTATACATTGTCTCGATTGGGGGAACTGGCGCTAAGTGCGTAGAATCCATCATTCATTTGGCCGCAGCGGGGCTATTTGGCAATGAAAAAATTCAGATTCTCTTCATTGACCCCGATGAGAGCAACGGCAACCTAACCCGCACGCGGGAAACGCTGACAACCTATCAAGCCTGCCGTCGTGCCGTTGTAGAGAGCGGGGCTGCTGCCGCCTCCTGGATGCAGCCCTCTATTGAGGCATTGGAGGTCTGGTCGCCTTTTAGCGGCAGCATTAATAAGTCCTTGGGGGCCTATTTCAACTACGAAAGCTATGCCTTTAACAGTCCAGGCTTGGGGCACCTCTTCGATGTGCTGTATACGCCAGGAGAGCGCGAGGCGGAACTGGACGTGGGCTTTCGGGGGCGTCCGGCCATTGGGTCTGCCATTATGAGCCAGGTGAAGCTGGATAATACAAGCCAGGAGCCTTGGCGATCGCTACTGCAACGGATTGAGCTGGATCTAGGGGTAGGGGGCGGCACGCCTCGGATTTTTATCTGCGGCTCAATTTTTGGCGGGACGGGTGCATCGGGGTTTCCGACCATTGGGCGGCTGCTTAAAAATAAGCTAGAGCGCTCTGGCATGAGCAGCGTCAAGATTGGCGGACTGCTCATGCTGCCCTACTTTCAGTTCAGTGTGCCCGCCGACCAAGATCCAGGGGCAATTTACGCAAGGCCAGAGCAGTTCTTGCTCAATACAGAAGCCGCCCTGCGCTACTATCAGGCCCAACCCATCTTTGACAGCATTTACCTCCTGGGCGATCAAGAACCTGCCTCGGTGCCGCAGTTTAGCGTGGGCAAAAACACCCAAAAAAATGACCCCCACTTTATCGAACTGTATGCGGCCTTAGCAGCCCGTCACTTTATTTCCCAGCAGGAACTCCAGCCCGTGGTGCTGCTGAGCCGCCAAAGCGACCAGCGGGTCACTTGGGACGACATCCCCGATAAAGCGGTGGTTAAGCCCAGCCTTGCGAATGCAGTTCGCTTTGCCTATCTCTGGGCAGCCAACCTTTCTCCAGAACTCAAGGACGGCAAGGGGAATATCAAAAATTTCCAAAAGGCCGCCCCCTGGTTTACCCGCTTCTTCAAACCCCAAGTGCTCTTTAACCGCAGCGCCCTACCAGACTTAAACGATGAGCTACAGCAGGACATCCTTCAGTGTATTGATAGCTGGGCCTTATCTTTTCTGCGCTGGGTGAGCTTGATTCACGGCACTGGGGGAACAAGCCGCAGTATTCAGCTCTTTCGCCACAGCTTTTTGCTGAATGGCAACGGGGAAGTGCCCAAGGTGACGGAAAACTTTCCCAAGCTGGTGCTGGGAGCCGACAACCTAGAACAGTCCAAGGACGTAACGCCCCAGGCCATTAAGGAAAAGCTCATGTCCGTCTCCCCCGACCCTGCCCCCGGCGTGGCAGGACTCGCCACGGCGCTCTATTCTCTCTGCAAACCCTAGCCTGCTCTAGAGACCACCATGACCGAAAGTAGCAAAATTCCTCAGTCTTCTTACTTTTTTCTGCCCAAGCTGAAGGAGGGTGGGGGTGCCCAAGAGGGGATTGACGTGAAGCCCGGTGCTGTGGGCACTTGGGATCAGCAGTCTAGGGTTGCTTTTCAGCATGTTGCCTCTAGTCTAGAGGTGCCCTCTGCGGGGCGGGATATCAAGAGCGTTAGCTCGATTCCTGATATGTGGGCGCGGCCGTTATCGATGGAGATGGCGATTCACAATCGTCGCTACCCGATTCGCGCCCAGATGATTGAGCAGTGGCAGGGGATGCTGGCGGCGATCGCCTTGGCTGAAGTGCGAGGTTTCCCGCTCAAGGCGGTGCTGGTGGAGCTAGAGGCGGAGCGGGACAAGGGTGATGCCTTTGCGCGATCGCTCTACGAATTGCTGCCCTCCACCCAAAATGCGCTGTACACCCTCAACGGAAAGCATCCTTGGCAGGATGTGTATGTCTTTCTGTGGAATGGGCGCTCTGTGGGGATGTCTTCTCCCAGTACATTGGTCTGTCCTTCAGAAGAAGGGAACTGGTCAGGGTTGCCCTGGTGGTCTGGCGGAAGACTGCGATCGCCTGTCTCGCCCGTGGATCATCTCAATGCCGACGAAAAGAGTCAGCTCCGGCAGTGGCTAGAGATTGTACGCCAAGAGCTAAACCCGCCGGGACAGACCGATAATAAAGCCGTCAATGAAGTGTCGGCACTGCTCAAGGACTTTCAAAATAGTTTAGGCAACGTCCCCAACCAAAGCCTCAAGCGCAGCACCGCCGCTCGCTTTTTTGGCGCAAATATTCTGTTAGGGCCGCTGCGGGTACTCAATACACCCATCCAGGCGATTCCCCAGGAGTCGAGCGTGCGGGTGGTGCCCAGCGTGGGTAAAAGTCCAGACAAAGACCTGCTGCTGATTCCAGAAGCCTATCAAATCCAGCGGGAATGGGGGGAGCAAGCCCAAAATATTTGGATTCATGACACAACCAACCTCGCGGCCCTCAACCCAGAAGACGTATCGCGCTCCGGCGATCTGCCCCGCTGGGGGGTGAAGGGTCTGAGAGAGGCAGATGTCTTTTTGTCGGAGCTTTCGTTTATTACCCAGGCTTCAGCTTTTCCTGGAGGGCTGGTGCCCAAGGGAATTGAGGCATTGGCAGAGTTTTATGAAGGCAAGAGCATTACGCCGCTGCTGCCCATCAACCCCATTTTGCTGGAGTACCTAACCCCAGAAGATCTCAATGGGATGGTGCAGATTCAGCGCATTGACCAGGCTTCTGGGCCACAGGTGGAGTTTATTTTAGACCTGCGGCTCTCTGGAGTGCAGGGGAAAGATGGCACCTACCGGATCGCCAAAACCTATCCCCTCAAGAAAGAAAATGCGATCGCCGAGGTTCCGGTCTTAGAGCTATGGCCGAACTTCCACTCCAAAACCTGGAAAGAATACTACGCCTTCTACTACGATCCCAACCTCGAAACCTTTCAGGTACAGTTTGCTCAGGCCAAAGAAACCCATAGCTTTAAAGGCGTGGGTTCGTTCCACTACCCCAACTATTCCTTCCCCGATAATGAAAGCAACTGCCAGGTGCTTCAGTTGACGGAGTTTCCTGCTTTTATTGACTGTCGCGGCAAAAATCAGCAGCCCATCGGCCTGATTCTGATCAAAACGCCCAAGGAAGTCGGCACCACCACAGGCATTCCCTGGAAAGTGGGCGTTGACTTTGGCACCTCGTTTACCAATATCTACGTGAAGCGCAGCGGCATTGTAGAGCCGCTCAGCATTGAGCCCCTGCATCACAAGGTCACAGAAAGCAGTGGTGAAATTCGTCAGACTGCGCTCTACGAATACTTCATTGCCAGCAGTATGGAGCTACCCCTCTCAACGGTACTGACCACCAGGGGCAGCAAGGGCGAAGAGTTGCCTGTCCTAGACGGACGGATTTATATCCCCCGCGACAGCACCACCTTTAAGCCCAATACCGATGACTGGATTCGCCCAAACCTCAAGTGGTCAGCGGAGAGCCTCAATTTTAATCGTTTGTTCTTAAAGCACCTGATTTTACAAATCACGGCTCAGGCGGCTGCCAATAATGTGAAAGAAATTCAGTGGGCGCTTTCTTATCCCTCGGCGTTTTCTAAAACTGATCGCAATAAGTACGTCAAAAACTGGCGAGACTTAACCGTCGCCATTGAAGAAACCACGGGACTCACCCAGAATTGCCCCACCCTGGATAACCCCACCAACTACCGCACCGAAAGCTTGGCGATCGCCCAGTATTTTGCCGACTTTGAGCTACCCGGACGCAAAAGCCAGTTTGATTTGGTCAACAGCACCTGCATTGACATCGGCGGCGGCACTTCAGATATTTCGATCTGGGAAGAAAATCGACTTGTGCATCAATGCTCCGTCCAGCTTGCCGGAAAGGACTTATTTTCGCAGTTCATCCAGATGAACCCTGGCTTTTTAGAGCGGGTCTTCAAAATTAAAATTGACGAATGGCGGAAGCTCCAGGGCTTTCAGTTTTACGTCAAGCTAGATGTTTTTATGCGCCGCGAAAGCGAAGGGTGGCTCCAAAATCGCCGCGATATGGTGGCAGAAGAACCCGAATTTCAGGGGTTAATTCAGCTCATGACTCTTGGGGTGGCGGGGCTGTACTACTACGTGGGGCTGTTGCTCAAGGCGCTTGCCGCCGAGGGCAAGTATAAAACCCCAGAAATTACGCCCGTCTTTACAGGAGGGAATGGCTCACGGCTGCTCAACTGGCTAGCAGAGGGCGGGGAATTTAACCGCCACTGTGAAGCGAACGATTTGTTTAGCGCCATGCTGAGCAGTGCTTCGGGGTTTGAAGATATTGATGTTGAAACCAAGCTCAGTCCGCTACCCAAGGACGAAGTGGCCTGTGGCCTAGTCTTAGACGAAAGCCATCTGAAAGGACTCGATAAGCGAGACGAAGACCTTCTCATTGCGGGAGAAGCCTTTACCCTCAACGGCGAACCCCTAGATTGGAATGCGCGGATGCGACTGAGCGGCACCATCGAGGATTTTGCAGTCCCTGAGCTTACGGCACTGAAGCATTTTTTGAATAGCTACCACCGCACCCTAGAGGCACAGCGTGTCGAGGGGATTGAACCCTTTAAGGGGTATGTCGTGAGTGATGACCCTGATGTCAACGCCAAACTTTGGCAAACGACGACGCGGGAGCTTAAAAAATCTCTGTTAAGACTGAGAGGGAATGCCGATGATATTAGAATCGAACCGCCCTTTATTTTGGAATTAAAGGCATTGTTACAGGTATTAGGAAATCAGTGGGCAGAGGAATGGAAATAAAACCGATGCGTAAAATTGCTTCCGTGAGCTTGGCTGCTTTTCTTTTGCTTGGCGGCAACTTTGGAGGAAAGATTTCTGATTTTGCCTGGGCGCAGAATAGTCAAGCTCCAAATTCTGTTCAGTCAGGAACAGCTTCTGTCAGCCCAGCACCTGATAGCTCTGATAACCAGCCTCCCGCAGATGATTCAACGCTGGAAGACGCAAATAACGCAACAGCAAAAAGCTCAGTTCCTATTTGGTTGTGGGGGATTCTAGGGGTTCTTGGCTTATGGAATGGAGCATTGACCTTTATACTCTGGCAGAATTTTAATAAATCTAGAGCCATCAGATATGAAATCAGTCAAAGACTGAAAGGATTAGAAAAAACTGATGGTGAACTTAATCATAGAATTAGTCGTAAGTTTGAAGACTTAAGAAGTCAGCTCTCTTCTTATAAGAAGACACTGGAGTCTATTCAAGTTCAGGCTCAATCTAGATCGACTAAATCTGATATTTATAGCATTGAACCTAGAGTTAAACCCACTAATTATGGCAGCAGTGAACCGTTTGTGAATCAGGACTATGACTACACCCCACGTTCTAGTCATTCCAGTCAACCAGCTCCACCAGCCAGTGAGCCTTGGGACAGCATTGTTAAAAACTATAATATCTCGCCCCAATTATTAGAAACCTATGTTGTTGAGCGGGTTTCTGAAAGCGAAGAAAGTGTTAAAAATCGCCGTGAGAATAGTGCTGCATCTGTATTTTTAAAATCGGTCAATAATTATAATTACTGGATTTTTGCAGGAGAAGATCGTAACTACTGGGTAACACCCAAGAGCGATCTTAAAATTACACCTATGGGGTTTGATACATTTCAGGCTTTATTTGAATGTCCAGAGTATCAGCCGGGGTCAAAAATTCAGATCGTCAAACCAGCAAAAGTCGCTCAAAACAGCGCTTCCGGTGGATGGGATCTTCTGGAAAAGGGACAGGTGCTATTTGTTCAATAGCTGAGCGCTTGTTGGCGATGGACACCCTAAACTTCAGTATTTGTGCCAGGGGTCAGCTTCAGTATGGATAGTAAAGAACTCAAGCGCCGTTATCAGCAGGGCGATCGCTCCTTCCACAAAGCACAACTGCAAAATGTAAACCTCACTTGGCTGACCCTCAGTGATGCTGACTTCACTGCGGCTAATTTTGAGAACGCAAATTTAATTAGCGTTACCCTAAAGGATGTCAACCTCAGTGGTGCTGTACTAAACTTCGCTAACCTCAGCCGAGCTGATCTCACCAACGCAAATCTGTGTGGAGCCAATCTAGAAGGAGCTAATCTGGATGGGGCGATATTGACCAATGCGGTCTATGACCTCCAGACCCAATTTCCCATCGGGTTTGACCCTAGCGTCTCAGGCGCTCAAGTGCAGGGGCTACAGCCCAGTCAATCTGAGGTGTCAAACCCAGATAACAAGCCTGAGCCGAAGAAGAGTCAAGATACTAAGGAAAATTTACCCAGTTCTAACGAACAAGATGTCCTCTACCGTCAGAAACTCCAGGACTCCTTAGCCCGCACAAAACCAGTGCTGGAACTCCAAGGTGGCTCCAACCCTCAGAAGCCTGAGTCAAGCCCGCCCCCCATCAAAAAGGTGGACAGCAGCAGCGGTGAGGTGTTGAAGCTGAATATCCCAGAAGCACCCGCCCTAGAGCTAGTGCAAATCCCCTCTGGCTCCTTTGAGATGGGTTCTAATGAACACGAAACTGAGAAACCCATCCATACCGTAACGCTTAAAAGCTTTTGGATGGGGAGATATCCAGTGACTCAGGAGCAATACAAAGCGGTTATGGGAAATAATCCCTCCCACTTTAAGGGTGATCTGAATCGCCCAGTAGAATACGTCAGGTGGCACGATGCCATCACCTTCTGTAAAAAGCTAAGTCAACAAATCGGACAGACGATCAGCCTACCCAGCGAAGCGCAGTGGGAATACGCTTGTCGAGCAGGGACAGCCAGCAGATACTGCTATGGAGATGAAGAAGGCCAACTGAAAGACTATGCCTGGTTTATCGGAAATTCCAACAGTCAAACTCATCCCGTTGGCGAAAGGAAGCCAAACCCCTGGGGCCTATACGATATGCACGGGAACGTCTGGGAGTGGTGCCAAGACCACTGGCACGGTGATTATAACGGAGCGCCAAGAGATGGAGACGCGTGGATAGACAGAGGCAAGAATAATAATCACCCTCGGCTCCTGCGCGGCGGTTCGTGGTACGGCACTTCGAGGAACTGTCGCTCTGCCAACCGCGTCAGGAACAGCGCCGACAACCGGAGCGACTACTTTGGCTTTCGGGTTGCGCTGTCTTCCGGCCCAGGCTCTTCGTAAACCTTTACCCGTTTGTTCTCTGCGCTTTTTTCTTTCTCAGCACGGACAGCAAGGAACTCAAGCGCCGCTATGGGCAGGGCGATCGCTGCCCTTCTACTCATAGTGCGACCAAACAGAAACAACCCGAATCGTGTTCGTTTCCTCATCAACCGAATACACCAAACGATGTTTGATATTGATCCGCCTCGAATAATAGCCCTTTAGATTGCCAGATAGTTTTTCATAGGGCGGCTCGTAAGGATTTCTCTTAAGGATCTCGATTAAATCGCTAACATTGTCTGCTAAGCTCGCAGCCTTCAATTTTTTAGCATCCTTCAGTACCGTGCGGCTAAACTCAATCTTCCAACCCATTGAGTACCTGCATAAATACCTCCTCAGAGTCCCATTCCTGCGATCGCTCTGCTTCTCTAATCGACTCTACTAACCCAGGAATGGATTGTAAATACAGGGTTTCCTGGATACTTTCCCAATCATCCTTAGACAGCAAAACCGCATCACCCTGCCGACTCGTAATAACCCGTGGTGAATGATCTCTATTCACCTGCTCAACCAAACTAAAGAATTTGGCTCTAGCCTCACTCGCACTTAAGATTTCCATGGGCTCTCATACTTGTACCACTAATTGTACCACTTTTGTAATTGAGAGACCGTTTGCTCAATAGCTGAACAATCTTTGGCTTAGGGCACCCTAGATTGAACTGTTTGAGTCGGCTTCAGCATGGACAGCAAGGAACTTAAGCGCCGCTATGGACAGGGCGATCGCTCCTTCCACAAAGCACAACTGCAAAATGCAAACCTCACTTGGCTGACCCTCAGTGATGCTGACTTCACTGCGGCAAACTTCCAGAACGCAAACTTAAGTGGTGCCGCCTTAAAAGCCGTAAACTTCAGCGGCGGGGCAAACTTAGCCTTTGCTAACCTCAGTCGAGTTGACCTATCTAAAGCAAACCTGTGTGGAGCAAATCTAGAGGGTGCCAACCTTGATGGAGCAAAGCTCTCTGGTGCAGTCTATGACCTGCAAACCCAATTTCCCCGTGGGTTTGACCCAAAGACATCAGGCGCTCGCAGACAAACATCACCCTCTGATTCAGAACCCGAACTTAACCCACTGCCACCCACTGCCGCTACGACAGAAGACGAAGATCAAGCCTCTGACGAGAGTTCTCAAACGTCTTTCATTCATCCATCCTCGCCCAAAGTATCCCAAAACTTCAGCTTAATGATGCTGGGATGGGTTGTACTTGGTGCTGTATTAAGTGGACTGATTCTGGATTTTAGTTTTTTCAAAGAAGCAGACTTGAAATTTTCAGACCCGCGATCACCCGCAATCCCTGAGCTAAAGACAGGTGAAAACTTTAGCTCCAGCCCTAAAGAGATGACGGAAACCGAGGCCATTTCCATCATTCAGCAGTGGAATGTAGCCAAAGCTGCCGCTATGGGGCCACAGCATGACACCGCTAAACTCTATGACGTCTTAACCCTACCTGCCCTAGCTCAGTGGCAATACAGCGCCGACCAAGTAAAACAACTTGGGGGTCACTGGATCTATACTCCCCATCAAGTTTTGGTTCAAACTATCAGCACAATCAGTCCCAATCAAATTCTTCTCAAGGCTACTATCGGCGAAAGCGCTCAGTATTATGAGAAAGGCAAGGTGATCGCAGACCAGTCCTCAACGGACACCTACCCCATGGAATTTACTCTAGTGCGGCAAAATCAACGCTGGCTCATCCAAGATCTAAGAATCCTGAGGTAAACAGTTTAAAAAGCTGAGACCCTCCTTCAGAACATCAAAATCCATAAATAATTCAACTAAAACCCAAAGAAAATCCGTATATTCACGATTGTGTTCATTTTTATTTTTAATTCAATTTAGATTTAGCATTCATAAACATTTTTGATTTGGTTTTAGAGTCTTTCTGTCGAATCTGTCTTGAAATTTGTCAAGAATAACAGCAAGCTTCCCAACATAAATCAAAGACTGTGCAAGACTCTAACCCAATTCCTTCGGATCCCGTAGCATTCCCCAAGACTGATACAGCACCTTCCACACCAATAGATGATGTGCGGCTTCTGATTCAATGGATTGAAAGTCACCCTGAATATTCGTTTTTGGTGGATCAGGCGCGCCAAGATCATCGAGTAATTCCTCAAAAGTCACAAGTCCCTGACCCAGCGTGGCGAAAAGCATTGCGGTGGTCAAAAGATCAAATATTAGCGCGGGGCGATGAGCTGCATGGCAATGCAATCATTACCCCAGGAGTACAGCAGGATGCGGAAGTGACGGCACGGGTCATCGCCGCTGGCAATCTCATTAACTTTGTCGGAACTTTTCCGCTGTTTTTATTTGCGCTAAAAAGTTTAGGATTTTTTAGCTTACCCCTCAGCATTATCACCAGTCTTCTTCTCCTGAAAATTTCTAACGACACGGCCACTGTCGTAGCACGGGGTAAGCGCGGATCTCGCCATTGGGCTTATACAGCAGCGCTTTGTGGGTTTATCCCCCTTAGTATCCTTCAGTCCCTTGTCTCTGGCATTGGTAGTGAGCTCTTTAATAACCGCACGGTCTTGGCACAACTTTGGGCAGAAGACCTTGTACAGCAGCGGTTTGAGATGAAGCAGCAACGGATTGAAGCCCTAAAAACCATTTCTACCCCTGCCTATCTTTCCACTGAGAAGACCTGCCGAGAAGGAGAAGCAGAGCTAAACAAGCTGTCAAAGTCTGACCCTCGATGGAATGCTCAGTACGCTAAACTATACGGAACCTGGAGTGATCGCAGTCGCGTTTGGACAACACTCCCTGCTGAGATGCTGCCCGTCTGTAAGCGTCTGGATCGGTTTCAGCAAGATAACCAAGCCCAGATCGAAAAAGAACAGCAAGCCCTGCAAATCCTTCAAGAGAAACGCAGCCAGCTCGGCAATGATCTGAAATTTTTACGTCAAGATTTCGCAACAGTCTATGAGCAGCACTTTGATGCCTCAGAAGATTTTATCTCTGGAGTACAGGCGATCGCCATTGCCACCGATCACTTCATCGCCAATTTGGAACAAGGAAACGTTACCCAGCTAGGGCTTTCTCTCTTCTTCTTTACCTTATCTTGTCTCACCAGCTTAGTCGCCTGCGTCATGGTGTTTACCTTTGGGCGACGCGAAGACGTACAGATGTCGTGGTCTGAAGAACTACGCCGAGAGCGTGATCAATGGTTGACGAACAAGTTTGCTGAACTCATTCAGCATCAAGAAGCAGAAGAACAGCGCCTAGAAGCACTAGATGTGCCCAAAGACTTGCCTGATCAGGCGTAACTGAATCCGTACTAAAAGAGTTTTAGAACCCAAGACTTAAAAATTATGGTAGCCGTTAAATGGACTTCAGATCCGAAGCAGCAGCATCGTAAAACCTTACAGCGCTTTAGCGAGCGAATTCAGAATAGCGGTGTATGCGCTTACCCTCCCCTCGAAGCCCATCTGCACGAATTCTATCAAAAACAGAAAAACCCAACTGTCGAACCCAGTGCGCCCGAAAAAATCGATCTCCCACTAGATGAGCCAAACCCTGAGGCTGAGGCTAAGAACACAGAGACAGAGTCATTCCAAGATCCGGAGAATCAAATCCAGAAACATATTTCCGAAAATATGTCTTCAGATATTTCTGAAGGGAAAAAAGTATTGATCATTGGCACTCAGGAAGCCATCTCGAATGTCGTTCCCTTTCCAAATTCTGAGGACATTAAAAGTCCAAGTACCTCTCCGCCTCTTGCTCCGCCCTTGGCCAAGGTAGTGCAGCCTGCCCCTGCCCTTGCTGAAACTTTAGATCAACAGTGGCAACAGCTCCCTGCTCAAGTGCGCTATGAGCAAAATTTGTATCGGCTATTTATGCAAAAAGTAATGGAAAACGGAGATTGTTCTTATCCTGGCCTGCATCGGCATATTGTGCAGCGCTATGAGGCAATCCACCAAGACTACTCTGGACGCAAAATGCGCTGGCTGTAGAAATATGCTTTAGAGAACACTGAATCTAACTGAACCTAATGGTTCAGGGCTCATTGATATGGGTGGTAATGCACTTAAGCAACGCTATGCCCAAGGCGATCGCACTAAAAAATGGATCGCTGAAAAATGAATCGTGTTGATGCTGGTTCAACCCTGACTCGCCAGATTCCGCAAGTACAGCCAAGGTCGCCTAACCTCAGCCACGATCGCCGCCTTAAATGGATCAGCGAGATCAGAAATATTACTTGAGCGATCGCAGTTCCCAAAACCTCGATTTTAGTGGAGTTGACCTGAGCCAGCTATGTATCAATGGTGCCAGGAAGATAAATCTTGAAACCATTGCTCAAGACAAGTCTGCTCTGCGGAGTTGCAATCAATGACTACAATGAAT
Organism: Thermosynechococcaceae cyanobacterium MS004; assembly: GCA_022402525.1. Lineage (GTDB taxonomy): Bacteria > Cyanobacteriota > Cyanobacteriia > Thermosynechococcales > Thermosynechococcaceae > JAAURS01. The sequence goes on from JAKRSB010000095.1 coordinate 88,643, forward strand.
GCATTGATTGCAAAAAAGCACATGGCGAGTATTACAATCCGCAATTTAGATGACTCGTTAAAAGCCCAGCTCCATATTCGTGCAGCGCATCATGGGCGTTCAATGGAAGAAGAAGCAAGAGAAATCCTACGGTCAGCGCTCTCTTCGAGTGCTCAACCCCCTTCTAATCTTGCTGAATCTATTCGGCTGCGATTTGCTGAAATCGTAGACTTTGAACTACCCCCTATATCTAGAGAGCCTTTGCGAGAGCCTCCAGACTTTAACGCATGATTGTTTTAGACACCAATGTGCTGTCGGAATTAATGAATCCCAAGGGTTCTAGAGTCGTGTATCGCTGGGTTGCGAATCAATCCATCATGAGTCTGTTTACGACGACGGTGACTCAGGCAGAGGTTCTATACGGTATTGCATTGCTGCACAATGGTCAACGACGCGATGCTCTAACGCAAGCAGCTCAACAAATGTTTGAAGAAGATTTTTCTAGGCGCATTCTCTCCTTTGATAGTGCGGCAGCCGCTGCTTTTGCGCAGGTTGCTGCTACTCGGCGACAAATCGGAAGCCCTATCTCACAACTTGATGCTCAAATTGCAGGGATCTGCCTTTCGCGGGGCGCTCAGCTTGCAACACGGAATGTCTCTGATTTTCAAGAGTGTGGAATTGCAATGATTAATCCTTGGAATAGCTAATCAAGTCACAAGTGTGGCGTGACTTTGTCCGGCAAGGGAATCTATGAGCAGCCATCAGCTCAAGCAGCATTATGACCATCGGTTGCCTACTCAACCCTGACTCGCCAGATTCCGCAAGTACAGCCAAGGTCGCCTAACCTCAGCTACGATCATTGCCTTAAACGGATCCGTACGATCGCCATTAAAGCCGTGAATCAGCGCAACCGTTTTTTCGATCTGCTCAAAATTCGGTTGGATATTAAGATGCTGCGCGAGCCACTGCCGTAAAGCTCGGCGCTGAATTGCAAGCACCGACTGCTGCAAAATGCGCTGATCGAGCACCGCACGCGGACAAATAATCGCTAGATCAGAAATCGGTAAATCAGGCATTGCCAGATCAGGGCATTCAGCCCGCTGAAGTAGCTCACTGGCTTGCTGGTCGAGGTAGGCTGTTTCCGCCTGAAGAATCTCGGCGGTGCGGGCCAGTGCCCCATCAATTTGCGGATTAAACTGTTGACGCAGTAAAGGCAATAAATTGAGACGAACTTGATTGCGGCGATAGACCAGATCATCATTCATGCTGTCTTGCCATACCGGAAGCGCGAGCTGCTCACAAAAAGCTCCGGTCTGCTGGCGGGTGACGGCAAGCAAGGGTCGAATGAGCTGCACTTGAGCAGAAAGCGATCGCTGCCAGACCAGCGCCTGTAGCCCATCCATTCCGCTGCCGCGCAGTAGGTTTAGCAATAGCGTCTCCGCGCGATCGCTGGCGGTATGAGCCGTCAACACCGCACTAAACCCCTGCTCTTGGGCCAGGGTTGTTAAAATCTGGTAGCGCCAGTCTCGCCCCTCCGCCTCTCCCTGCAAGGGCTGAGGTGCGGTGAAGGGATAGAACGCGAGTCCCCACCGCTGGGCTAAATCAGCAACATATTCTGCGTTGGCGGTGGAATCCGGTGGCCAAAGATGATTGCAATGGGCGATCGCAAGCCTCCAACCCCACCTTGGCTGCAAATCCCGCAGAATTTGGAGTAAACATAGCGAATCCTGTCCGCCCGAAAACCCTAAAACAAAAGCTTGACCCTTCGACAAAAGATGACGCTGCTGGAGCGTTTGCTGAACTGTGGCGTGAAGGGTTGTCCAGGCCATACCGCGAGGTCGGCAGCTCCATCAGTATCTTTGCGATCGCTGCTTAAATTGCGTTACTTGAATCACGTTACTTGAATCGTGCTGCTCTAGCTTGATGAATTGAACCAGAGTGCGTTGCGCCAGAGTTGAATTGTGTCAGAAAGCTTAGCTTTGTTGAGCAAGCGAGGTTAACGCAAACCTACAGACTTTCTTTTTGATCAGCGAGGGACAGAAAGCAGCCGCAAGCGCAGGCAATCACCCAAAAGCTCAATAGTTGACCCGCAAACGTTTCCAGCATCATCGGAACGGACTTGTAAACTTTCCTTAATACTATACACCAGTTCCAAGGCGTAAGGCGATCGCAACGCTGGGTTGAATGCGCTTAACGGGTATCTATGAACTGGTACGTGAGTTCGATGGTGTACTTGAAGCCCCTCACCCCAAACCCCTCGCCCAAAGGCGAGGGGCTTAAGAAGCTTGATTTTTAATTGCCCCTCCTTCTCCCTAGGGAGAAGGATGAGGGGTGGATGAGGGGCGGTTGTTTTTTGTCGAACTCACGTTAACTGGTATCTCTCAACTGGCATCTAATGCCTCTTCGAGGATGTGTCATTGAAAACGCAATTCTAGGTAGCCTCTCCGATAGAATGAGATCGACTTAATCTCAATAAAAACCTATGAAATTTGCCGGAACTTGGCACATTTACGAGATGGATCAGTGGGAAGAAGAATACTTCAACATGGAGACGCAGGCGTTTATCACGCTGGATGAATTGGGGGCAGGTGAATTTCAATTTGGCCTAGTTTCAGGGCAAATTGATGGATTTCTCGCCCCATCCGTTCCCAATGAGCGCTTCGAGTTCACCTGGGAAGGCAGCGATGAGTCGGATCTTGCCGCCGGAAACGGTTGGCTAGCGCTTAAGGATGCTGACACGATCCAGGGCGTCATTGCCTTTGACTATGGCGATCGCTCAACCCTGTTGGCAAAGCGAGTATAAGAAAAACGCTTCAGGCTCTGAGCCATCCCGAAACACGGTGTCATTCCAGAAAACTTTCGCTAATTGCGGTCGCTGCTGACCTGGCGTAAGCAGCATTTTTAAGCAGTATTTTTTGGCTGTGTTCCTATTGCTGCATTCTCATTAGCCCATTCAAGAGCCCATTGCAAGAGCCCATTCAAGAGCCCATTCAGGCTGGATGAGCCGCTAGCGATCGCCTCCAAGCTCCCCTGCTTTTCCGCTACGCATCAAGCTTGCCATGCAGCTCTGACTCCCCTAGGCTAGAAATACTGTCTGGCTTTAATCTTGCGGTTTGGCCTCAGATTTTTACCTCACAGTTTGGCCTGATAGATTGGCCTGACAGTGTGCTCTCACGGCTTCCCACCCGCACCATTCCTGCGCACCCCTGATCTGCATCACGCCCTAGCCACCACCACGCCCTAATCATTTGCCTGAGTTGCCCATGTATAGCTTTTTGCCAATCGCCTACTTTGAAAATCAATTCTTGCCCTTTCAAGATGCAAAGCTGTCAATCGCAACTCACGCGCTCCACTATGGTACCGGTGCTTTTGGTGGACTGCGGGGTATCCCTGACCCTAATAATCCCGAGTACATTCTGCTATTTCGGCTAGATCGTCACGCCCAGCGGCTCAGCCAGAGCGCTAAACTCTTGCAGTTTGACCTGCCTGCCGCTCAGATTCAGCAAACCATTATCGACTTTGTCCAGAAAAACCAGCCCAAAACACCGTTCTATATTCGGCCATTTGTTTATACCTCTGACCTCGGCATTACCCCCAGACTTCACGATATTGAAAAAAGCTTCTTTGTGTACGGCATCGAGCTCGGTGACTATCTCTCCCCAGACGGGGTGCGCTGCCGCTTTAGCTCTTGGTATCGCCAAGAAGACCGCAGCCTTCCCCTGCGGGGCAAAATTAGCGGGGCCTACATTACCTCCTCTCTGGCCAAAACAGAAGCCATAGCCTCCGGCTTTGATGAATCCATTTTGCTCAACACCCAAGGCAAAATTAGTGAAGCCTCTGGAATGAATATTTTTGTCGTGCGCAACGGACGTATTTTTACCCCAGGCTTTGACCAAGATATTTTAGAAGGCATCACCCGTGACAGCATTGTGCAGGTTGCACGAGATCTAGGCTACGAGGTCGTTGAACGCTCTGTGGATAAGTCCGAGCTATTGATTGCCGACGAGGCATTTTTAAGCGGGACTGCTGCTAAAATTACGCCCATCAAACAGATTGAAAACTATACGCTGCCGCTAGAGCGCCCCGTCACCCATCGGCTCAAAGAAAAAATTACCGCCATTACCGAAAATCGCGAAGCCCAGTATCAAGACTGGGTTTATCGAATTGCGCTCTAGAGATTGTCCACAGCAACTATGGCCCCAGTAACGGCCCCAGTAACGGCTCCAGCATTTATGGCTCCCGCAATTATGGCTGATGCCGCTCCCTCCAGACTGATGGACAGCTACATTTAGAAGTCATCCAGGGTCGAGAACGCTGAGAGATAGGCACCGTGAACCGTTTTAGATAAGTTATTTCGAGTATTTAGACAGGTTGTATTACAAATCCCTTTGAGTAAAATCTGTCGTTTACGGTTGTAACTCAGATTTTTTCACGTAGTATCAAAAATGTAGACCCGAACGATGAAGTGATTTGCGGTGCTTTGCTATCACGGAACACATTTTAGGGCCTCAATCGACAATCGCCATTTCCATGAATGAGAGGATTACTACATGGCAACTTTCAAAGTCACATTGGTGAATGATGCCGAAGGGCTAAATACCACAATCGATGTTCCAGATGATGAGTACATTCTCGACGTAGCCGAAGAGCAAGGCATTGATCTTCCTTTCTCCTGTCGTGCGGGCGCTTGCTCTACCTGTGCTGGCAAAATCGTCTCTGGGACTGTTGATCAGTCTGATCAGTCTTTCCTGGATGATGACCAAATTGAAGCAGGTTTTGTGCTGACCTGTGTGGCTTATCCCACTTCTGATGTCACCATTACAACCCATCAAGAAGAAGCGCTGTACTAAGGTTCCTAGTTCTAAGGTTCCTAGTTCGGCTAACTTTTTGACTGTTTGTAGGCGAGGGAATCTTGGCGGGTTCCCTCGCTTTGTTTTGGGTGCTTCTGCCTCTTCTTCATCTCTATCTTTCTGGCGCGATCGCCCACCCGACTCTTTTTCAAGCCCTAATGTTTTGTCTATGAGCCATCTATGATCGATATTCCGCAGCTTCTGGCTCAATCTTTGTCCCTTCAGCCCGTGCAGGTACAGAATGCACTGGAGCTGTTTGCAGAGGGGGCAACGGTTCCGTTTGTGGCGCGCTATCGCAAGGAGCGCACGGGCGGCCTAGACGAAATTCAGCTTCGGGAACTGGAGGAGCGCCATGCTTATTTGATTGAGCTGGAAGCCCGCAAGGCCACCATTTTGGCTGAAATTAACCAGCAGGGGAAGCTAACGGCAGCGCTGCGCGAAGCCATTGAAGGCTGTCTCCAAAAAACAGAGCTTGAGGATCTGTATCTACCCTATAAGCCCAAGCGCCGCACCCGCGCTATGATTGCCCGCGAACGGGGGCTGGAGCCGCTGGCTGTCTGGGTTCGATCGCTCAACCATCCCCAGGCTCCAGCGCAGAACTTAACCCTTGAGGCGGCTCGCTACGTCACGGCTGAGGTGCCCACCCCCGATGCAGCCCTGAAGGGCGCTTCAGATATCTTGGCTGAGGCGATCGCAGAGCAGGCTGATTTACGCGCTATCCTGCGTCGAGAGCTGCTCAATACAGGGGTCTTTGTCTCTCGGATGAAGGGCGATCGCCCAGAGGGCAGCACCAAGTATGAGATGTACCGCGCCTTCCAGGCAAAGGTCACGCAGATTGCCTCCCATAACCTGCTGGCGCTGTATCGCGGTGAGGCGGAGGGCATTTTGCAGGTAGACATTGAGTTTGAGAGCGATCGCCTGCTGTCAAAGATTGCCCAGCGCGAAATTAAGACACGCACACCAGAAATCTGTCGTTTCTATGAGGGGGTCATTCAGGACGCTTTCCATCGGCTGATCAAGCCCTCCCTGCTCAACGAGATTCGGACGGAACAAAAGCGCCTGGCAGACCTTGCCTCCATCGAAACCTTTGAAATCAACCTCCGCCACCTGCTCCTGTCCAGTCCAGCCGGAATGAAGCCAACCCTGGGCATAGATCCTGGCTTTCGCACAGGCTGTAAGGTGGCCGCCCTAGACCCCACGGGGAAGTTTTTAGAGTACCAGGCTGTTTTTCCCCATCAGTCTGCTGCCCAGCGGGAAGCTGCCGCTCGCACCCTAAGGCGCATGATTGAGCAGCACCGCATTGAGCTAATTGCGATCGGCAACGGCACCGCCAGCCGCGAAACCGATGCGTTTGTCGCGGAAGTCTTAAAAGCCCTAGATTCCAAACCCATTAAGGTGATTGTCAGCGAGGCTGGGGCTTCGGTCTATTCCGCTAGCCCCGTGGCGATCGCCGAGTTTCCAGACCTTGACGTAACGGTACGGGGCGCGATTAGTATTGCCAGACGGCTACAGGACCCCCTCGCCGAGCTGGTTAAAATTGACCCCAAGGCGATTGGTGTGGGCCAGTACCAGCACGATGTCGATCAAAAATTACTCAAACAAAAGCTCGAAGCCACGGTTGAAAGCTGCGTCAACTACGTGGGGGTTGACCTCAATACCGCCTCTAAGGAGCTATTGACCTTTGTATCCGGCATCACTGGGGCGATCGCCAATAATATTGTGGCCTACCGCAACGCCAATGGAGCCTTCACCCAGCGGCGCGAACTCTTAAAAGTAGCCAAACTTGGCCCCAAAGCCTTTGAGCAGTCAGCGGGCTTTTTACGCATTCGCAACGGCAAAAATCCCCTGGACAATACCGCCGTCCATCCGGAAAGCTACGCGATCGTGGAGCAGATGGCAAAAGACCTGGGCATCACGCGCACCGAAATCCAACGCATTCCTGAGCAAATTAAGGGCAAATCCCTCAAGCCCTACACCACAGACACCTTGGGAGAGCCTACCCTACGCGATATTTTGGCCGAGCTAGAAAAGCCAGGGCGCGACCCCCGCGAAGAATTTAAGTACGCTACGTTTCAAGAAAACATTACCGAACTCAAGGATCTCAAGGTCGGCATGTCCCTCGAAGGTGTCGTCACCAACGTCGCAAACTTTGGTGCCTTTGTGGATATTGGCGTCCATCAGGATGGGCTGGTGCATATTTCGCAAATGGCAGATCGCTTTGTGCAGGATCCTAACCAGATTGTCAAAGTCGGGCAGGTCGTGAAGGTGACGGTACTAGAAGTAAACTCAGCGCTAAAGCGGATTAGTCTATCCATGCGTCAGCGCTAGCTCACTCCTTTGAGCGAACCTGCTTTGGTCTTGTCGGTCAGGTCGGCAAGCTCAGGGAATTGGGAAGGGCGTTGTGGGATAAGGGACTGGGGAGCTTACTGGCAGATTGATTAAAGGGTTTACCGAAAGGCTTGCGGTAATCCAGCGCATTCAGGACTTTGATGCGTTCTGAGAAGGTTTCATGAAACTGTTCTAGACACTGGCACAGCCAGTCAATATAGGCTGGCCAGCGAGCGGTGCTGTCTAAGTCTGCGTCCTGTTCACCGTAGATGACACAATTCGGCGCATCGGTCTGGGCATCCCAGGCCAGCGGCGCGTCAATTTCTGCCTCAACCAGATCCTGACGCTCCCATAAAAGACCCAGGTAGGCTTGTGCATCTTCATCACAGAGGTGCAGCCCCACCTGAAGACTATTGTCTGCCCGATGAATCGCTGCATAAAGCCGAAACCCAGCACGACCGATCGCAAATCCAATGCGATCGCCAGGAACCGGAGCGCTAGGTTTTACAATACTGCCGCGCTGCTCTAGGGCGTCACAGAGGCTTATCCAAAAGGCTAGATTTTGCTGCTCTTGTTCGCTGAGGGGTTCAGGCGGGGGTTCGGGCTGATGCTCTAGTTCTGCCTGCAATGCTTCAAGGAGCGTCGGTGCTGGCTCGTCAAGGGGGGGATTTGCTAAATCTTCAAGCGCTTCTAAATCCCCAAGCACTTCTGAATCTTCGATCTTCTCTGGATCGATCTCTCCTGGCTCTATCTCCTCTAGACCTATTTTCTCTGGATGCCAACCCATTGCCGCTGAGGTCGCCTGCCCAGAAGCTAAGGCGATCGCCTCCATCGGGTCTTGAACCTCTTTTGCAGGAGTTGCAGCGGGAGCCACAAGCTTAAAGTTAGCGGCCATCGCAGAGGAGCCAATGCGCCATAGCTCGATTTCTAAGCCAAAGAATTGAACCTCAGCCTGGGTGACTTGATTAAGCCAGATGAGGGCAGCGCGATGCTCCGGCAAAAACGTGCTGGCAATCCACACAATTGCTGAGGCGTTGATGTCTGCTGCATCGGTCAGCAACCGACCAAGATAATGCTCATCGGTTGGCTCTAGCTGATTGCCCACTAGCACCCATCGACCCGTTGCAACATCTCGACAGAGCAAGTCAGACTGAAGCGCTTCAGCTTGGGTTCCATCCAGCACCACTTCTAGCTCTAGCCCAACGGCTTCCCCCAAGAGCTGCATGTTGTCCTCCTGGGTCAGCCAGTGAATGAAATCCTGATCTTCGTTGCGCCAGTAGTAACGCGGATCTAGTTTTTCAAGGCGGCCTAAGGGTGGTTTTGCAGGTTGCTCAGACGGCAGTTGCTCAGATGGCATCAGGGCGATCGCTCTTGTCGGGGGTTCTCTTCTAGATCCTATAGCGCTATTCCCCTCCTTGGGACAATGCAGGGGATTGATCTAAACAGCCAGAAAATAATCCCCTGCATTAATCCCCGGCATTAATCCCCCGGCTGAGCACGGCATCGCACTAGCGCATCGTTTCAGGAATCCACTTTTGAAAGGTTTCTAGATGCCCCCAATAGCCCAAGTAGCCAATAAACGCCCAGATAGCTGCAGCGCCCAGTAATACCGCTGCACCGATAATTCGCCAAGTGCGATTGGTTCTGAAATACAGCAGCGTGGGTGTGGCCGCCACGCCGCCCAGTCCTGTCAAAATAAAGCCCAACCCAGCCACCAAGGGCTGGCGGGTCAGCTCCAGATTGATAATCCGCGCCCCTACCACTATCGAAACAAGACCCGCAAAAAATGCGTAGATCCCCAGGGAGATGAGATCCCATCCCGTCGCAAGACAGACAGCGGCGCTGATCAGCAAAATTCCAAATAAAATACTCGTTTCACCAAAGGCGATGTTGTAGCTGCCGCCAATGGGCCAGGTAAAGGTCATGTGCAGCCCAGTGACGAAGGCGATCGCCCCGGATACCCCAAACCCAGGAACCCACTGTTTTGCAGAAGAATGTCCTACCCCCTGATACACAAACCCAGCCAGCAGGACTAGCCCCGCAACCATATTGATCAGCATTAAGGTGATGTAGTCAATAAACATGCAATGTGCTCCCTAGTGTCCAGACTTATGACTTTATATCGCTGCGACCTGTAGATTCAACGGACGCTGACGCTGAGTCTTTGCCTCAGCATTGCTAAATTAGTAATCTACTCACATCATCCCTAGACACATCGTCCCTAGGCACATCGTCTCTAGACACATCGTCCCTAGGTAATGATGCGATCGCCCAGATTCTCCAGGATACCGACTATGCTCCGACTGACCGAGGTAAAGCTGCCCCTTGATCATCCTGAAGACGCGATCCGGGCCGCGATCCTCAAAAAGCTGCAAATTTCCCCCGATGCCCTCATTCAGTTCACGATCTTTAAGCGCAGCTTTGATGCCCGTAAGCGTGAGCAGTCTCTGGTCTATATCTTAGATGTAGAAACCACTCAGGACAGTCGCCTGCTCCAGCGGTTTACGAAAGACCCCCACATCAAGCCCACGCCGGATATGGGCTATCGGGTTGTGGCGCAAGCCCCCGCTAACCTGACCCAGCGCCCCATCATTATTGGGACAGGCCCCTGCGGCATGTTTGCAGGGTTAATGCTGGCGCAGATGGGATTTCGGCCTTTAATTCTAGAGCGGGGTAAAGCTGTGCGCGATCGCACGGTGGATACTTTTGGGTTTTGGCGCAAAAAAGGACTGAATCCAGAATCCAATGCCCAGTTTGGAGAGGGCGGCGCGGGCACCTTTTCTGACGGGAAGCTCTATAGCCAAGTCAGTGACCCCCAATATTACGGGCGTAAGGTTTTGACCGAACTGGTTAATGCCGGAGCCTCTCCCGAAATTTTGTACATCAACAAGCCCCACATTGGCACCTTTAAGCTCGTCAAAATTGTCGAGAATATCCGCAATACCATTGAAGCCCTTGGGGGCGAAATTCGGTTTCAGAATCGGGTCGTAGACCTGCTCCTTGAAGACCATCAGGTACGGGGCGTTGTCCTAGCCAGTGGCGAAGAGATCCACAGCGACCATGTGGTCCTCGCGGTTGGCCACAGCGCCAGAGATACTTTTCAGATGCTGCACGAGCGCGGGGTCTATATTGAGGCCAAACCCTTTTCCATTGGCTTTCGGATTGAGCATCCCCAGTCTTTAATTGACCGCTGTCGCTTTGGCGTACATGCGGGGCATCCTCTGCTGGGGGCGGCGGACTACAAGCTTGTGCATCATTGCCAAAACGGGCGATCAGTCTATAGCTTCTGTATGTGTCCTGGCGGTCTAGTGGTGGCCGCCGCTTCCGAGCCAGGGCGAGTCGTCACCAATGGCATGAGCCAATACACCCGCAATGAGCCAAACGCCAACAGCGCTATTGTGGTTGGCATCACTCCCGCAGACTACCCCGGCCATCCCCTCGCCGGTATTGAACTCCAGCGGCACCTCGAAGAACGCGCCTTTACCCTGGGTGGGGGCACCTATGAAGCCCCAGGGCAGCTTGTGGGAGATTTTTTGGCGGGCCGTCCCTCCACGGCCCTCGGCACTGTGCAGCCTTCTTATACGCCAGGGGTGCATCTGGGCGACCTGAGCCACAGCCTGCCAGACTACGCGATCGCCGCCCTCCGAGAAGCCATTCCCGCCTTTGATCAAAAGATCAATGGATTTGCCATGCATGACGCAGTTCTGACAGGCATTGAAACCCGCACCTCATCGCCCATTCGCATCAAACGAGGAGACGATGGGCACAGCATCAACACCAAGGGACTATATCCGGCAGGAGAAGGGGCTGGATATGCAGGGGGCATCCTCTCCGCAGGAATTGACGGCATTAAGACCGCTGAGGCCGTCGCGCTAAGTATCCTCAAAAGTTCAGGCTTCAAAAGCTCAGGCCTCAAAAGCTTAGCCACCCCAAATTCAGCCGTTCAGGACAACCTGTTTCTCCACTAGGGCTGACCTTGATGTGGCCTTGACGTGAATTGTTGCTGTCTATTACGAAATATCTAGCGATGTCCAGCGATCGCTTAAAGCCGCAGAACCTTTTCTCAAAGAGGCTTCGCCCGGTCTGGAGCAGACCCGTCATAATCAAACTCTCAGATTCTTTAACAAAATTCGCATAACTTTTAGGTGCTTCATCAATGTCTGGGCTAAGATAGAGGTTCAATTACTCGGACTTTCCTAATATGTCGATTTACGTTGGTAACCTCTCCTATGAGGTTACGCAAGAAGACCTCACCTCTGTTTTTGCTGAATATGGCTCCGTCAAAAGAGTTCAGCTCCCCACAGATCGTGAAACAGGTCGTATGCGTGGTTTTGGCTTTGTCGAAATGGGCAGCGATGCCGAAGAAGAAAAAGCCATTGAAGAATTAGACGGTGCTGAATGGATGGGTCGCAACCTCAAGGTTAACAAGGCGAAACCCCGTGAAGATAATCGTGGCGGCGGCAATAGCTTTGGTGGTGGCGGCGGCGGACGACGCTACTAAGCCTCAGCCTAAATATTGATTAAGGCACTAGCTCACGGAGCAAACTTGAGCTAGCCGTTAAATTCTAAAACTGGCGGGTGACTTGTAGTCGCCCGCCATGTTTTTTGGCGTGGTAGGCCAGAACACGAGTTGAAAGCACGCGTTGAAAGCATGAGTTGAAGGCACGAGTTGAAAGCATGAGCTAAGGGAATGAATCAATACTTTGCAACAGCCGCCAGAGGGTTAGAAGCCCTAACGGCTCAAGAACTAGAAGGGCTGGGGGCCCATTCCGTGCGTCCAGGGTTTTGTGGCGTATCCTTTGAGGGCGATCGCGCGTTGCTCTATCGGGTCAACCTTTGGGCTAGGCTACCCTTCCGCATTTTGGTAAAGCTTAAAGCGTTTCCGGCCCAGGATGCAGAAGCGCTCTATCGCGGCATTCAGTCCATTGACTGGTCAGATCATCTCCAGCCAGATCTGACCCTGGCCGTCAACGCCACTGGCAAAAATGAGCGTCTTAACCATACTCACTTCACGGCGCTCCAGGTCAAAAATGCGATCGTTGATCAGCAGCAGGTACAGTTTGGAGAGCGCTCAGACGTTGAGCTTCAGGAACCAGATGTGCGGATTAATGTCCATATTGGGAAAGACGATTGCACCGTCAGCCTGGACAGCTCCGGCAATAGCCTACACCGCCGAGGCTATCGCCCCGCAGTGGGTTCTGCCCCGCTTAAAGAATCTCTGGCGGCGGCGCTCATTCAGCTTTCGGGCTGGCAGCCCGACCAGCTTTTTTATGACCCCCTCTGCGGCTCTGGCACCTTACCCCTAGAGGCTAGCCTCAAGGCGCTAAATATTGCCCCCGGTCTCTTTCGCGATCGCTTTGGCTTTGAGACTTGGCCGGACTTTGATGCGTCCCTGCTCGACCAGCTTCTCAAGGAAGCAGAAGCCAGCCAAAAGGAAACCCTGTCCGCTGCCATCTGGGGAAGCGATCGCGATGGAGCTGTGATTGAGCAGGCGATCGGCAACGCTACCAAAAGCGGGGTGCAGGAGCATATCTGGTTTTCTCAGATGGAGCTGTCCGACGTGGTTGCACCAGGGGAGAGCGGCATCTTGCTATGCAACCCGCCCTACGGCGAACGGCTAGGGCGCGACAGTGACTTAGGGCAATTTTATAAACTACTGGGAGATGTCCTGAAGCAGCGTTTTAAGGGCTGGACTGCCTTTGTCCTTAGCGGCAACAAAGAGCTTTCCCAATTCATCGGCCTCAAATCTGCTCAACGGATTCCGGTCTACAATGGTGCGCTTCCCTGCCAGCTTATGAAGTATGAGCTGTACTAACCAGGTCTCAAAACGGTCAATACCTTATGAATGGGATGAATGGGCCATCAAATATTGGCCGTTTCCGTTATATTCGCCGTCGCAGGTTGCAAAAATGGTTCCCAGCAGCAAAAGGTAGCGGCTTGGGCGTCAGCGGTGGCAAGTATTTTCGAGCCATTGCCAGAGTGTTGAGGCCATCCGCTGCACGCCCTGCTTAGACACGCCTCCCCGACCATTTTGCTTTACTTCAAGGCTTCAATCGTAACCATTCCCCCCTCGATTGTTTGAATCCGAAGATCGTAGCCACGCAATAACCGCATCCCAATCAGAGGAATGGTTTCTGACTCATTGACGTAAATCTCGCGATATTGCCCATCCCAGATCACGATCGCCATGTAGACCTCAAAAGTGCAAGAAGTCCCATCACCCAATGTCGCAACATCACGACCTTCCCAACTGAGTTCCAGAGCCGAGATAATATCGAATGGCAAGGTTAAGAACCCAGAAACCCCTGTATCAATGACAGTATCTATAAGTTGTGTTGTCGCATTGTTCTTGATGACGATCGGCAACGTTGCTTCACAACTCTGATTCACAATTCCTTGCATCATCGCGCCGTTCTCAAACTCCGCGCACCAAAGTGATCAACGGCTGGATGCCCAATGCGAACAAACCATGTCTGAGCATCTGGCAAGCGCGCTGAGAGGTGTTTCGATGCCGCTAACAACTCATCCGCAACCTCAAAGGCTCTTGTCTCAATGTCGATCGCTACAATCTTGCCACGATTACCTTCCTCGACTTGGGCGCGCACCTGAGATTCATAAATCTCATCGCCACGACGGGCAAATTCTTCTTTGCTATAGCGGGGTTGCCGAACTGTCATTGACTTATCCTCAGCGCGACTTAACGCTTCCATTTTAGATTGGGGCGGCGATCGCTAAATTCAGAGCATGCGTTGGGCTTGGCGATGCTCCCCCTAAGCTAAAAGCTAGAATGCTCTCCCTTCAGATTGAACGTGGACTTGAATTAACGTGAGTCCGGCAAAAAACAACCGCCCCTCATCCTCCCATCCTCTTTCTCCCTAGGGAGAAGGAGGGGCAATTAAAAATCAACCTTCTTAAGCCCCTCGCCCTTTGGGAGAGGGGTTTGGGGTGAGGGGCTTTAAGTGCATCATCGAACTCACGTTGCATTAGTCGGCTTGGGCATGGGTTTCGTTCCTCAACCCAACCTAGGGTACTTAACGGATTCCGGTCTACAATGGCGCGCTTCCCTGCCAGCTTATGAAGTATGAGCTGTACTAACCAGGTCTAAAAACGGTCAATACCTTATGAATGGGTCATCAGATATTGGCCGTTTCCGTTATATTCGCCGTCGCAGGTTGCAAAGATCGTTCCCAGCAGCAAAAGGTAAAATCGCCAGATCCGGCGAAACCTTGCATAGTCCATACCGTAGTCTAGAGACTTGACGCTCTCCTGAGAAGCATCAAATCGCTCCAGCCATGCGGTCAATGTTTTGTGGTAGTTAATCCCATTGATGTACCACCGATCAATCGTCTTTAGATCGCAGTTGTGGCTCGGAATTGCATCATGATTCCAGTAACGTCCGTGAGGGAAAATATATTTGTGGGTGAAGCCCGATGACATATTGTTCGGGATGCGAACCGTAATGATATGGATTAGAACCTTCCCGTCGCTTTTAAGAAAAGACGCCAGCTTCTGAAACGCACTGGTCAGGTTTCCTACATGACAGAAAACGCCAACCGAGAGAATTTTGTCGAATTTCTCGGCAAAGTCAGCCTTATTGAGATCGCCCTCGTGGAGCGTGAATCGGCCTGAGCTGAGATAGCTCTCCGGATCTTCCATCTTGCGGCGCATGTACTCGCATTGCTGGTGGCTTAAGTTTAGTCCCGTCATCCGCACGTTGGGAAATTTAGACAGAATATAGTTGGGCACGCAGCCCCAGCCACAGCCAAAATCCAAGATATGGTCGCCATCCTTAATGCCTAACCGCTCAATCACCTGATCAATCATGTGCATTTGCGACTGCTCAAGGCTCACTGCCCCATGTTCCCAAAGTCCCATACTGTACTTGGGATAAATAACCTGCCAATCTCCTAGCATAGGATTCAGCATTGCCTGCGGCAGATCATACTGCACCTTCATCAGCTCTTTTGACGATTCAGCCAAATGATCGGCCTCCTGGAGTACCCATTCATAGGGAGCCAGCAGACCCGGCGCATGCTGAAATAGGGCTGGCATCGTGGCGTGTAGAAGCGATCGAAAGATGGAATCCGGTATTTCTAGCCCGTTCACGTAAGCCTCAGCCAGCGCCATTTGGGTGAGGTTAACGGCTCCAGCCATTAATCGCGTTGCCTTGTAGGCGACTGGACTTTGATTCCCCATATCTCCAACGATGGGGATATGGTTTTGCAGACTTGGAACTACCCTTGTAGAAGTCATTTCTATTCCTTTCAGCTTAGAAGACCATCTAGCTATCAGCGCAGGAAAGATATCGGCTCTAAAATTTGGGGGTTACTATCCAGCAGGAACGCTGAATCAGGAACGATCAATTCGTAAAGATTTCCTGTTAAGCAATGATGGATAGATGTCACCCAAGCATACAGCAGCCCTCAAGGATTCAGTCGTTAAGATTTCCCCGATGATTCTATTGCGGTGCGGAAACCTGCATTCTTCAAAGGCTCCAGTTTCAATGTTGATGGACTTGAATTAGTCGGCTTGGGAATGGGTTTCGTTTCTCAACCAAACCTACGATACTTTCTGATACATATTTATCTCCCCAATATCCACGGTATTTGAAAGTGTTAATATCCAGTCAATTGTAGAAATTACATCTGCAAGTGAAATTGGAATTTGTGCTGTAAATCTACCCTCTTTAATATCCTCAATGACTTCTTCTGTAGCGATATTGCCTGGGTTAATGACCGTAATACCAATTTTGTAATCACGAAGCGCTAGTTTTAATGCCTGCGCTGCTCCCCTTAACCCAAATTTAGAGGCTGTATTAGCTACCTCAATGGTTGGAGAGTTATCCAATCCTGATAGTGCGCCAATAAATATAGCTCTTGGGTTGTCGGATTTAGCAAGATTCTTAGCAAGCTGCTTGGTCAGTTCAATCGGTGCAATAGTATTTACAGCTATCACAAAGCGAGTTTCTTGATCAGAGCTTGTCATAAAGTCATATTGATCGGTAAATGCGCCGCTTTCCCAAACTCCCCCCATAAACAAGAGGGCATCAATGGATGATTCATTAATACTACTAACAATTAATTTGATTCCTTCTGGAGTGGAAATATCTGCTTGAATCCACTTTCCTGCAATAGGTTGACTTCTGGAAATCGAGAATACAGAATGACCTTTTTGGGCAAAGTGCTGCGCTACAGCCGCACCAATCCCTCGACTAGCTCCTACTACAACAATTTTTCTTTTCTCAGATTCCATATCCAACTCTTGAAATATGCGTTTTCTGAGATCTAACGACCCCGTTCACCCGCCGCAAATTACCTTGAATTTCTAATAAATAATTTCTTGGCGGTCGATGTGCATTGGAATTTTTAGGCTGCCACTATTACTGGTTGTCATGATTCAATCCGTCTGATTGTTCATTTTTTGCCTCCCAATAGAACAAAAACAAAACAAGCGTGAGCAACGACAACAAAATATTGATGACACATTCACAAATTACGGCCACTACAAAGTTTTCATTTTGTCCAGCTAATTCTAGCGGAAAATATAAGATAAAGGACACCAGAAAAGTAGCTACAATTAACAAAATAAAGGTCAAGATCACTGCACCTAAGATGTTCCATCTTTTCCCTCGTGTCAATTGAACACTGAGGTTTCTAGCACTTGATCCTTCTATTCCTTCCAGCACAACAATCGCGTCAATGAGTGCAAAACGTAATGATAGAATCACACCCGGAATAATTAAAGCAATTAACCCTACAAATATGAGCAATCCAGTACCAATACGGGTTCCTAATAATTTGAAACTTCTCCGTGCTGCATGAGTCATAGATTCACTGTAAGTTGGATGCAACCCTTTTTTCAGTTGAGAAGCAGCATAAAGCATTGCACCCATGTAAAGTGGACCAAATGCAAACTCAATAGCACTAGATATTCTAAATTCTTGAACGGCGAGACGAAACTCATCTCCCCCAGTTGCTTCTGGGAAAACATACAAGCGTAAATACACCAGCAAAATTGACCCAGGCAGCCAAACTGTCAGCACAATCAAACTAAATAACGACCAGTTCGCAGCGAACAGCCCAATAGCTTCACGGATCTTTTGAATCATAGAAATAGAGATGCTAATAAACCAATTCTCATTTTATTCTTTAAAGCAGAGAATCTTGAAATCTGACGGACAACTTCTAAGATACTGTCCTTAACCAAAATCTCGCGGCATAACGTCATCTGCATCAGCGGACGGCAATGCAGAATAAGCCTGAAGATAGTGTGACGCTCTGTTCCGTTGCATGCAGTAGTTAGACAGGAAATATATATTGAATGACTTTACCTATGAAACAGTTTACTTCCAGAGTCTAATTAACGAAAATATGACCAGCCTGCAACTAATTCAAACGGTGCATCAATGAGAAACGTCCAAAGGTCACGAACAGTCGTCTGACAAGATCCAGAATCTTTAGGATCGATAGCTTCTCCTTTATGCAATAGATTATTCCTAATCTTTCTTGCTTCTTCAATTCTATTAAATAGGAAATAATCAATCAATTCTCCTTCATACAAAATTTTTACAAGTGGTTGTATGGACTTTTCTTTAAAATCTTTTTTTGTTATCTTTGAGACGTGATGTTTTTTGACTGCAAATGATTTAATTGAACTTTGATTTACTAATCCATAAGCCATAAAAATCTCAAGAATTAATGATTCTATAACAGAAAAATTAAGAATAAAACTAGCTGCTGCATGCTGCTTATTATGCAAAATTGCTGCTTGATAATTTATGGTCATGCATCTTTGCATATTGGCGTATTCAAAACTCTCTTTTCGTAAGAGTACATGAGCGAGGTAAGAAATAGAATCATCAATCTCATGACTTGAGATAAGCATTATTTCAATTTTTCGAGTCCCAATATTTAAATAATTATTGATCTTTGTTTGTATTTCTTGAATCACAGAATATGACCATTTCAATAAACGTATTTTCCCTTCAATAAAATCAAACTCAGCCACTCGATCTTGTCCGTTATATGTAGCTCCAACAAGAGGCCTGTATCCTCTTCCGCATATCCTCCCAAAAATCACCGCGCACACGAAATTAATGAACTCAATTCGAGCTTCTTGTAGGTCATGAATTTTTTTCTCATTTTTTACGACTTCATCAGGAATAAGACCTTCACCACTAAAAGCGAGTGCATCTATTGAGCCAAGATAACTTGAATCATGGAACTCAAAACCAAAAGCACCTAAAGAAGTAATATAAATGGTTGCTATTTCGCCACAGTCAAATTTATAAATTACTTCAAAGAGATCGCTCTCATGCTGAATATGAGTATCACTAAAAAAACAGCAAGTATTAGGTAAAACTAGGAGACGACTAGGGAATCTATACCGAATGATAGACATATACTAATTTTCTTCTCGGTATTGCCTAACTATATATAGACGGACAGCATCTACCTATATCGTTCCCTAAGGTATATAGACGGATAGCAGTCCAGCTATATCGCCTAATTTGGCATATAGACTGATAGTTGTCCATCCATGTCGCTCTTTCCGACATATAGGCGGATAGCGTCCACCCATATAGCTTATTTGGTCATATAGACGGACTCATCCGACCATATCCCCGTTTCCGGCCTATAGACGGATAGGTATCCGCCCATATCGCTTTCCTGACTGTTTAGACGGATAATTGCAGTGTTTTTTAGATGTCGATTTTATCAACTCTTTTTACTATTACTGTCAATATATTTGTCTTTCTTTGAGTTTTGGCATAGTTGAGCAGCCCAAAAAGATTTTGGATCAGTTGCGTGATGTCATTCGCCTTAAGCATTATTCTTGCCGCACTGAACAATCCCATGGGGACTGGGTTTATTGCTTGATCGTGTTTCACAATAAACCTTTATTCCGGTCGAACTTCCGTCGGCCAAAACTCAAGCTTCTTAATCCCCTCATCTTTGGGTGAGGCCTTTGGGGCGAGGCGTTTGGGGTGAGGCGTTTGGGGCGAGGGGCTTCAAGTGCATCGTCGAACTCACGTTATTGCAGAGTAGCGCCCTCTCCAATCTTGCCCCGCCCACTCTATCCCGAAGCACTCCCAGAGTTTCCCGATGACTCTACTGCGGCGCGGAAGCCTGCATTCTTTAAAACTTTAGGCCTAGCCCGTGCCAATAAATCCGCTTCTGTAGGAACTCTCAGCCTTGATGCGAGCTTAAGAGATTCAAGGATCCTAATAAAGAAAAATGTAGGATCTGGCAGATAAACAACTTGACCAGCGCGCAGAGTGATGCCGTGTCGGCTAGATGCCTGAAAGGCGTGATGAAGATTATGCCAGCCTTCCCCCAAGGTTAGGAAAGCCACAAACCAATGGTTTCGGCTATGGTCATCGGTCATGAAGGGCTGGTCGCCCACCAGGTGGCTCAAAGAGTTGACGGTCTGCACGCCATGGAACAGCAGGGTTGTACTGAGAAAAAATGCACCCAAATATTCAAGGCCACCCATCCAGTAGGAAAGAACCCCAAGGGCAACCATCGGGACAAAGTGCAGCCGATCAATCACCCGAAGGACGCGATCGCGCTCAACGTCTGTTGGCAGGGTGTCTGGGAAAAAGCGCGGCGACAGAAGCCAACCCGCCTGGGCCCAGTAGAACCCTTGCAATCCACGGGCTGGAGTAAAAGGAGAATGGGGGTCAAGATATTCATCTGCGTGGAGATGATGGGCAATATGGTGTGCCTTCCACCAGCTAGGGCCCATTTGACCTGCCGCCGCTGCCACAATGCTGCCCACCCAAAGCACCATTGCAGGAGCCTGGTAGCTTCGATGGGTTAGAAGGCGATGATAGATGCCAGTCGTGGCCAGCATCCGGACAATATAGAGCAGCAGAATCCAGAGTGTAGATCCCCAGGACAATCCCGTCGAGAAGACGAGCAAGGAGCCAAAGTGGCTCACAATAATTAGAATTGGGCCGAGAACATAGGAAACTGTGGTCAGTGTAGAGAAATTAGTGGGGAAGCTAGTGGTGAAGTTAGTGGTGAAGTTGGCGGGGAAATTAGTTAAGAAATGAATGGCGGAGCTGGCAGGTTTAATATGCACTAATGATCATGTCCTTACTCCATCTCAGTCGAGATTTTTTTGAATGTGCTTGGTTTTCTTAACTTTTGATGGGTCGTTTGTTAGCCTGTTGAATTGCTAGACCCGCTGGGCAATCACCGCATAAAAGGGGTCGCCCGGTGATGCATTCCAGAATGATAAAAGCGATCGCTTTTCGGGCTGTTTGTAAATGGATTCTGGTGGCGTAAAGCCTGCTATGGCGCTGAAATAGTGCTCCACTAGCTTCACGCGCAGCTCTTCGGAACTATCTCGCCAGACCTGAATTGCTTTTTCAAAAAACATGCGGTTCGAGAAGCTAATGATGGCAATGCCACCGGGCTTCAGGACGCGATGAATTTCGCTAAACACCGCTTCTGGATATTGAAGATACTGCACTGAAACAGTGTTTAGCACTCCATCAAAAGACTGATCTGGAAGGGGCAAGGTGGGATTCTGATTGAGGTTTTGGACAAAGTAATGATCCAGGCGTGGGTTTTTGGCCAATTCCTCGGCATTCATCCCGTGGCCTTCCACATGCTCAAATTCTAATTCTGGCGGCAGGTGAGACACCCAACTGCTCATGAGATCTAGGATGCGGGTTTGGGGCTGGAGGTGATCGCGGTAAAGCTGCGTGAGCGTCTCGATAAAACCCGCATCCACATGGGTCACGATGCGGGGCACGCTATAAAACAACAGATCGTTCTCATCATCGATCTTGGAACGATGCTCAGGCAGTAAGGGCATAAAAAAAGGAAGACAGATCAGGAGAACACTATAAAAATTCAGGAAGTATTTATTCAGGAAGTATTCATTCAGGAAGTATTCAAGGCATGATCTGAATTCTTCCCCTGAATTACGTGAGTTCGACAAAAAACAATTGCCCCTCATCCTCCCATCCTCCTTTTCCCTAGGGAGAAGGAGGAGCCATTAAAAATCAAGCTTCTTAAGCTCCTCGCCCCTTGGGATAGGGGTTTGGGGTGAGGGGCTTTAAGTGCATCATCGAGTTCACGTCTGCATTCTTACTCTAAATTCTGACAAAGCGAAAAGCTTTAGAGAAATTAGAACCATTCTATTAAGCCGCAGACTTAAGCTCAGCGGTGCGGATCGCAATTTTTTGCAGGCGATCGCCCCGATTCACACTCAGGTTCAGGGTTTGCCCCACGGCGCTGTTTTCCACAATGGTCTGGAACTGGCTGGCGTTTTCGACTGTTTGACCATCCACGGCAGTCACCACATCTCCCCACTTAATCCCAGCATTAGCGGCAGGCGTGTTGGGCAGTACCTTAATGACCAGCACCCCATTAATTTCGGGGAGCGTCACGGGGGAGTTGGGGTCTTTGTTATTTTCCTGAGCCATTTTGGGGGTCAGGGTCGTCATCTGGATGCCGACGTAGGGATGGAGAATACTTTCGCCCCGCACCAGCCGATCCTTTAGCATTTTTGCCTTGTCGATGGGGATGGCAAACCCAATGCCCATCGCATCCGCACGAATCGCCGTATTGATGCCAATCACTTCCCCCTGCTCATTCAATAACGGGCCTCCCGAATTGCCAGGATTAATCGCGGCATCCGTCTGAATAAAGTCTAAACGCTTATTGGGGATTCCCACTTCGGCACTGGAACGATGGAGGGTACTCACAATCCCCAGGGTAACGGTGTTGTCCAGCCCCACGGGATTACCCACGGCGATCGCCCAGTCCCCAACCTGAACATCTGTAGAGTTGCCTAAGGGGATGACAGGCAGTTTGCCCTGCACGCCCTTGAGCTTCACCACCGCCAAGTCTGATACATCGTCCACGCCCTGTACCGTTCCTTCAAAGATCCGTCCATCTTTGAGCGTCACGGTCACGGTGTCTGCGTCATTGACCACATGGGCATTGGTCAGCACAATACCAGAACTATCAATAATGAACCCTGACCCCTGGCCGCGCATCCGATCTTCGCGGGGGGCGGGCATGTAGCTATCCCCAAAAAAGTCGCGGAAGAGCGGGTCGTTAAAGAACGGATCGGGCGATCGCCGCATCACCGTGCGCTCCGTATCAATACGAACCACGGTATTCCCAACCTTCTGGACGGCCTCTGCAATAAAGTTATGGCCGCTGCGGCTGGCGATCGCTTTGGTCGCAAGAGAATTTGCCCCAGCAGAAGCCTGCTGTACGCCAGTCTGCTGTACGCCAACGATGGGGGCTGGATCTGCGGGAATGGACGGACGAACCGGAGCGTCACTCCCGGCATAGACAGGCAGACTTAGCCCAAGCCACAGCAGCACCGCTACAATAATCCGAGAGAGCGATCGCCCAGAAAAAAAAGATTGACGCATTGGATTAACGCTTCAGGTATACCTAAAACAGTGTAGTGACTGTCGTTCAAGAGCGCTATTCGTAAAACCCGAAACCACCAGTGCTGATTTGTGCTCCTGCCGTCAGGCGCAATCAATGCGCAAAAACATGCGCAAAAATATATGCATAAGTAAATGCACAAGAAAAACTCAAAAGTCCAGGAAACCCAAAGTCGAGGCTAAGAATAGAGTCGTGACCGATTTAAGCGTGACAGATTTAAGCGTGAAAGAAACTACAGCAGTGGACACTACCGTTAAGTATGGTGAGCGACTGATCGAGGAAGGTGATCTTATTACCTTTCCCAATCCGCGCGTGGGACGCCGCTACGAAATTCAGGTGACGCTGCCAGAATTTACCTGCAAGTGCCCCTTTTCTGGCTACCCAGACTTTGCCACCATCTACATCACCTATATTCCCGACCAGCGGGTTGTTGAGCTAAAGGCGCTCAAGCTCTATATCAATAGCTACCGCGATCGCTATATCTCTCACGAAGAATCCATCAATCAGGTCTTAGATGATTTTGTCTCCGCCTGTGATCCCCTAGAGCTAACCGTGCGCGGTGATTTTCTGCCCCGTGGCAACGTCCACACCGTCATCGAAGTCAAACATCAAAAACAAAGCTAGACAATTCTGTTACTGCTGCCGTAGAATGAGATCTTGCGGCTTTTTTAAGGGAACCTATGCACGCCCAGGAGATCATCCGCTCCATTGAAGCGGAGTATCAAAAACAAGACTTGCCTGAAATCCATGTTGGAGACACCGTTAAAGTCGGTGTTCGCATTCAAGAAGGCAATAAAGAACGGATTCAGCCCTACGAAGGCACAGTCATTGCAAAGCGCAATGGCGGGCTGAACGAAACAATCACCGTCCGTAAAATATTTCAGGGCGTTGGTGTAGAGCGCGTCTTTTTGCTTCACTCTCCTCGCGTGGAGAGCGTTAAGGTCATTCGTCGCGGTAAAGTGCGCCGTGCAAAGCTCTACTACCTGCGCGATCGCGTTGGCAAGGCAACCCGCGTGAAGCAGCGCTTTGATCGTCCTCTCTAGCTCTCTTTATGGGTTGAGTTGATTGAGTCATATTGGCTAAATCACCACAGACTGCAAGATAGCTGTCCGCAGACTTTCCAGGTTCCAAAACTTAGATACCTGCTTCAAAGCGTGATGTCTTACAATAGGTCTTGGTAACGTTGAACGCAGCAGGCATGCTTTGAGCAGTATGGGTCATGATGCTGAGCTGTAAGTTTGAGATGAGAGTTTTGCGCTCTTAGTTCAGTTGGTAGAACGCAGGTCTCCAAAACCTGATGTCGGGGGTTCAAGTCCTCCAGGGCGCGCTCTTCATCTCAATCAAGGCAAAAGCAGCACACAAGATCCAGTTGGTGCAGGATCAGTTAGTGCAGGTCACGTCAGCGAAAGCCCCTCTGTAAAATCTCCTAAGGCAAATTTTACAGAGCGCTTTGAGAAATCAGGCCAAAAGAATCAAATTGAGCAATCAAAGATTTAGTAAAGTTGGCCATCTCCTACACGTAGCGTCGCTGCTCGCTGCAACTTCAAGGCAAGGCTATTGGCTGGGCAATCTGGGTTAAAAACAATGACCAAAAATAACATCGAAGAGAAGTCTGCTTCCTCCGGCTTCAACCCCGCCAAGTTTTTGGGCGAAACTAAAGACGAATTTGCAAAAGTCGTCTGGCCAGATCGCCAGCAAATTATTAGCGAGTCTGCTGCCGTCATTTTGATGGTTGGGCTATCGGCGGTTTCTATTTCTCTAATCGATAATTTGTTTCAGTGGCTATCTGGGAAACTGTTTTCCTAAACTCCGAAACCCCAAGCTTTGAAACCTCCGGCCATGAGTTTTTTGCAATGAATTTTATGTTATGAACGCTCCAGACGACCATACCGAAGTTTACAACACCCCCCCGGAAGTCTCAGCAAGTCCATCTGCTGAGTCTAAACATTGGTATGCAGTACAGGTTGCCTCCGGCTGCGAAAAAAAAGTAAAGCACAACCTGGAACAGCGTCTACAGACCTTAGATGTAGCAGACCGTATTTTTCAAATTGAAATTCCCCAAACGCCAATCGTTAAGCTGCGTAAAGATGGGTCTCGCCTAGCGGGCGAAGAAAAAGTTTTCCCTGGCTACGTCCTAGTCCGCATGGCTTTAGATGATGAAACTTGGCAAGTTGTGAAAAATACGCCAAACGTCATCAACTTCGTCGGTGCTGAGCAAAAGCGGCGGTATGGCCGGGGGAGAGGGCACGTTAAACCGATGCCTTTAGGCCTCTCTGAAGTGGATCGGATTTTCCGAGCAGCCCATGAGCAGGAGCCTATAGTCAAAATCGACATGGCTATGGGAGATAAAGTTAAAGTCCTCAGTGGCCCCTTCAAAGATTTTGATGGGGAAGTCATTGAGGTCAGTCCCGAACGCAGCAAGCTTAAAGCATTGCTGTCCATTTTTGGTCGGGATACGCCCGTCGAATTAGAGTTCAATCAGGTTCGTAAAGAGAATTAAGCAGTGGCAAAGAAGGTTGTTGCATTGATCAAGCTCGCCATCACGGCGGGCAAGGCGAACCCAGCGCCTCCCATTGGCCCAGCCTTGGGTCAGCATGGGGTCAATATCATGATGTTCTGTAAGGAATATAACGCCCGTACCGCAGACCAAGCAGGGTTGGTAATTCCGGTAGAAATTTCGGTCTTTGAAGATCGGAGCTTTACCTTTATTCTCAAGACGCCCCCAGCTTCAGTTCTGATCCAGAAGGCGGCAGGTATTGAGCGGGGTTCTGGAGAGCCCAATAAAAAGAAAGTAGGCAAAATTACCACAGCGCAACTGCGCGAAATTGCCCAAACCAAATTACCAGACCTCAACGCAAACGATATTGATGCTGCCATGCGCATTGTTGCAGGGACCGCACGCAATATGGGCGTCACCATTAACGATTAATCGTCGCTTAGGGCACAGGTCGCTGGTTTAAAGGAAGCGATTTCAGCCGCTAACTTCAGTTGTCGTTCGTTCAACCGTTTAACTGTTCACATTATTGGGGGAGAGGCTTAAGGCTTCGTCAAGACCCCAGGAGTTGAAAATTCATGAAAAAGATATCTCGTCGTCTTCAAGCGCTGAATGAGCTGGTTGAAGATCGGCCTTATGAGCCAACAGAAGCTCTAGAGCTTCTAAAGAAGACAGCTACAGCAAAATTTCCAGAGTCGGCTGAGGCGCATATCCGCCTGGGGATTGACCCCAAATATACCGATCAGCAGCTCCGGACGACCGTTGCTCTCCCGAAAGGAACGGGTCAGCTAGTGCGTGTCGCGGTTATTGCCCGTGGGGAAAAGGTGGCCGAAGCCACCAATGCAGGGGCAGATATCGCTGGCTCTGAGGAGCTGATTGACGATATTCAAAAGGGCAGCATCGATTTTGACTTGCTGATTGCAACGCCGGACATGATGCCCCAGGTTGCTAAGGTGGGTCGGATTTTAGGACCACGGGGGTTGATGCCCTCACCCAAGGCTGGCACCGTTACCTTCGACTTGGCTCAAGCGATCGCAGAGTTCAAGGCTGGGAAGCTAGAGTTCCGTGCTGACAAAACTGGGATTGTTCATGTTATGTTTGGCAAGGCGTCTTTTACTGCCGCAGACTTACTGGTCAACCTCAAGGCACTTCAAGATACGATTGACCGCAACCGTCCCTCTGGAGCCAAAGGTCGCTACTGGCGCAGCCTGTATGTGTCTTCCACAATGGGGCCATCCATTGAAGTTGAGATTAACACCCTTCGCGACCTCAAGGTAGATGTGGCTTAATGCTGCTACAACCAGTGGTGTTCTAGCCGAAGCTCGTCCATCCTATTCAGCTTAAACGCTGTTTTTAGCTCTATTCGCTTCAACCACACCCAAGACAGCAGGTGCGTTTCGCTTAATTTCCTGCCGAGGTTCGGTTTCAAAGCTTATGGATTTGGATCTTAACTGATCCAAATTCTGAGTCCTGAACCTCGGCAAAAGCCGAGGTTTTTTGGTGTGTTTGGCCAGAATAGACCTTTATCGAATCCCAATGTAAGGAGGTGAAATGAATGGGTAGATCGCCAGAAAATAAAAAGGCCATCGTCGCAACCCTCAAGGCCGAACTTGAGACCACTCAAATGAGCTTTGTGATTGATTATCAGGGGCTCACCGTTTCTGAAATCAGCGACCTGCGCAGTCGCCTTCGTCCCCTAGGTGCAAGCTGTAAGGTGACGAAAAACACCCTGATGCGGCGCGCCGTTGATGGGAATGACGCATGGCAGCCTTTAACCGAATATATGGCCGGAGCATCCGCTTTTGTCTTGGTTAAAGAAGATAGCGCCGATTTGAGTGCCGCCATTAAGGCGTATTACGACTTCCAAAAAGTAACCAAGAAGACTGAACTTCGCGGGGGTGTTTTTGAAGGCCGCACGCTTTCCCAAGCTGAGGTCAAGGCGCTTGGAGACTTGCCGCCGAAGGAAGTGCTTTTGGCTCAAATTGCCGGCGCCATCAATGCGGTAGCAACCAAGGTTGCAGTGGGAATCAAGGAAGTTCCTACTTCAATTGGCCGTGGTATCAAAGCCTATGCCGAGAAAGACGCAGCGTAGTTGTTTCGCTGCCGTTATCTTGCTATGGCCATCTTGCTGTAGCGATCTTGCTAAAGATTCTGCGCTTCACGATTTTAATGATGTATTGTTCAGGAGAACAAAATGACTGCTGCAACCGATCAAATTTTAGAACAGCTCAAAACCCTTTCTTTGCTTGAAGCTGCTGAGCTTGTCAAGCAAATTGAAGAAGCCTTTGGAGTCAGCGCTGCTGCACCTGTGGGTGGCTTTGCCATGGCAGCCCCCGCCGCCGCCGCTGAACCCGAAGAAGAAAAGACCGCCTTTGATGTGGTGCTAGAAGAAGTGCCCGCTGATAAGAAAATTGCCGTCTTGAAGGTTGTCCGTACCCTTACTGGCTTAGGTCTGAAGGAAGCCAAGGATTTGGTTGAATCCACACCGAAGGCTGTCAAGGAAGGTGCATCTAAGGATGATGCTGAGGCCGCTAAGAAAGAGCTTGAAGAAGCCGGCGGTAAGGTCGCAATCAAATAGTAATCAATCAAGATTCGCTATGAATTAGCAATCAACGTGAAGTTCGATGATGCACTTGAATCCCCTCATCCCAAACCCCTCTCCCAAAAGCGAGGGGCTTAAGAAGCCTGATTTTTAATTGCTCCGCCTTCTCCCTAGGGAGAAGGAGGATGGGAGGATGAGGGGCGGTTGCTTCTTGTCGAACTCACGTTAATCAAGCTAGCACCAACAAAAAACCGGAGTTAAGACGCGTCTTAACTCCGGTTTTTGCTTGGATTTGAGCTGGGTTAAGGGGATGGGTTATCCTGTGGCACTGCGGCAGAGGGTGAGGGTTGTGGCTCTGGGGTATCGGATGCTTTAGGCGCTTCTGGGGGTGTGGAGGGTTCAGGCTCTGGAGAATTTGATGCGGATGGCTCCGGCACAGGAGACTGAAGAGGCGTGCTGGAGGGGGCTCCTGAGGAACCTTCTGAGGGACTTACTGAGGGGGAGCTTGAAGGCGAGTTTGTTTCCGTAGAAGGGGGCTTCGGGGTGGTGGTCGGGCTACTCGCCGGTTGTCGTGATGATGGGCGCTCTGGTGGGGTTGATGGCGTACCGGAGGGTGTTGCAGACGGCTTAGGGCTGGCGGATGAGCCACTCGGAGCCTGTGGTGTTTTGTCGGAAGAAGGCTCGGACTGCTCGCCGCAGACTGCTGCTGAGTATGGAATGTCTACGGTAAAGATAATGGCCTGATTGGCACCTGCGGCTGCAACGGAATGGGCTTTAACGGCTGCTCTCGCCGCCTGGTTGAGGCTCAAACTCGGTGCTCCCGCAACCACCTCAGCTATCTTATTCGATCCATCTGGGCCAAATACCCCATAAACCTCAGCAGAGCCTTCCTGTTTACTGTCGCAAGCGGCGGCAGGGTAAGACGCAGCCAATCTTGGGCCACGTTGAATGGGCATGTTTTGGCCAAGTAGCTTCTCATTGGCGCTGTGAGCGACCTTTACTCGGCCCCGTACTTCTGGAGAAATGGTTTCAGAAGGAGGAACCTCTGGCGTTACAGCGTTAGGAGAAGCCAGGGAGACCGGAGAATTGGGATCAGCGGTATTAGGGCCAGCAGCATTGGAGCCTGCTGAATTTGGCTCTCCGGCGTAAAGGGCAATTAAGTCCTGGTTGCTGAGGGGTGCAGGCGCAATCGGCCCTACGGGAGCGGTACCATCTGCTGAAAGTTGAGAGGGATCAGTCCCGGAACCTGATGCCTGGAAATTACCTCCCGCAATAGAGGGAAGCTGAGCCGTATTTGGAGGCTGAAGCGGGAAAGGGGCCGTACCGTTGGAAAAGTTTGAGCCGCCGCCGAACTGAGCTGGGTCAAAGGATCGCTGGGGAACATCCAGGGTACGGATCCCATCCAGGTTAATGCTGCCAGGGGAAGTCCCTGCAAAAAAAGATTGGGAAGAGGATGGAAGCGCAAAGGTAGACGGATCCGGCAGTGCACCAAGCTGCGGCACGTTACCAAGGTTGATGGGGGGAAGGTCACTGGGGACGGACAGGTTGTTATTGGCCCCTGGAGCGGTGGGTAATCCTTGGGTGGCCGGATTGGGTGCAATGCTGAGAATTTGTAAACGATTGGGCTGGCTTTCCGCAGGATTTAAGGCTGAAGCCGCGACTAAGATGATGTGAAAGCCTGCGGAGCCAAGCATTGCCAAAATTGTAGGGGTTTGCAGTGCTTTAATAAGTGACTCGGAGCCTGAAGGTTGCATGGCTTTTCTGCGTTCTGGGACGTTGTGTTCTGGGACGTTAAATTCTTGAGAATTAAATTTTTTTGAACGGTGAATCAGTCTTATCCTAATACATCAACCGTTTGAGGTGAATGGTGCTGTTGGGTGAGGGGTACTGAACCTAACGCGATCGCGGTGAGCTGGAATGGCCGAATGATATGGGGCGAAATGATATGAGGCTATCTTAAGGCAGTGACGGCGGGACGAGTCTTTTCGTTTCCAATGTGGTAACGGGGCGGATGCGGTCTGAGGGGCTGTTCCTTAGTATGATGGGCTTAGGAGCTACAGGATTTATATTTTCCAGTACTAATTTCCATTACTAAGGAGTTTTGAAGTGGTTGAACCGTTATTATCCGGAATTGTGCTGGGGCTGATTCCGATTACGCTGGCAGGCCTATTTGTGACCGCCTATCTCCAGTACAAGCGCGGAAATGAGCTTGGGCAGTAGCATCTCCTAGCTTGAAGCTCTAGTCTGCGATTCTAGCTTGAAGGGAATTAAGCTAATTTTCTGACTGTTTGGCAAAGCCGCATCTTGTAGGTGCGGCTTTTTTGTGGGGAGTAATAGTCCGTGACCAAAGAGGTGAGCTATTTGCAGAAGCTGGCCGCGATCGCCTAGCAAACCACGCCGACGAAGGGCTGCAAAGTCTGCTTAAAGAGCTGTTCTTGCCGCAGAATGTCACCACAGGCGGAAATCCAGACGGAGTGAACTTGGGTGACCTGATGGGCAATGAGCTGCACAACTGAAAAATTGCGGTACAGAACAGAATTTTGCTCAATGACTCTGGGAACACAGGCGGCGTTCAGGTAAAGCGTACCGCTGGTATCCAGGAAGATGCGCTGACGGAGGCAGTCTTTGCGGTGGCGCAGCGTGTGGTGCATGTGCCCAAAGGTGACGAGAGGAATCCGTTTGCCAAAGGCTTTTGCCGCCTGGATTGCGGTCTGAAGGTCAGGGTCGCCATAGTCGCCACCGATGGGTTGCCAGTCTCGACCACAGGGCGCTTCTGGCTGTTTGCCTAGGCCAGCGGGGCCGTTGTGGCTCAAAAAGATGAGGGTATTGTGCTGGGTTTGCTGAGCGGCTTCAATAATGCGATCGCCAGAGTGCTGCATAGAATCCACGCCAAACCGCTCGGCGTAAAAATCGGCATACTTCCAGTCCGGGCCACCCCAGCTAAAGGGTCGTCCACCCACCACGCTAATCTGCGGAGCGTGAAAGTCTTGTTTTCTATAGCCGACGTGGGTTTCGCCTAGGGCATCTAGCTGCTGCTGCACCCGATCTTCACGGCTGCGATCATAGGGACATTTCTGGCGGCCCCACGGGGTTGCGCTATGCCATGCGTCGTGATTGCCCAAGGCGATCGCCCGTGGCATTGAGAGCTGCGCGACCTGCGTAACAATCTCAACCGCTTCATTGCCAAAATCCCCCACAAACAAAACCAGGTCAACCCCTAAAGCATATAGCGCTGCTTCATCTTGGGTATCCCACTGATTATGGACATCTCCCACCACGGCAATGCGTAGGCTGGGATGCAATGAGGTAGAAGAGTCTGGACTGGATGGGTCTAAATTTGGGTTGCTCAAATCTGGAATGGTCAAATCTGGAATAGTCAAATCTGGGGGCATTCCATCAATATAAACTGGATAAACTGGCTGAGGCGATACGGGCTGGATGGCTAAATTAGTCTTAAAGGCCCAATCTTGAAAGCCCAATCTTGAAATCCCAGACTTTGATAGATCTATCTTTGTCCGTGAGCGGTTGGAGTCTGAGATCGACTGAGACCAATCAGGCATAAAACCAAGCAGCTGAGCCCCAACATCGGCAAGAGCCAGTTCCCGTAGCGGACATAGAGGGTTTGGGTGGTACGGCGCTGGATTTGAGCAATGTGGGTGGTTTGAATGCGTGGCTGCGACTGCCATTGGGTCTTACCCTGCGGGGTGATAATGGCGGATAGTCCTGTATTGGTTGCCCGCAGAAGCCAGCGATCGCTTTCGATTGCCCGCAGTACGTC
Source organism: Thermosynechococcaceae cyanobacterium MS004 (assembly GCA_022402525.1). Taxonomy (GTDB): domain Bacteria; phylum Cyanobacteriota; class Cyanobacteriia; order Thermosynechococcales; family Thermosynechococcaceae; genus JAAURS01. Next base: position 120,036 of record JAKRSB010000095.1, read on the forward strand.
CAGGGCATGGTGTTGGGCGAGCATCTGGTCGTTATAGGGATCGTTATTGGCAATACTCAAGATAAACTGCCCCCCCCGTGCGGTTTGGGTGCGAAACAGTTCGGGAAAAGCTGAGTCGTAGCAGATGCCCACGGTCGCTTGCCCTAGAGCAGTCTTGAAGGTTTGCCCCTGGGTGCCCGGTATCATACTCATCTGGATGGGCGAGAGCCTTGTGATAAATCGTCCGAGCTGTTCACTGAACGGTAGGTATTCTCCCAAGGGCACCAGCTTTACCTTGTTGTACTGGCTCTGGATGGTGCCATCTTGACCAGAAAGCTCAATGAGGCTCTGGTGATAGGCTTGCTGCGGCTGGCGCGTGGAGGCTGATGGGGGCTGGGCTGGCGCTGGCACAAAGATTCCAGCCCAGAGCGGCACCTGAGCGGACTGGATGCTGTCACGCAGGGTTTGGTCGTAGGGCGACTTACCCCAGAGGAACGGCAGCGCCCCCTCTGGCAGCAGCACCGCATCAACGCCCTGACGCGCTAGCGCTTGATAAGCGGTTTGATAGACCTCAACGGAGGTTTGCACCCCCAAGGGAGACAGCTTAACCCGCGTGGGAATGTTGCCCTGAATTAAGCCCACGGAGATCATGCCTGAACTGTTCGGCTCCTGGATTGCCGATGGGTTGGATTTCGACGGGTTGGATTCCGATGGGTTAGATAGAGATGGTTTGGATAGAGATGAGTTGAGGGTGGATGGGGAGAAAGCTGGCGACATGAGGCTCCAGCCCAGCCCATGTAGCCCCAGTCCGACCAAAACTGCTAATCCAAAGTATTTTCGCTGACGGATCAGTATCGCTTCTGCCAGCAGCCCATTGACCAGCAGCAGCGCGACGGTGAGCGTCGTCAAGCCAGAGAGCTGGCCTAAGTGGGCGATCGCCAGATTATTGGGGCTCTGGCTATTGGCAATATCGGGCCACCAGAGAGGAGACTGAGACCATAGGCCTTCTAGCAAACACCACAGCGTGACCCCCACCAAGAGCCGAGGGCCAATCCCTAGGGCAGCGCTGAGGCTCCGAAACCCTAACGCCCACAGTCCGGGGATGCAGGCGGCAAAGAAGGTCACAAACAGCCAGATGAGAATGGCGATCGCCAGACTTGTGCTCCAGGACATCCCTAGCCACGTGAGGGGATGTAGCCCCAGCACCCAGCTCAACACCACCCCGTAGTAGCCCACCCCCCAACAGAACCCGATCCCTGCCGCTTCCTGAACGCCTTGAGTCCGCCGAGTCCAGACCCAGAGCGGCACTAGACCTACCCAAGCCAGCCACCAGAACGGAAAAGGCGCAGTGGTCAATGCCATGAGGCTCCCCAGGGCGATCGCGATGAGGCTTGTGGAGACTGCCTTAGCGCGGCTGGATTTTGAAAAGTGCAACGTGGGTAGCTTCAGAAAGTGACGACTCAGGTAAAAAAGAAGGGTGTTTTTCTAAGGATACATAAGTTAAGGATTAATGCCACTGAAATAAGCTGAATCAATTGACTAGAGAGGCTTTGAGAACATCACGAGACTTGGTCATTCGCGGAAATGACTCCGGTTTGCGTTTTACAGCTCTCCGTCATAAGACCCGTGCGCTGAATCGTTGCCGAGCTTTGCTGCAAGCTCCGGTATTCGGGGATGGGACTTCTCCACCAGCCCCTGCGATCCAGGCACTGATCCGTTTGACCGCGTTTGAAAGACTTTTGTCTGGCTCTAAAACCTGAGCCATCATCGTCCAGAGCGTCACGATGGGACTATAAATACAGTTACGATACTGGACTTTCTCTTGTGCCAAGACTCTTCAATTCGGGATGCTGGTAACGAGTGCATGTCCTCACGGCTGCACATTGTGCTGATAATGGAACAATGCAATTTCAGCTCCGTTACCTTTTGGCAGAAAATACCTTTTCCCAATCGAGCAGCTTTTCGCTATGACGGTTTCCCGCAGTATTTGCTTAGGCTTTATTTCAGTCATCTTGGCCGGCACACTCTTGCTCATGATGCCGTTTTCAACCAGTAGTGGCCAATGGAACGACCCGATTGTGGCGCTGTTTACCTCAACCTCTGCGGTGTGCGTGACGGGGCATGTGGTGGTTGATACCGCCACTCACTTTTCGAGAATTGGGCAGCTTTTTATTATGCTGCTGATTCAAGTCGGCGGGCTAGGGTACATGACAGCAACGACGTTTCTACTTTTGTTGTTGGGCCGTCGGTTTGGCCTAAAAGACAAGATTGCCATTCAGCAGTCGCTGGATCGCCGCGCACTTCAGGGTAGTGCTCAAATCCTTCAGTCCATTATTGCAACGACGCTCTTGTTTGAGCTGACAGGTGCTTTTTTGCTGTTGCTGGTGTTTGTCCCTGACGTGGGATGGCCAAAAGGGCTTTGGTTTGCGATTTTTCACAGCGTGAGCGCCTGGAATAATGCGGGATTTGGCCTATTCTCGGATAATTTGGTGGGCTACCAAGGGTCTTTCTTGGTCAATGTCGTCATTACCGGACTGATCATCATTGGCGGCATTGGCTATGAGGTGATTTTAGAGTTTTATCTCATGCTGCGGGAGCGGATGCTACGCCAAAAAATGAGAACTGTGCGATCGCTTAACTTTCGGGTAGCGGTCAGTACAACGCTTTTTTTGCTGATAGGCGGCACCCTAGCAATCTGGCTCATTGAGGTTAGGAATGTAAAGACCTTAGGGACACTCAGCCTTCCACAACAGCTTTTAGCAGCCTGGTTTCAGTCCGTCACGAGCCGCACCGCTGGCTTTAACACCATAGATATTTCTCAAATGACCACTGCTGGGCTATTTATCACCATCGCTCTGATGCTGATTGGGGGCAGTCCGGGGGGAACAGCGGGAGGAATTAAAACCACCACCGCACGGGTGATGGCAAGCTGCACCTATGCCGTCCTTCAAGGCAAAGAGTCTGTGGTGGTCTACCGCCGCCAGGTGCCCAATACCCTGCTCTTAAAGGCCATTGGCGTTACCTTCGGCTCTGCGGTCACGGTGGTAGTCGCCACCGTTTTTATTGCAATCTCTGACCCTGAACTGGACTTTATTCGCATTCTCTTTGAAGTGGTTTCGGCCTTTGGCACCGTTGGACTCTCCACAGGCATTACCGCAGAACTGACCGCTTTCAGTAAGCTTGTGCTGGTCGCCACAATGTATATTGGGCGAGTTGGGATTTTGCTGTTAATTTCTGCCCTATTAGGCGACCCCCGACCCAGTGTGATTAACTACCCAGAAGAATCGTTATTGGTTGGATAGTGTATGGGTCGGGTAGAGCCGGAACTATACCCTTCATGGGTTAAGCCTTATTTTCGCTAGTGCTGCTTCGTTGTTGTATGGCGTCAAAGAACCATGTCAAATCCTGTTAATCGGCCTTACTTGAGCTTTTTTCGCAATTTGAACGCGGGTGGTGCACGTCAATTTGCAGTCATTGGGCTAGGCCGGTTTGGACGCGCCGTTTGCGAAACGCTGCACCGCAGCGGCTATGAAGTTCTGGGCACCGACGTTGATGAAAAGAGGGTTGCAGATATTCTTGCTTCCGGGATGTGTGCCCACGCCATAGAGCTAGACTCTACCGACCCGCTGGCGCTCAAAGAGGCAGGGGTGTTTGAGTTTGATACGGTGATTGTGGCGATTGGAAACTACCTCCAAGAGAGCATCATTACAACGCTCAATGTTAAAGAAGCGGGGGTTGCGCATGTCGTTGCTAAAGCTTCCTCAGACGTTCATGCCAAGTTGCTGCAAAAGGTTGGAGCTGACCAGGTTGTGCTGCCGGAGTATGAGGCTGGCTGTACCTTAGCGCGGACGCTCACCAAGCCAGGAATTTTAGATCGCTTTGATTTAGACCCTGAGCACAGCATTGTGGAGCTGAAGGTGCCAGACTCTTTTCATGGCAAGACCATTGTGGAGTTAAGGCTGCGCAGTGACTATGGTCTGAATGTTTTGGCGATCGGTCAGGCTCAAAATTTTGACATCAATCCAAAACCTGAGCGGAAGCTTTGTAAGGGCGATATGCTGGTCGTGATTGGCAATACGGTGGATATTGATCGGCTGCCGCTGTGACCGCTGAGCCTCTGGGTTCAAATCACGTTTTGTCTTCCCCTATTCTTCATTTGAGGCTTCATGATTCCAGAGTCTCCCCCTGGTTTTCGGTCTGGGTTTATTGCGCTGATTGGCCGGCCCAATGTGGGTAAGTCTACGCTGATGAATCAGTTGATTGGCCAAAAGGTTTCCATTACCTCCCCCCTGGCCCAAACCACGCGCAATCGCCTGCGGGGAATTTTGACGCGCCCCGATGCCCAAATTATTTTTGTAGATACTCCCGGCATCCATAAGCCCCATCATTCCCTGGGCGAAATTCTGGTCAAGAACGCGATCGCCTCTATTAATGCCGTAGACCTCGTGCTGTTTGTGGTAGATGGGTCTACCCCCTTGGGCAAAGGCGATCAGTTTATTGAAACCATTCTGGCCAAGTCTAAAACCCCCGTCATTCTGGGGGTCAATAAAGCCGACCTCATGCCAGAAGATCCGCAAAAGAGAGTCGCCATCGAAAACGGTTATGGCGCGATCGCTGCTGCCAACCGATGGCCAATACACACCTTTTCCGCCGTCACAGAAGTGGGACTCGACCCTCTCCTGACGCAGCTTATCCAGTCTCTAGACCTGGGGCCTTACTACTATCCGCCCGACCTGATTACAGACCAGCCAGAGCGCTTCATTATGGGCGAGCTGATTCGGGAACAGATTCTGGCGCTCACCCGTGAAGAAGTGCCCCACTCCGTCGCCATTACCCTTGATCGGGTGGAAGAAGAAGACAAAATCACTAGAATTTTGGCCACGGTGCATGTGGAGCGTCCGTCTCAGAAGGCGATTCTGATTGGCAAAAACGGCTCCATGATGAAGGAAATTGGCACCCAAGCCCGTCAGCAAATTCAAAAGCTGGTGATGGGGAAGGTCTATTTAGAACTATTTGTCAAAGTACAGGCCAACTGGCGGCAGTCTAATCTACGGCTTTTAGAGCTAGGCTACCGAGTCGAGCGAGACTAGAATGCGCAATGCATCCAGCAAAACTAAAGCCCCCAAGATCTCAAAGTCTTGGAGGCTCAAAAGGGCGACTAATGGCAGACGTTGCTCATAGCCAGCGCTAGGGCAGCTCTTGCAACCTATTTGCAAACACATAATCTGCTAGATTTGTGCCGGAAATATAGCCGTGATCTGCATCCCACTGGAAATGAACCCCCAAATAGACTCGGCTTCTGCCATTTTCTAGAGCAGCGGAAGAGAAGCTATTAAAAGCGCGTTTGACGCCCACTACACTGGGGTCATCCGTATCTAACTCAAAGCTCACGTTATCGGTTTTAAAGAAGTTCCGCATAATGCCTGCATGAGCTGCACCAAAGGTGGCATGCCCAGACACATAGGCCGGAAAAGGCGGGCTAAAACGTTTCCCAGCAGGATTCACGGAAAGAGGTTCCCATGCTGCATCTTTTTGGGTGAGCAAATTATCGTCCGTATCGGCTAAGCGAATAGCTGATTCTGGACGCCATAGATCAATCTCCGTTGAATACTTCGCGTCCCAGGCAACAACGCCAGCATCAGCCAGCGCCAACCCCACCAACGCAAAAAGCCTTGCTTTTTCCGCTAAAGACTGATTCCGCTGAAGGGCTACAATTTGAGTCAAGCGGAAAAGGTGTCCAGGAGGCTTGTAGGTGCCGTCCAAATCATTTGCCCAGAAAAAGGCAATCTGACGCTGCTCTGAGGTGCGCGTTGCTGAATTGGCAGATCCTAATCGCTTCACATCATTAAACTGTGCGGCATATTCGGCACTTTTTAGAAGATCTCGCTTTTTCAAGTAGCCACCGGGTAAGGGCGGACGAAACTGATCTTTGGCCAAAATGACAAAAGGCTTTACATTAGGCCACTCAGGGGTAAGCGCATCTCCAGAGCCAGTAGGCCGCCAGTCTCCTGGCTCATTGCCGGGGCTGTAGGACATCTTGGCTGCGGAGCCATCTCCCGCTCGGTCCTGAATCACAAGGTTGCCGACGGCCTCTCCAAATTCTTTCCCGCTGAGGATGTCGCTTTCTGGGGCGGTCACATCTTTAAGAGACGCTTTTAGCGCATCGTTCAAAAAGTTGACGATGGATGGATAAACGCTGCACAAAACTGTGTGCGCTGCATAAATGGCCGCTGCTTCAATAGAGGTATTTGGGTCAGGGGTGGGCAGTCCAGAGAGGTAGGGTTGAGCGGTGGGGCGAATGGTGTTCACCACCTCATACATTGCTAAGTGCATCATGGCACCTGCTCTGGCAATGGGGCAGGGGGCACCACCAATCTTACGCACGGATTCTAGATAAATATTATTCCAGTCGATAATGACGTCTGACATGATTTTTTCCCTTAAGAGCTATTGGAATCCAAGACGGAATCCAATCGGTTTTATCTGAGCAATTTCAAAAGCGTAAATATTCAGAACGTTGACGTTAGGGTTCTCTTATAGCCAAGTTACAGAAGACAATAGATCTGTATGAATAGATTCCGTCAAATCTCTCTGGAAAGCTGTGATGGAGATCTGTATAAATAGGTGACGCTGCGCACATTTAACAGAAAATGAGCACCAAGACATGTTCCTAGTCGTCTTAAAACGAGGAAAAATAGCCGACTGATAGCTGAAATTAGACGCTAAAAAATTAGAGGGGCTTTAGGACAAATCACAGCGAATTTCAACGAGAAATCCATCTGGATCATAAAAATAAATACCGCGCCCTGTGGGCCGCGTCACGGGGCCGTGATCGATGGGGATTTCGTGGTGGGCTAAGACCGAGAGTGCCTGCTCAAACTGCTGTGGGTCAATGTCAAAGGCTAGATGGTTGGCCCTGGTAAACTGCTGCTGCGGATTAGGGTCTGGTGGGGTTAGATCTGGCTCCCAGAATAAGTCTAAAACGGTGCCGTCGGGGGTGATAAAGTTGGCAACCTTACCCTGCTCCACCAGCGATCGCAAGGTTTTGGGGATAGCCTCTCCAGTCAGCTCCTGTAGGCCCAGAATTTTGCCATAAAACTGGCGTGACGCCCCCATATCTTTCACATTGAGGGCAATATGATGCACCCGTCGTAGGGCACCTAAGGGCAAAACAAGACTAGGTTCGACGTGGGGCAGAGCCATCGTAGCGTTCCTTATTGAGCAGTCTTGACCCACATTTTACACAGGAAATTCTAGTAGTCATGCCAAGCAAGTTATTCAACCCCAAGATCAAGCTGTCGTCGGGCTTCAAAGAGCCCGACTGCCGCACTCACCGACAAATTCAGGCTGCGAACATGGGCACGAGACATGGGGATATGGATCACTGAGGCACATTGCGCCAGCGCCTGTGCAGGTAACCCAGAGGTTTCACTCCCAAACAGCAGCCAGTCTTGGGGCTGAAACTTAAACTGCCAGTGGCTGCCGTCCGTACCCTTAGCGCTAAACCCCACAAGCCGACCCCCAGCCGCCGCTGCTGCTTCAGCAAATGCCTCCCAGGAGGCGTGACGGTACAGCTTAACGTGCGGCCAATAGTCTAGCCCTGCCCGCTTGAGCTGGCGATCGCTTAGGTCAAACCCCAGCGGCTCCACTAAATGAAGTTCTGTCCCCGTGGCTGCACAGGTGCGGGCAACGTTGCCGGTATTGGGTGGAATTTGCGGATGCACCAAAACCAGTCTGAGCATAGAACAACCAAACCTTAGGCGACGAGCGGCTCACAGAGTTTGTCGCTCAGCTCCAGCTCGTCTAGCTCCATCGATAAGCTTGCCTGCTGTATCACAGAGCGCACCGACCAGCCCTTCTTCACCAGCTTCAGCCACTGTTGGGCTTCGTTCCCATCCCGTAGAATATCCAGCACGGCTGGCAAGAAACAGCTCAACCCTTGCTTTTTAGCCGTTGGCCAAATCTCTGTGTATAGCTCCTCAATCCAGTCGCGGGCCAAGAGCGATCGCCCATCTTGCCAGTGGGTGAGGGTTGCATCCAGGCTGTCACGAGCAACGGCCTGTTCGTTATCGGTTGTGATTTGCACCAGCTTCCCTAAGTCTGTTTTAAAAATGCTAGAAGAAAGCGGGTCAAGGGATGGGTCATCTAAAAGCTGTAGCATTCGCGCTTCCAGGAGTGCCGTGATGGCCAGCAATTTGACCGGATTCGTCACTAGGTCGCAGATTCTCAGCTCCAGTCGATTTAAGTCATAGGGACGATCTGCACCATTGGGCCGCACCGAATTCCACAGGTGCCGGACATTCTGCATCGTACCCGCCGCGAGCTGCGCTTCTGTCCAGGCAATAAAATGAGCGTGGCTTTCAAATAGCGGCACATTCGCAGGGGTCTGCGGAAACATCCCCCAGCGCGTGGAGTGAAATCCGGTCACTTCCCCATCTAAAAATGGAGAGGATGCGCTCAGGGCTAAAATCAACGGGGCTTCTAAGCGGACTAAGCGACAGGCCTGTATTAATCGCTCAGGGTCGGGAACACCCACATTAATATGAATGCTGGCGGTCACGACATCAGTGCCGTAGGTCTTTTCAATATAGCTATGGTAGGCGTTGTGAGGGTCTGAGCGATGGAACTGACGGCTATCGCCTAGAGAAAGGGTGCTCCCTGGAATAATGGTGTAGCCCCCAATGGACTGAAGGTATTGGCGCAGCTTACGGCGGGGCAGCATTAAACCGCAGAGCAGTAGGTCGTAGTCTGTGAGGGGGTCTGTAATGTACTCTACGTTGCGGCTGTCAGGCTCTTTTACGAAGTTGGGTAGCTCTGCTGTAATGCGATCAGAGAGCCCAACAATTTCACCTGTGGGCAGGCCCGTGTAGACTTCGACTTCAAACCCTTTTGTAAGCACGATTCCTGACCCTCTGTGGTGAAGAAAAATTGGTAAAAGCTAGCGAGTTTAGAGAAAAAGATAAAACAGCGAGATGTTAATGCTGGAATTTTGGAAGCTATGGTTTGTGCGCTATTGAGCGATCGCCCTTCTTCAGTTCCCTGGTGACTGTTCCTTGAGTAACCTGAAAGGCCATCAGCAGTCACAAGCGGCTTTCATGCTGCTGCATGATGGCTATTAGTTTCTGTCCATCAGTTTCTGGCCATAACTTAATTCTTGCACGTTAGGGGGGGTGCTGTCGGTTGGGGCTGCGGTCGGGAAACCGCACCCGCTTTCTGTGCTTTGAGGATGTGTTTTGAGAATGGGCTTTGAGAATGGGCTTTGAAATCAGCGATTTAGGCTTTCTACAGATTCAGTTGAAGATACCTCGCCCCTGATGACTCATCCTCTTATGACTCAGCCCCCTTATGACTCAGATGAGAGCTTACCCAATGCGGAAAAACTCGACCTGGGGAATGAGGGGATCGGAAACGATGCCGATCCCTGTAAGCTGCCATCGATCTAGTGTTGGGCGGAGGGCGGTGCCGGAAAGAGTTTCAACCCGACCATCTCCTCGGCTGCTGGGTGCATGGGCATTCAAATAGCTCAGAGCGTCATAGTCTTGGGAAAACACCAGCAAAAAGGCCAGGGCCCTATCCTCTGATGGATGGGCCACCAGGTACTCGCCGCTGGTTTGCGATCGCACGACATAATAAGTTTGAGACAGCATCAGTTTGAGACAGCATCCTTCGCTCTCTTGAGACAAACAGGTCTTAACGGGATCCGCGATCATTCAGCTCAATGCGTGGATCAACCGCCTTTAGCAGCAAGTCCGCCAGAAAATTACCCAGAATGAGCATCGTTGCACCCATCATTAAGCTACCCATAATCAGGTAAAGATCCACAGACTGTACCGCCTGGAGCGTCAACCGACCGAGTCCCGGCCAGTTAAAAAAGTTTTCCGTAATAAAAGCACCCCCCAGCAGACTCGCAAATTCAAACCCCAGCAGCGTCACCAGCGCATTCAGCGCATTGCGTAGGGCATGGACATAAATCACGCGGTTTTCAGGTAGTCCTTTCGCGCGCGCCGTCTGAATATAGTTTTGGCGCAGCACGTCTAGCAAATTTCCTCGCGTGATGCGCTGGAGGCCTGCAAAGCTCGTAATGCTCAGGGCCAGGGTTGGCAAAATCATGTGCCAGCCAATATCGATTACCTTGCCCAGGGGTGTTAAGTCCGCATAATCAACACTGGTCATGTTGCCTACGGGAAAGAAGGGGGTACTTTGGGCAAAAAACAAGAGCGCCAGCGCCGTAATAAAGCTCGGAAATCCTTGGCCAATATAGCTCAAGACTTGCAGTACGCGGTCTATTATCTTGTTTTGATTCACCGCACCGACAATGCCCAAGGGAATGGCGATCGCCCAGGTTACAAGAATCGAGGCGATCGACATCAAAAGCGTATTGGGCACCCGCTCTAAGAGCAAAGAACTCACGGGGCGCTGATAAATGAAGCTATCGCCAAAATCAAAGTGGGTAAACACGCGCCATGCCCAGCGCAGGTATTGTTCCAGCGGCGGACGGTCAAGGCCAAACAGCTTTTGTAACTCAGCAACCCGCTCTGGTGAAATTTTAGGGTTCAGCTTCAGGGTATCCAGGTAGTTAGAAGGCGAAAGCTGAATGACCGCAAAGCAAAGCGCCGAAGCCAGCACCAGCGTAATGAGTGCCTGCACCAACCGCTGAGCGCTGTAGGAAACAATTTCACTGCTCAAGACCGACTTCAAGTGCGACAGAAGACTTACGTCAGAAGATGGATGAGAGACAGGTGCGGGCTGGGTCATGCAGAAGGCCTCATGCAGAATGGCTCATGGTTAGCGCTCAATAGGCTGGGGCATGAGAATGGGAGTATGAGAATGGGTATGGGCGTGGGATCAAGTCGTTTGTTGCAATGCAGTCGTCACAACGCAGTTCAAAACCGACACTCAAAACCGACACCCAAACTCTACGCCCAATCTGCCCTAATACTCGATCAAAGACTGAATCGGCAAATCAGGCAGCTTTTGACGCCCACCTAAGTCCAATAGCTCGATGATAAAAGCAAACCCCGTTAAGTGCGACCCGGTTTTCTCGACCAACTGTGCAGCCGCCGCAGCCGTGCCGCCCGTCGCCAGCAGATCGTCCACAATCAGCACCCGACTCCCCGGCGGAAAGGCATCCTGATGAATCTCTAGGCGATCGGTGCCGTATTCCAGCTCATATTCCGTAAAATGGGTGGCGGCAGGCAGTTTCCCGGGCTTACGGATGGGAACAAACCCCGCAGATAATCGACAGGCTAGCGGAGTTGCAAAAATGAAGCCCCGCGACTCAATACCCGCTACATAGTCAATAGATTCATCTGCATACAGCTCAACCAGTCGATCAATGACGTGATTGAGTCCATCGGGGTTTTGCAGCAGCGTGGTAATGTCTCGAAATAAAATTCCGTCCTTGGGAAAGTCTGGAATTGAGCGAATCAGGGGCTTTAGATCCATGATGGGTTATTAAGGTCGAAAAGGTATACAGGCAAAGGTTTGAGAGAGGCCAAGCGGAGCGTGGAAAAGATGGGCGAAACAAAAGACTTTTGGGTGGCGTGATAAGAAGTCACGTCAGAAATCGTACACTAAGTGGGTGGATAGGGTTAAACCTCCCGCATCTAATGGAGTGTGCGGCCAATGTAGCGTGGGAATTCGCTGCGATAGGTGGTGCGGCTTATATCTGTTGGGTATTACGTCTGTTGGGGGTTATGTCTACTGGGGTTTACGTCTGAGTGACTGGACGCAGGCTCGATTGGGAAAGATATCGTTGATGGATAAGAATAAGACTGGAATGCAAGCCGATAGCCCTACTGTACAGGTTGACTCATACGCATTGACGGGGTTAGTCGATCCAGAAATTCCGGGACAGATTTGTCCGCGCCGTACTCGTATTCAGCTGGACTGGATGCTGCTAGCCCTGGAGGCGCTGGATCTCAATGCTCAGGAAAATACGCTGGCTGGTTTACAAGACCTTCAGCTTCAGCCGATGATTAAGAATCGGATTCATCTTTGGCGACTGCGCAATACGAACCCTTTGCGGCGATTTAGCCAGCGACAGCCGCTCAGCTTGTCCGAAGGGAAGGCGCTGGTGGCCCTGGCTTGCTACTTGGCGCGGCGGCAGACCGGCACTATCCGTCAGCTTCTGATTGCTTATGATCAGCTGAAGTCTCAAAACTTATCCGTAGACCATCACTTCCGGCTGGCGCAGTATTTGGAGCGATTTCGAGGTCACTTTTTTAGCCGCATGAATCCAAACCGAGTGGCGATCGCCGCCTATGAAGCCCCCGAAAAGCTAGATGAGTTAGCGCTGCGCCTCCTCAGCCAAGTTTTATTTTGTACCGGCACGGCTGGGGTGGAGCGACTGTGGGCTAGTTTGTTTGATGGAGAGGTTGTTTGATGAAGGGTTTGCTTAACCGCTGATATGTCTATTAATCGCCAATTTAGTTTGCCAAACTGTGTCTTGATTCTGGAAGGGCTGAGTACGGCACCAGAGGGGACGACCCTAGATTCTCGTCCCGAACTTTCGGTTTTGACGCGATTTGAATGTTATTTCGCCCGTGAAAAGCAGGCGCTAGTGGGTGGCCTTGACCTACTGCAAGGACTGGTTGCGGCGACCAATGACTGTGTCCAAGCCTGCATTAGCGGTGTCCCGTCCGCGACGAAGCGCGGAGATGCGGTGACCAAGGTGGAGCTAAAGCCTGTGGATGGCGGGTTTGAGCTAACGGTGCCGGAAGATTTGCTTTCTAAAAAACTGTCAGATTTTGCGAGTGGGGCAGAAACGGCCAGTGTTCAGCTTCATCTTTCTGCCGTTCAGCTTTTTGACTTAATGGAAGCGATCGATCAGCTTGCCGCTGATCAGCAGACCCTGCCCAGCCTCAAGCCTCAGATTCGCCCACGCACTCGCCAGGAGACGCTCTCTCGGTCAGTTTTGGTTGAAAAGTCGGCTCCCATTGCCCTGGGAACCGCAGGGGTTGCGATCGCAGCGGCGGCACTCTTCTTTGTGCCCGCGCCCAAAGTGCCCGAACCCAAGGAGCCCGAAGCTTCTCCCCCTTCTACCTTGACCCAGCCCAGCCCAGCCGTTCCTCCAACTGCTGTACCGCCAGCCGTACCGCCAGCCGCACCTCCTCCATCGCCTTAGACGAGCCTTAGATAAGGCTCACCTCCTTAAACCAATCTTCTTAAGCTAATCTTCTTTTTTGGCCGGGTCTTCTCGAAGGGCGGCGGTTTCATCTGTCTTGGAAGGATAGCGAACTTCTTGCAGAACCTGACGCACAAAGCTGCGCAGCTCGCGGTTATCTTCTTGACAGGACACCATGAGCTGAGTGCCCATTTGCAGCATCAGCAGTGGAATGCGAATCAGCAGGTACGCCAAAATAATAAGCGTCACCACTGCAAACCATCGTGCGGGGCCGTCAAAGGGGGAACTGCCAATGCTTGCGCGGCTGGACTGCTCCATAAAAAGGCTGGCCCACTGATCAATGAGGGATTTGGCACTGAGGGGATGGGTTGCAATATTAAAAACGTAGCTAAAAATAATGACGGCCAGCAGCACACTCACTAGAATCAGCAGCGCAGAAAGACAAAGCAGTAGCGTCCTGATGCGGTAGCTCAATCGATTAAACTGAATGCGATCGCGGCGGATATCGGGCACAGCTCTTTATCACTGGAGATTGGTTTGCGAGATCAAGCAGCAGGCGCAGGGATCTTATCAGGCATTATGTCATGACGCTTCACGAGGTCGGATCTTCCGCAGGGTATGTGAGGCATCATCAAGAATGGGCTCATGGCCATTTATCTCAGACCTAGGATTGTGAATGCCTGTCCTGCCCGCCTTAGTCGGCTGCAACTGCCTGCATTTGGCGTAAAGCGCCTAAAATTTCAGAAGTTGGCACCTGATCCGTTATTTTGACTTGGCCCAGCCCCGTTGGCAGAATAAACCGGACTTGACCTGCCCTCACTTTTTTGTCTGTCGTTAGCACTTCCAGTACGGCTGCTGTCTCAAACGACGCGGGCAATTGGGTGGGCAATCCAGCTTTTTGGATGAGCTGATACTGTCGCTCTGCAGTATCTTTCGGCCAAAGCTTGAGACGCGCCGCAATGTCACCCACGGCAATCATCCCCAGCCCAACGCCTTCCCCATGATTAAAGGTGCGGTACTGCGTCAGGCTTTCGATCGCATGGCCAATTGTATGGCCATAGTTGAGAATCGCCCGCAGTCCGGATTCTTTTTCATCCTGAGATACCACATCAACCTTAGCCTGACAGGAGCGACGGAGCATGTCTAAAAGCAGCGCGGGCGTAAAGGCTCGATGGCGGTCAATTTGATCAGCGGCTTCAAGCTGCTCAAACAACTCAGCATCCCAAATGACGCCGTACTTAATCACCTCCGCCATCCCAGCGCGAAACTCGCGGGTCGGGAGCGTGTGCAGGGTTTCTGGGTCAATCAGAACCAAGCGAGGTTGATGAAAGGCACCAATCAAGTTTTTGCCTTGGGGATGATTGACGCCCGTTTTGCCGCCAATGGAGGCGTCCACCATTGCCAGTAAGGTCGTCGGAACCTGAACCACCGCAATGCCGCGCAGCCAGCTTGCCGCAGCGAAGCCAGTCATATCTCCAACCACCCCACCCCCCAGCGCTATCATCGTTGAGGAGCGCTCTAGGCGGTGGGCTAGAGCACTATCGAAAATCTTTTCCAGAGAGCGGAGGGTCTTATAGCGCTCTCCTGCGGGCAAGATGCAGTGTGCCACATCAAACCCAGCCTGAGCCAAAGACGTGACAACAGTTGGCCCGTAGTGCTTCCAGATGGTTGGATTAGACACCACCAGCACTTTTTTGCCCAGGTTTTCCTTCCCTAGTTTATGCCCTGATTGATGGGAGCCGAGGTGCGCAGAGATTCGCTCAGGCTGAGATAGATACGCACCAATATTTCCTAGCCCACCCGCTTCTAGCACAACAGGATAAGGATTTTGCGGAAGCGGGACGGAAATAACGGTCTGCATGAGCGCCTTTAAGACAATTTTTTAAGACAATAGGTTCGGCTGACTGATCATATCGCTGTGGATTGACAGGAGCAATCTTTTGCAGTGCCCATTCTGGAACGGAGGGCTAGCACAACAAGAGTTGGCACAACAAGGGTTGGCACAACAAAAATCTCTGGCCTGTGAATATACCCGTGAGTACATCAGAAAGCCAGAGATTTTTCGTTTGCGAAATGTGAATTTGACAAAAAACAACCACCCCTCATCCTCCCATCCTTCTTCTCCCTAGGGAGAAAGAGGGGCAATTAAAAATCAAAGGATCAAAGCGGCAGTCGTCCAGTGACCAGTATCTGATAGCCACCCGCTATGAGGGAAAATGACACAAAAAATTGCCATAGGCTAATCGGGTTAAGAATTGCGCGGCTGCTCAAAAAGACCAGAATAATGCCAACAATAACGGGAAGCCAGCCCAGGTTTTTTGCCCCTCTTGGCAAAAAGACTAGCAGCAGGACACCCACCATTAGAGAAATTACAGAAGTATCCGCAGCAATCCCGCGCCACCAGTAAGGATAAACATTGGTGGTAAAGACAATATCTCGTCCTAGGAAATAAAGGCCCAGAATGAGAAGACCAAAACCCAGTAATCTGAGCAAAAATCTCATAGCAATCTCTCAAACTGGGGTCATGACAAGCTGGGAGGGAGTTTGACGCCCCATCGCTATAAATTTAAAACTGATAGCGGCGAACCTTTGTGTAAGCGATCGCCGCCATGACCCAGCCGTTATCCTGGATAAGCTACTTAGCCGCTCCGGTTTCGTTGAGCTCGCGCAAGGAGGTCTCAAAAAGGTTAGAAATATCTTGAGTGCGAATGATGGCTTGACCTTCATTTTGCTGCTTCAGTAAGTCCGTAGAAAATAGGTTGAAGCGCTTTGCCTCGCGCTCAAGCCGCACATCGCCATAGTCAAAGCCAAACACCCACTTAGCATCATCGGCAATGCTGCTGCGCTTCCAGATGGAATTAAATTCGGTGGCTTTATCCAGCGCTTCAGATACCGTGGGCTTGCCGAGGGGGGCAGAATTATCAACGGACTGCGCCATAGCGGGCATTGTCAGCGTGGCTGCTGCGAGTAGACCCCAAAACAAGGGTTGACCTGCCCGTTGGAAAAACATACCTGATATCCTTTACGCTAGTTTGGTTGATTTTAGCTTACCCACTTTAGAAGGTCGATAAAACATTTCTGTTTTGTACCCATCTGTCCTTCGCGCAGACTGCTTTTTCGTTCTATATCTAATCTAAACCCCTGAGCCGATGACTCAATTTACCAGCCCATCTCCCACGGACCTTGCTTCGGCTTCCCTTCCAGAACTCAAGGAAATTTTACTCAACTTACTCTGCACTAAAGCCTACAAAGAAGGAGATTTTACGCTGTCTTCCGGCCAAAAAAGCACTTACTACATTAACGGGAAGCTCGTCACCCTTGACCCTGTGGGGGCGCTGGCACTGGGGCGATTGATGCTGGATTGGGTTGCAGATTCCGCTCAGGCGATCGCCGGATTAACCCTAGGTGCCGATCCCATGATTAGCGCCATTAGCGTGGTGTCGGTCTATGAGGGACGCCCAATCTCTGGACTCATTATTCGGAAAGAAGCCAAAGGACACGGCACCCAGGCCTATATTGAAGGGCCACTCCCCGCCGAGGGCAGCGAGATTGCTGTGGTTGAAGATGTGGTAACAACCGGACAGTCTGCCCTAAAAGCGGTTCATCGACTTCAGGATGCAGGCTACACCGTGACTCAGGTGTTGGCACTGGTTGATCGCGAACAGGGCGGCGCTGCCGTCTATGCAGAGGCGGGTCTTGCCTTTAATGCATTGTTCAAAATTTCGGATCTTCAGCAGCGATGGCGTGTCCTGTACCCCTAAGGGAGGTCGATAAATGGAGCAAATAGGGCAGATAGGGCCGCGCTTTTACCTCAAAAGTGGGTGAGGGCTAGGGAATGAGACATAATATCAAGCATGACCCAATTAGACCACTACTATCGAGTCTTGGAGATTCAGCCCGGTGCGTCCATGACGGACATTAATCAGGCCTATAAAGACCTGGTTTTTATTTGGCATCCAGACCGTATTCCGAAGGATAATGAGCGGCTCCACCAAAAGGCGCTCCTAAAACTCCAGGAAATTAATGCTGCCCGTGCTGCCCTGCGATCGCACCACAAGGAGTCTGCATCGAGCGCAAATTCTACAGCAGAAAAGTCTGCAGAGGCCAAAGCTCAGCAAGCCAGACCCTCTGCAGATCGGTACGCACCCAAATATCAGCAGGCGCGTCCAGAGTCATACCGTTCATCGTCTGCCTCTCAAAGTGCTGCCTCTCAAAGTGCTGCCCGCCAAGAACAGGCCCGTCAAGAACAGGCTCGCCAAGAACAGGCCCGTCAAGAACAGGCCCGTCGTGCCGCAAGAACTCACCCCCCCTCAACTCCGCCCCAGTCAGCCCCTAGATCTTCCGCCAGCACCCAGCCATCCTCCGCGCAGTCTTCTACTCAGCCATCCTCGGCCCGTGCTGCTCAGCCTGCGGCATCCCCGAAGCCAACTTCCTACCCACCCCATTCATCCTACAAGCGCCCCACGGCATTGGACTGGAGTGAGGCCAACCTTAGGAATGCAGATCTGCGAGAAAAAGATCTGGCCGGACGCAATCTGAGTCACGCTGATTTGACCGAAGCCAACCTCCAGGATGCGTTTTTGCACAATGTGGATTTATCCCACGCTATCCTTTGTCGCGCCAATTTATTTCGCGCCAATCTGCTGGGTGCAAACCTCGACCACGCCGACCTGCGTCAGGCGAATTTGGTCGGTGCTGACCTGAGCGGCGCAAATCTGGCCGGCGCAAACCTGACCGGTGCAAAGGTCGGTACGGGCGATCGCATTATGGTAAAGCTAACGGGCGCTATCTTGACCGGCACAATTTTGCCCAACGGTTCCGTTCATGATTAGCGCAAGAATGTGAGCGCAGCACCGCTGATGACCAAGTTAAATCAACGCACCAAATCAACTCACCACAGCAGCCAAGAATCGCTAGCGTCCAAAGCGGTCACTCACAGGCGAGAAATAGGAGAGTGCAAGCACTGCACCCCAAACCATAGAGGATGCGTCAAATAGGGCGCTCTCAATACCAGAAGAAAGGAGCACGCCAATGAACGGAGTGACGAGCAAGGCGGCGAAAGTAGAATAAAGCGATAGTGTGCGACCCCACGGTTTGTAAAGAAATAAGCCCACTAGGCTCGCAAGCCAAGCCAATAGAAGGACTGCCGCAACGCCACCGAATATCCACGGATTTTCCATAAACCAAGGCTGCGGTTCATTTTCATAGGCGATTGCGAGAGCTTCCGAGTAAGTCGGAAATACAGCAACTACCATCGCTGCCAAGCTCAAGACAATGCTGGCAAAAAGCAATTTGCGAAACATGGAGTGGGTCATGGGGCATAACGGCCTCAAATAAAGAGTCTCTAGGGCATGATTGGAGGGCGCTCAGAAATATCTGAGTTGTCCAGTCATGTGTCTTGCCTCACAATTGCAGAAACAGACTGCGTGAGCAATTGCTCAAATATCTGCTTCTGCTCAACACTCTGAAACACTCGCTTAGGAATGACCGTGAACTGGCGTGAACCGTAATAAAGCACGTAGGAGTAAGCGTCGATCAACACATGCGAATACATGCTCCACTGAAGTTGCGAATCAATGTGAGCGGTACGGAAATGAATGCCCTCTGGTGAAAATACCAGAAAATACTCATCACGGAATTTCGACTCGCGGCGGAAGGCTAATCGCGGAATGATCGTGAAAGCTGCAAGCAGCATCAAGCTAAATAAGACAGCACCAGCCACACACGCGACGCCGACCCAGTAAGAGCGGGGAGACTGCCACAGATAAAGGCCAAAGCCAAACACCAAAATGGCGACAGCTAGGTCGAAGCGCAAATGAAGACGCGAGCCATAGTGCGCTCGGAGCGCTCGAACGTAGTCGCTCTCCATGTACCGAAATGCAAGGCTAACAGTAGAATTCACTGGATGCACTCGATCCTATGTCTTGATAATCTGTAAGGATTATTGCCTGGGAATACGCAACGCTCTCATTTCCCCGCCGCAAATGATGTCTTCAGGCTCAGCCAAGCAACTTTTGTGGTCGAAGTGGCTGGGGTGCAGCGGAAGGATTGTACGGTTCATTTTAGGCGCTCAAACGTAGCGGCTAAGCTTTAGGCGCTAAACTTTAGCCGCTACGTTTTAGCCGCTAAAGGCTGGCAGCAGAAATGCCATTGCAATGCCTCCGATGACAAGACCTTCAAGAACCTTCAAGACCAAACTAGAGTGCTTTAATTTGACTCCTTGAAGCCACGAAGGTGGTCTATCATCGCTGCGCATTTTCCAATTAAACATTGATACGAGTAGGGGAACTCCGCCAACCTTCGCTCCCATCAGTAGATGTAGCGCAAGACTTAGAAAAACACATGCCCACGCCGCCAAATGTGCCATATACCATTGACGGTTAATTTCTCCATTAGGAAGCCATTCTTCTTTCATCATGCGACCGGTCAACACAGCAAAGGTTGCCGCAAGCAGCATCAACGTATTGGTGAAGTGGTGTATGGAGATCCACCAAACTGGTTTGCCAACTTGTTTTAATTGGCTGAAAGACTGCGCTTGGACTAAACGACGATAGCCAACATGAAAGCTGTATAGTGCAAACCCTGGGAGACACAATAGGAACGCTAGGGCGATGGTGCCATGAATGCCTTGAATATCTCCTAGGGTAGGCAACGCAAGGCTCCCCCAGCGCTTGTCATAGGTGTTGTAAATCCAAAACCCTGAAATTAAGGCTAAAACCAGCAGTATGGCGGAGAGTCCATGTAATATCCGTAGTAAAACAGGCTGGTATGGATGGGCACGCGACATACTTATATTTCTTCTAATCGATCGTTTCTCGAATCATACCAGAGTCATAAATTCCTCTGGAGATCACGCAGTATAAAGACTTTTGCCCAATTATCTCAGTCAAAAAGCCTGACCATTGCAGACCAAAATGCTGTAGCTTAAGTGCGCAATAAAACCAGAAAGAAAATGAATAAAATATGAAAAACCGCTGGTGGGGTCTAACGGCGTTTGGTCAATAGTTTCAACCCAATCCTGACTGGGCGAACTAAAAAGTAAAGCGGATGCAGTCCCTTCGGTAAGGGTAAGAAGGCCCGATCTTCTTCGTTGGGCGTAATCAGAAACTGGAACGTTAGCCAATACTGGGGAAGGCGATCGCGCCAGTGATCCCGAAGCCTGAGGTGGAGGGGATTGTGAAACAGCCAGAAGCCATGTTCCGCTGACTCCACGGTTGTTTCTAGATCGCAGGACATCCGTTCCTGAAAGGATTTTGCTAGGGATTGAATAACTTCATGCTGAGTTTCAGAGACAAGGGGATCTGGAATTGGCATGTCTAGCAGATCATGGGCTAGGGTCATCCCGAGTAAAAACATGCGCTCCATGCCCAAGGCTCTTGCCCGCTCTAGAAGCGATCGCCAGGGCAGGTGGGGATAAACCCGCACAAATTCTGCAATATCGCACACCCAAATCAGCCGCCGCCAAAGCTCCTTACTGCCGTGGGCGCACAGGTAAAGCAGCAAGTCCTCTGGACAGAAACTCTGCAGCTCGGTTTCTTGCAACAATACTGGCTGACGGTTTGACCATAGCTGCTCTAAATCAAAGTCCACCGGAAAATAGTCGGGCATGAGCTGCCAGTGAAGATCTAGGGTGACTTGCTTCTGGGCGTGGGTGAAGGAATCATCCCAAATCCGCGATCGCAAATAGTCCGATGTCTCTTGGTCTTTAGCGAGGAGTCTAGGGTGAAAATCCAGGTCAATTAAGAGCTGCCGCACCCGCGCAACATCCCCCTCATGGATCAGCAAATCCACATCTGCAAACCGACGAAAATTGATGCTCCCATAGACCATTTCTGCAAGCACCGGCCCCTTAAAGACCATCATCGGAATGTCATGGTTGGCGAAAATGTTAACCAAGTCTAAGGTTGCATTGGCCAACCGATGGCTGTGGGATGCACTGAGTAAATAAAGCTTCATGAATCGGCTCAGTACCGCCTTCGGCACCCGATCCGGTGCAATTTCCGTCAAGCTGCGGTACACCAGGGGCAAAACGCCATGCATCGAAGCCGACTGAATCAGCTCTTCCCAATTCAGGCGATCGCCCACACTATCCAGCACCTGATGGATAAGCGCACCCGTCGGTACGCAGCGGGCGCAGGCCAGCATGAGCTGATACTCAGGCGACCAACGCGATCGCGGAGCGGATTGAACCTTTGAGGCTGAAATTACCATGCACCAATATTTTTCAAATAAATCATGACAGCAAGACCTTCGATCGCATTCTCAAAGCGTTCATATCTCCTAACCCACCTCAAGGTTCGCAACAGACCCGTTTTATTTGAGATTTCAGTAGGGACGTCCACTAATCTAACTGACCCTTCACTCAGGCTCAAGCAAACCTTCTCATTTCAGCCAACTGATCGATCGCCCAACACAGCAACCACACGTTCAACGTAGACAACTTTATAAGGTAGATAAGACAACTATACTGTCGGCATTGTCGGCGCTGTCGCCTTCGGTCACAGCCAGAAAAACCGCTGGAGTGACCGTCCCAACATCTCACCCCCTTAGACACAGGCAGCTCCATTCCAGTCAACTACCCTAAGCCTGTCTCTGATGCACCACGCTTGGGGACAAGACGCAAAAAGAACACTAGACAAAGGCACGTTGCCCACTCCCGTAGAATTTAAGGAGTGGTTAAGGAAATCCACTGGTTTGACCAGTGCGACTTGAACAGCTTTGAGTCATCCAGGCGTAAAGCAACTCCCACGGTGGCTGGATAAGCAAAATCGCAGGAGAGAAATCACATCTCGGAATTGTATCAAAGCCTTTCCTCTTCAAAGTGAGATTGCCGTGGGTAGTAGGCTATCTGACAAAAAAAGTGCAATCGCAATCACACATTAGTTTTTTAAGGAAGCAGAGAAACCTTCAGAGAGAGAATTCTACACAATAGTCTGCATTGACTATCCCTAGAGTCGATCTGGGGCGTGGACTTTCATGCCTTCGAGGGATGGCAATCGCTTGGGACTGATGCCGTGCAATACTTCATCGAGATCTTTAATGCCGCATCCCTCCGACACAATTTGTCGAAAACAGAGGTCAATTGGCCAGATGCGCGTGTGCTGATCGAGAGTAGATCCACCCTGGCCTCCCGCAATTTGGATACTACAGTCCAGGGGGTTCCCGTTCGCAATAATGGTGCCCACCCGCAGCGAATGTCGCATCTCCTCAATAACGGCTAAATCTTGGGCAAAAATAGAGGCTCGCAACCCAAAGGGACAGGCGTTGATATAGGTGATTGCATCTTCAATCCTGCCTGGGGTTTTAACCACAGGCAATACGTTGGCAAAAATTTCAGACTGAAGGAGATCGCAATCTGGCGCAACATCTTCAAAGAGCGTCGGTTCGATGTAAAGACCTTCCGGGTCGGGTTCGCTGTAGTAGTTCAGTCGCCGCCCACCCAAGGTCACTCTCGCCCCCGCTTGCTCAAAGGCTGCCACAATGCTAGGCAGCTTGTGGGGGAGGGCTGAAGGCCCCAAAATGTAGGGGTTATCGATCTTCAATGAACCCGGTTGATACCGTTGAAACTCATCGCGGAGGTAGCCCATAAATGGGTCATAAATTTCTGGGTGGACGTAAAGCCGCTTGAGACTGACACAGAATTGGCCGGAGCCTGAATTTTTGGCATGGGCAATCAAGCGTGCAGTCTGACGCAGCAGTGCATCGGTTAAATCGCCATGAATATAGGCTGCATCAACCCCTTCTAGTTCAATAATGGGGTTAAAAATGCCGGCTTGCTGACAGGTTTTCAGAATGTCATCGCGGCGTTTAGAGTTTCCGATAAAAACGAGGTTGTCGATGCGGAAAGACCGATTGCTGTGGCCTAACCAATGACCCAGAATTTTTTGAGTGTTGGGGTGAATCACTGTATTGAGGAGATGATCAGGCATTCCGTAATCTTGCAGAACCCGATTAAATTCATCCACCAGTGCCAAGGCAACCAGCGCCAAGCGATGCGGTGGTTTGATCAATAGTGCATTACCCGCCAAAAAAGCCCCGTGGAGAACCTGGGTCAACATCGGAAAGGATGAATTTTGCGGGCTAATGACCCCCAAAACCCCCTGAGGAGAATACTCTAGCCGTGCCCGACTGCCTGGCTTAAACCTAGGCCGTAGAATCTCTTCAATGAAGTCAAAATACTCTGGCTTAAAGATTTCTAAGATTGCATCTAGACTGACCAAAAACGTGTTGTAAGAGTAAGATTCCTGCGCCGTGAGCGATCGCCACTTTTCAGGGTTGGTTCGCAGGCGAGTTCCAAAAGCTTGCAACACTTCGATCCGATCTCTGAGGGGGATCCGCCGCAGCGCTTGGGTTGCTTTTTGAGCGGCTAGGAGCTGATGTTGAGTCAGCCTGCCGAGCTCCTCGTCTGAAACCATGTCCCACTGAGCGGCAATGGGCATATCTTCCCTAGCCCGTTCAGGGTGACGATTAATTTCTGACTCCAAGGCAAATAGACTAGGGTTCTTAACTTTTTCTTCTGCATCGAAAAGCACATATTGCCGATTTTTTTTAGATATTTCAGCCTTGCTGTACCCAGAAGTTAGCGGAAAATACCACCGTACTGGAGACGCAATGGACGACAAAGCTGGCACCGAGGCAATATTGATACTCATACTTGCATATAGTCCAATTCATTAATGCATATCATAGTAGTTTATATTTTGTAATAAAGATTGATTCAAGCCTCTCAATTCATGTTTTTTCAATACAAAAAAATTAAGAAGCCAAGGGTTCAAACTATTCTGAAAGTGACTGTGAGTGCATGATCCTGAAATAAGGGGAATTATGGCGCAGAGTCCATGAAAATTAGGCGTATTGGAATAGGCAGTAAGAGAGCCTCATCCTAAGGCAGCGTTGCAAATTTAGCCTTGGAAGTATGCAGTTTTTAAGGCTATCAGAATTGTCCTGTGGAGCTACATCTTGGGCACCCTTCTATTGGGCGCTTTTCGCCGCTCCGTAAGGAATACATCTTACCCATGATGGCTCTATGATCAATGCTCAAGGGATGGAAGTTACGCTTTTGTTGCAGAAAGGGTTATATCACCGCAAAAGTGGAGATGATGCGGCAGCGATCGCCTGTTACAACCGCATTCTAGAGCAACAAGGTGACTGTACCGATGCGTGGTTTAATCGAGGCAATGCCCTATACGCTCTGGGGCGCTATCTAGATGCTCTGGAGAGCTATGATCGGGCTCTAGAGCTAGAACCTGGATTTTCAGAAGCGTGGAATAATCGCGGCAATACTTTGGACGATCTGCAGCGTTTTGACGATGCCGTCCTCAGTTACGATAAAGCGCTTAAATATGCCCCCACCTATTTCGAAGCTTGGCATAATCGTGGTATTTCCCTTGCAAATTTAGGGCGATTTGAAGCAGCCGTGTCGAGCTATGACTGGGCCATTGAGTTTAACCCAGATGGCTACGTGTCTTGGTATAACCGCGCCGTGGCATTGTTTCAGCTTCAGAAAATGGAGAAGGTTATTTTTAACCTTGATCAGGTTCTGTCCCTACAGCCCAATCTCGTGGCGGCCTGGGTGAAGCGGGGGCACGCCCTATACGCGCTGCTGCACTTTGAAGCGGCGATCGCCAGCTATAATCGCGCCCTAGTATTAAGTCCTAATTGTCCCGATACACTCTACCGAAAAGCTTGCTGCTATACCGCCCTCGACGACCTTGACCGAGCATTTGAAAATCTCCATCATGCTCTAACGCTGCAGCCAGACGAGTATCGTAGAATGGCTCAAACCACACCCGAACTCGATAGCCTTCGGAAAGATAAGCGTTTTATTGCCCTTCTGGACGGCGTGTAATTCAAGCAGTTCTTCAGTGGAGCGGGAAAGTCAGACACCACTGGCAAAGTCGGTGGTGTCTGACTTCAGATCTCAATTCAACGTGAGTTCGATGATGCCCTTGAAGCCCCTCACCCCAAACCCCTCTCCCAAAGGCGAGGGGCTTAAGAAGCTTGATTGTTCATTGCCCCTCATCCTCCCTAGGGAGAAGGAAGATGGGAGGATGAGGGGCGGTTGTTTTTTGTTGAACTCACGTCAATTCAGAGACCGAGCCCTGTTGACAAATGTTTTAGATCCTAGATAGCCAGCCGCCAACATAATCCCCTAGGTTTGTGGATTTATTAATGGGGATTTTTATTTATAGGGAATGATTGGAGCACAACTCTAGAATGAGAAAGAAAGCAAGAGAAAGAACTGCTTGCCCTGCGTCCCCTTCAACCTGCCCCGCCGCTAGCCATCCCCATGCCCCAAGACTACCTCGAACGTATTCTCAACGCCCGCGTCTATGATGTGGCTCATGAAACCCCACTAGAGCTAGCGCCTCGTCTTTCTAGACGTCTAGACAATTCCCTGCTGCTGAAGCGCGAAGATATGCAGTCTGTATTTTCGTTTAAGTTGAGGGGAGCCTATAACAAAATGGCGCAGCTTTCCCCAGAGGTGCTGGCGCTGGGGGTCATTGCGGCATCTGCAGGAAACCATGCCCAGGGCGTAGCCCTTGGTGCCCAGCGCTTAGGGACAACCGCCATTATTGTGATGCCTATCACAACCCCCACTATGAAGGTGGACGCGGTAGCGGCACTGGGCGCTACGGTGATCTTAAAAGGCGATACCTACGATGATGCCTATGCCCATGCTCGACAGCTAGAGGGAGAGAAGGGACTGACGTTTATTCATCCCTTTGACGATCCGGATGTTATTGCAGGGCAGGGCACCATCGGGATGGAGATTCTGCGCCAGTACCAGCAGCCTATTTACGCGGTATTTGTGGCGATCGGCGGGGGGGGACTCATTTCTGGGGTAGCGGCCTATCTCAAACGCTTACGCCCCGAAATCAAAGTCATTGGGGTGGAACCCGTGGATTCCGATGCAATGGCCCAGTCTTTGGCGGCAGGGCATCGGGTAAAGCTCTCTCAGGTGGGGCTATTTGCAGACGGCGTGGCGGTGAAGCAGGTCGGAGAGGAGACGTTTCGCCTTTGTCAGCAGTATGTGGATGACATTATTTTGGTGAGTACGGATGATACCTGTGCCGCGATTAAAGATGGGTTTGAGGATACGCGCAGCATTCTAGAGCCAGCCGGAGCCTTGGCGATCGCCG
Source organism: Thermosynechococcaceae cyanobacterium MS004 (assembly GCA_022402525.1). GTDB lineage: Bacteria > Cyanobacteriota > Cyanobacteriia > Thermosynechococcales > Thermosynechococcaceae > JAAURS01. Next base: position 146,283 of record JAKRSB010000095.1, read on the forward strand.
GGGCGAAGGCCTACGTGGAGCGCGAGAAAATTACGGGACAAACGCTCATTGCGATCGCCTGCGGAGCCAATATGAACTTTGATCGGCTGCGGTTTGTGGCGGAGCGAGCCGAAGTCGGTGAGCGGCGGGAAGCCATTTTTGCCGTCACTATCCCTGAAGAACGCGGCAGCTTTCGGCGGTTTTGCGCTTGTGCGGGCACCCACAACCTCACGGAATTTATTTATCGCATTGCAAAGCAGCATGAGGCCCATATTTTTGTGGGCGTCCAGATTCAAAATCGGAACGACGCTCTGGCGATCGCCACCACCTTTGAGTCCAGTGGCTTTAAGACCATGGACTTAACCGATGACGAGCTGGCAAAGCTGCACCTGCGGCACATGGTCGGCGGACATTCAGCACTAGCAGATCATGAATTGCTCTATCGGTTTGAGTTTCCAGAGCGTCCCGGCGCGCTGACTCAATTTTTAAACTGCATGAGCCCGAACTGGAATATCAGCCTTTTTCACTATCGCAACCACGGGGCAGACTATGGCCGCATTGTGGTGGGGATGCAGGTGCCCCCCGATGAAATGACGGAGTGGCAGGCCTTCCTAGACACCCTGGGCTACTGCTACTGGGACGAAAGCCAAAACCCTGCCTACAAGCTCTTTTTGGGATAAAAGTTTTGGGATAAAAAATCTGGGATAAAAATCTGGGGATAGAAAATTCCCAAAAGAGCGGGGCATACTGAATTCAACGATGCTTTTGCGTTCTTTGCAGAGGTTGAGCGACGGTTCGCCCATCATGCGATGCTGTCTGCTCTATTGCCGTGTGCATTTATTGCTGTGTGCATTGATTGCCGTGTGCATTGATTGCCATGCGTAAAATTCTCTGACAAGAAACAAATCATCCGTCTTCCCGTCTAGGGCGGGGTGTGTTCCTGTTTTAAGAAAAATTAAGTCTTATGAAGTATTGCAAAAGTAAGACCTTGACGCTTTCCTTCCTGACGGTGCTGGGCGTTGCCTGGGTCACTATGCCTTCAGGATCCGCTCGACCCTGGCGCAATCGAGCGCCCTCCGCTCCCGAACTCCACACTTACATCCGTCCTTCCAATACTCTAGGCCAGCTTCAGGAAATTGCGCTAGGGCTTGCCAATCGCGATCGCGAGCAGCACGGACGATCGCCTCTTCAGTACGATGCTCTGCTTTCCGAAGCAGCCCAGCGCCATGCGGAAGATATGCTGCGACGAAACTACTTTAGCCACTACAGCCCTGAGGGGTCAACCCCCAGCGATCGCTTTAGAGCAGTGGGCGGACGCAGAGGCGCTGGGGAAAACATCATGATGATGGGTGGTGTCTCCACCCAGGTGGGGGCTAATCGGCTCGCCTATTTCCAAAAAGCCTGGATGAATAGTTCAGGGCACCGTCAAAACCTGCTGAATCCTCAGTATGGCCGCTTCGGGTATGGCATTGCGTCCGCTGGTGGTCGTGTCTATGCCGTCCAGCTTTTTTCGTTTCAGTAGCCTTATTTTTTCCGTCAGATTGACTTCACCTATGATGAATCCAGGCTGCGAATAGTTTACTGGATAAGGAAATAGGTTTATGGAGCGATGGGTGCGGCGATGGGTGTTTCGACTCGCACTTTTAGTCGCCATTTTGGCAGGAGTAACGTTAGGGACGCTCAGTATCCCAGGGGAGCTGAGTCCTGCTTGGGCTGGTGCGCCTTTAGGTCAGTCTCCCATTGCCATTGATGTTGATTTTTGCGCTAAGGCGACCGATCCGGAGTTTGTGCCTGCACCCATTGCGCTCAAGTCGGGTAAACGCTATCTCGTCTCGCTCAAAAATCCAACCACCCATAATCACTATTTCACCTTCAAGGACTTTGCTGGCGCGGTCTGGACGCAGAAGGTCGAGGCCGGGGAAGTTGAGGTCAAGGGCGTTGTCCATGAACTAGAGCTACATCCTCAAACGGCAGCAGAGTGGCTTTTTCTGGCCATTCGTCCAGGGGTCTACCACCTACGCTGCTCGGTGCAAGGCCAAGAAGAAACAGGCCAGGAATCGCCAGACGCTGGCATAACAGGAACTCTCGAAATTACAAGCTAGATGTTGAGCATCAGAGGCTAAGCGCGATCGCTGGCCGATTCTTCCGCATCTGATGGAGCAGGTTTTTCGTGGTATCGGCCGTAGATTTGGGTCAGGGCACGGAGGCGATCGCTATAGTCCGAAGTCAGCGCCTCAGGGCGATAGCGCCAAGTCCAGTTGCCTTCCGCTGTGCCGGGAAGATTCATGCGGGCATCCGTCCCCAGGCTACAGACATCCTGAAGCGGAATAATCGCCTGATTGGCCACGGAACTAAACGCCAGCCGAATGAGATCCCACACCACGCCATCAGCACTATTGCAGCCGAGGTACTGATGAAGTCGTTCCCGCTCGTAGTCTGGGGCGCTTTGATACCAGCCGAGGGTTGTGTCATTGTCGTGGGTTCCCGTATAGATGACGCTATTGGGCGAGATATTGAAGGGCAAAAACGGATTATCTGAACCGCCACCAAAGGCAAAGTGCAGAATTTTCATACCTGGGAAGTTAAACTGATCGCGCAGGTCTATCACGTCTTGATCAATATCGCCCAGATCCTCCGCAATAATGGGTAGACTGCCGAGGGCCTCGCGAATTGCCAGAAAGAGCTTAGCGCCGGGGCCTTCGACCCACGTTCCATTCTCGGCGGTTTCCTCTTCCGCAGGCACGGCCCAGTAGGCCGCAAATCCGCGAAAGTGGTCAATGCGCATTAAATCCACCAGCTCTAGTCCTTCCCGCAGCCGAATAATCCACCAGACAAATCCGGTCGCCTCTAGGGCTTTCCAGTCGTAGAGTGGGTTGCCCCAGCGCTGTCCGGTTTCAGCGAAGTAGTCCGGGGGGACGCCCGCCACGGCGATGGGCTGCTTTTCGGCATCGAGCTGAAAGAGGTGAGGATGGGCCCACACATCTGAACTATTGAAGGAAACGTAAATGGGCACATCCCCAAAGACCTGCACCTGATTTTGATTGGCGTAGGCTTTGAGTTCGCCCCACTGCCGAAAAAATTCAAACTGCATAAATTTTTGGCAGTAGACCTTTTCCGCTAGGGCTTCACGCGCCTCCTGTAGCGCCTCTTCCTCGCGATCGCGCAGGGGCTTTGGCCAGTCTGTCCACACCGTGCTGGGGTTGGCCTCTAGGAGCGCCATAAACAGGGAAAAGTCTTCCAGCCAGAGGGCTTTATTGTGACAGAAGGAGTCAAACTGGGTCAGCGCTTGCAGGGACGCATGGGCTTTGAAATTGAGGCTCGCCCGATGGAGCAGGGGCATTTTCCAGGCCATCACCCGGTCAAATTCAATAAAATCTAGGTCAAATCCAGGGCGATGATGCAGATCTTCAGGACTCAGCCAGCCTTGCTCCACCAGCAGATCGAGGCTAATGAGCAGTGGGTTTCCGGCGATCGCCGAAAAGCTCATATAGGGAGAATTTCCGTAGCCCGTCGGGCCGAGGGGCAAAATTTGCCAAATCTCTTGGCCGCTATCGACTAAAAAATCAATAAACTGTCGGGCCGGTTCGCCAAGATCGCCAATGCCGTCAGGGCCAGGGAAACTGGTCGGGTGCAGCAGGATGCCGCTGGTTCTTGGAAAAGGCATAGTATCTTGCATCCCGAATGAAACAGATGGCCAGTATGAAAGATGGTCGGCATAAAGCAGAACCAATGGATAAAGTTTACAGGGCAGCCTGTAGAAACGACCAGATTTTTTCAGCCGTGATCGGCGCAAGCAACACGCCATTCCGATAATGTCCCGATGCAATCAAGACGTTGCCATACCCCGGCAGGCGCTCAATGACCGGAGCGGCCCGTTCTTGAGGGCGAGGCCGAAATCCCTGCCAGGTGCGCAATACCTCAGCATCTGCCAGGGCTGGGTAAAGGGCGATCGCCTGCTGTAAAACAAGGTCTAGCGCTTGAGGGCTTGGCGTAATGCGCGCTTGCTCAATCTTGAGGGGGTCAATCTCCGGGAACTCAACCGTTGCACCCACCCATAGCTCATGGTCGTTCATGGGTACCAAATGCACGTCGCACCCATTCACCACGGGGCAGGGCGATCGCAGCGGAACCTTAGACCGTAGGTGAATAGCCTGCCCTAGGACGGGCTGAATGGCAATGGGCTGCTTTAGGGCTTGGGTCAGGGGAGTGGAGCCGAGTCCAGCAGACACCACAACCCAATCGACCGGAACCTCTGTCGATACGGTCTGTAAATGGGTTAAAAGCTGTTCTTCTGCAAAGTCCTGTGCCCGAAACCCTGTAATCCCTGTTTCAAAGTGAATGTTTGCCCCTTGCTGTAGGGCACCTTGCACCAGCCCTTGGGTCAGGGCAACTGGGTCAACCTGACGGTCTTGGGGTGAATAGACTGCACCCACGACAGACTTTCCCTCACTCCCCTCAACGAGCGATCGCCCCTGAGCGAGTTCTGGAAATTGTTGAGAGAGCCGCTCCAAAGACCACAGCTCTAGGTCAAACCCTTGGGTTTGGCGCACAGTCTGGAGCGTCTCAAAGCGCTTCAGCTCGGCGACCTCAAAGTAAAGCTGGAGAATTCCCTCCCGGTTATAGGGAATCTCCAGACCCGTCTGCTGCTCCAGTTGAGGAATTAAAGACTCGTAGAGCCTCAAGCTCTCAAGACGGAGCTTCAGATGACGCCCCTTGAGTTTGCCGCTAATTGCAGCCATTAAGACCCCCAAAGCCGCGCCCGTTGCTTCAAACTGCTGGGGACTGCGCGAGTCATACACCAGCACCTCAAGCCCAGGAATACTGCTCAGGCGATAGGCGATCGCCGCCCCAACCACACCGCAGCCAATAATCCCGATTCTCACTGGGTTTTTCCCTCTGGTTTTAGTCCTTACCGAAAGCCAAACTTAAAAAGCGGATTCTGCGCTTTTAATGCAGAATCCGCTCAAAGTGTCGAAATTCGTCAGAAGCCTGCTGGACAGGATTTTAGCCTAGGCCGCTTCCTTGGCAACAGAGCGAACCACGGAAGGTTAAGTGGCTGACTCAACCTCAGATGTAAGCTCATCTCCACCAGGAAGCTCCGGCAATTTAGCCAAAAACTTCTCCACGTCGCGCACGGCGCTGTCAAAGCTTTGCAAAGCAGCATCTACATTTTTGTTGGTTGCCGCTTGGTCAATGCCAATAAAATCCTGGAAGATATCTCTTGAAATCTCACGGGCGGCTTTCTGCTCTTCCGGCAGCAAATTGCTGGTTACATACTTCAGATTCTCAATCAATGAGCCAAAGGGGCCACGAATTGTGCTGCGGATGTCCTGCCAGTTGCGAGCTTGAATTGAATCATTGAGCGCATCAAAGCGCTGGTAAGCACTTTGAATTTCAGGAAGATACTGCTGAATTCTTTCAAGCTGCGCATCGGTATAAACTGGAGGCGCAGAGACAGCGCTCGGCCCCCCGCAACTGACCAACACAACAGCCACAATCGTCAGCAGCAAAGAGATCAAGGCGCGAAATCTAAACATGGCGTAATAAATAGCGTAAACGGCCTAAATGCTTTCATTCGCCATTTTAAGCCGAGTTGATCCCCTCATCAAAATCCTCTGCCGGACTTTACCGAGATTTTACAATCGACCAAACAATGAGTCATTCTGACCGTCATTCTGACAATGGACAGCTTGGCGATAGATAGCGGACAAACCCCTCCAAACCCCTCGGTTCAGCAAGCTCCGAAACCAGTTCCTCTAAGACATCCCGCCTGGGAAGTGATTAATTTGGGCATAGCCGCTAAATAAGAGCTTTTGGGGCTGAATTTCAACGCGATTGATCCGCATTTCAACCCCATCGAGGTCAAAACGGTCTAAATCGACCATGTTGTTCAGGATTTCAACGAAGGCAGCGGTCAGGGGAGCGGAGAGCGCCCTAGCTTCTTCAGGAATTAAATCTGCCTGAAATTCGGCATTTGTGAACAGAAGTCGCCGCCGCCGCTCCACTGCAAGGCTGGTGCGGACTGAGACTGGGACGGCATCTCGCCCTGGAATATCAACTTTGGCGTGAATTTCAATTTGATTGGATGCCAGGAGCTTAATCGAAATGTCTCGAAAGGAGACGGGCGTATCAATGCCTAGCGCTGAATCCAGGGTTAAGCTTACATCGTTGAGCCGTTTTCTGACTAAGTCTGCACTGAAGGCTTCATTAATACCGTCTTCACTTAGCGTCACCTGCGCGATCGCCTGGGTTGGCTGCTTGAGCCGAATTTGACCCTTGAGAACGGAGCCAAAATCAATAGCGATCGCATCGGTTTCAAAGGCCATCTGTTCGACCCTAAACTGACGGCGAATCACAAGCCCCTTGCCCAGCATCTTAAAGCTGTCTACGCTTCCCTGGAGCAGCTTGCTAGAGGGAAAACAGCGGATATCCACCTCTACAGCTTCGCAATCACTAAAGAGGCGGCGAATCGATTGACTCGCCACCGTATTTAACATCTTTTCCCCGAAGTCGCTCTGGCTTGACCCAGGTGACCCAATAAAGCTACCAAACATGAAGCGATTCCTTTGGCGTGCTTCTCCCCCTTTGTAACAGAATATGAAGAAGGCGACAACAAGGAGCTGAAACCGGAGTGGTCTGATCTGGGGGATAGGGGGCGCTGTCGCTCAGGCTGTATCCCTGTGCGCTAACCCCTAATCGCCAATTCCTAATCGCTGATCTCTGTGCGCTGATCCCTAGAAGCTAACGCCGTAGCACAATGATTTGAGAGCCAACCACTGGACTACGGGCAATGAGGTTGTCGTCTTGGTCGAGTAACTCAAGCTGATCGAAGGGTGCTGTTTTTGAGAGAGCCTGAAATTTTTCCCAGAGATTCTGTGCTGCTTGGGTTTGACTGGTGCTGGGGAGCTCGTACCAGGCGCTGTCGAGGGTTGCCTGGAGTCGATGATTTGACTCCAGTGATCGCACGGCACTAATCAAGCTGGCTTCTGGCGCTGCACCCTCAGCCCCCTGTCCATCCGGTGCCTCAGTCGGTGTGGGTGGCGACTTGATAGACGCCACAGCGCTCACCAGCTGAGCTTTTACCTCGGTCAAGTCAACGGAAGGGAGGGCTGGTGCTGTCGGTTGAACGGGTGCTGTCGGTTGAACGGGCGCTGCAGGCTTGGCTGGTGTGATTGGCTTTGGCAGGGGCTTTGCGGCAATCGTAGGAGCCGGTTTAGGCGCAGCAGCTGGCGTGGAGACTGGGCGACGGGTCATGACGGGCGTGGCGGTGGGCTTGGAGAATTCAGGCTGGTTGGCAACAGCGGGCTTTCCCCCGGTAATTGAAGAGAAGAACCAGTATGTGATGACCAAAACGGTAATGACCGCAACGGTCAAAAATCGATCCGTTAGCTCTAGAGCCAAAGCCTCAGGTAATCGGCTTCTCAACAAGCTAATCCCCTTAATCCAGAGGGGCACTACGACCTTTTGCCAGAAGGGAACAAATCCTTTTTCCCAGACGGGCCGCAGCTTGTCTAGCGTGGGCTGTACCTTCTGTTTCTGAACGTCAACTTTTTCTTTGGCAGAAGCTGGAATCGCCGCGATCGCCTGTGCCGATAGCTTGGGCCAAGTCTGGTCTAAAAAATGATTGGTAAACCGATTGCTGGCGCGCAGAAACTGAATACTCTTTTCTTTGAGGATCGGTTGCGCTTTCTGCCAAAAAATCTGAGCTTTTTCTGAGAGTTGTGCCAGAACCTGATCCGTTTGCGATCGCTCAACCCTAACGCTTACGGGCCTTTGGGGCGGGGTTGAGGCCGAGCTGGATGGCGAGCTGGATGACGAACTTGCTGCCGGAGGAACTGCCGGAGAGGCTTCACTGATTGGGACCTCTCCACCAGAAGACTCACCCGAAAAATTGGGCAAGCTATCGTGAGCGCTTTTTAGGTTTTCAGGCTCTAGATCAGGTGCCAGATCATCGGATGCTAGATCTTCGGATGCCAAATCATCAGACGCTAAACTATCCGATGAGATAGATGGATCTTCAGGCATATAAACCTCTCCTCTCGTGCCGTGGGCGCTACAGCCCTAATCTATCACGCTTGAATAGCCTAGAAATGACCTCCAGGCGGACGGCAGCAGGTCAATTTCAGCCCTAGGATGCGGACAGGAGGCGCTCTGGCTGAGCTACCTTCTGAGCAGTAAGGTTCTTGCGGATTGGGGTCTGCTTTTTCTGTCCTTGTCCAGAGGGGCCTTGCGCCAGATTTTGGCTAGGGAGCTTCTGTCCCGCCAAAAAAATCATAGGGTCAACGGCTTCCTTTCCGGAAGGATGCACTTGAAAGTGGACATGAGGCCCCGTACTGCGTCCAGAGCTGCCCATTTCCGCAATTTGCTGCCCTTGACGTACCTGGGCACCGACGTGCGTCACAATTCGATGGTTGTGGCCGTAGAGCGTCACGGTGCCGTTGGGGTGCTGAATTTCAACGCGATGGCCAAACCCACTCTCATCCCATCCAGCCGCAATCACCTTGCCAGCCGCTGCCGCCACCACAGGTGTCCCCACAGGCCCTGCAATGTCAATGCCACGATGCATCCGTCCCCAGCGCCAGCCATATCCGGATGTAAATTCACCCTGAGCTGGAAAAATCAAGGCGTGAACCGGTGCTTTCTTAGCAGGAAGAGATTTAAGCAGCTTGGCTGCTCTTTGTTCTGCTGCTCTTTGAGCTGCTGCCCTTTGGCGGACTGCGGCTGGATCTGTCGTTATTTGAGCGGCTGTTCCTTGTGTCGCCGCTTGCTTTGGCTGAGCAGTCATCGCCCTTGACCCAGCACTCTCTCGCTGTGGTGCTAGGGGACTCTCCAAAAGCTGTGAAGAATACTGCACGGGGGCTGAGGTCATCAGCACAGGCAGCGCAAACGCGATCGCTGTCGTCACCTGAAGGGGTGTTGACCAAGGCTGTGCGGGCTGATCCCAGGGGAACTGGAGTGGGCTTGTGAGGCAAGCCTGATCCAAGCCCCAAAGATCTAGGCTGGCATATCTCGGTGGTGCACTCAGGCGTAGCAAAAATTCATGGCAGGCAGCAAAGGGCGATCGCAGGTTCAACGGCACAGATAGCGCAGGCCCTGATTCGCGGACTCTAGACTGCTTCCCAAAAAAACTGCCCCAGCGATCGCTCACGCCTTGAGCTTGAGAACCTTGGGCACTGAGGATATCAGGCTGCAAAGCGCCCGCCAGAAAGAGCGCAATTCGGCTACAGGATCGGCCACAGGATATACCAACTTTTTCAGAAGCAGCCTTGTACTGCAAAAATCGACTGCCGTAATGAAAAAACTCACTGCGCCGATCAGGAAGCTTGGGGAGAGGAGCCGATACTCCCCGTTCCAGTAAGCCAGGGATAGGCTGGAGCCAGTCTTGGGAGCACCAAGATACAAACATTTCAGCCCAAGACTTCGACGGTGCGCTAAATGACTGTGCACTGAATCCACTCAGCGCGATCGCCTCTTGAAAATTAGAAAGCTCTAAAAAATCATTGACACCAAAATGTTGACTTGGGGCAATTTCATCTGGATTAACTTGACTCTGACGAGTGCTTGAATGTAAACCTTGAGGCCCTAAAGTCTGAGACTCTGAAGAAAAGAAATCCCTAGAAGGGCTATGGCCACAGAACCAACGGCCAAAATTGTTGATGGGATGGCCCAAAACATTTTTCCGAGTATTCCGGCAAGCCGTATTTTCTTTTTGAGTCATAGGTTTGTATTAGATCTAACATCTATAGGTTGAGCACGATATTTAGGCACTTATGGCCAAGAATGAGCTGATCCCCATAGACTCAAAGAAACTTTATCATGCATTTACAGAAGTTTATCATAGGTCTCTAAAGAGTGATCCCCGTCTCGTCAGGCTGAATCAACTTAATACGAAAAAGAGATTGGTAGGGCAGATTTTCTTCTGGATAAAGAATAGTAGATTGATCTAAAAATCTTTGAAAAATAAAGGACTTCAGCCTTTATGTAGACTCTTTTTGGGTTGAAATTCTTGAGTCTCAGATTGCTTGACCCAAACAAACGACTGATGGGCTGATAAAACTCATGAAACTCCCATGAATTCGTCATTGAGGCCAGCGAATGAACAAGTCCTGCGAATGGGCTGCCCCAATTCGCCTAGCCAACGTGCCTAGCCAATTCGCCTAGCCAACGTACCTAGCCAACCCGACTAAATGAACTAAAGTCTATCGACGTAGACTAAATATATTGACGGATATATTGAGGGGGATTGAGGGTTCTGGCAGTTCGCCTGCGTGGATTCCGTTTTTGTAGCTGTGGTTTCAGCCGCCAAGCGAAAAGTTTTGCCAATCAACTTGCTATTCTGGACTTCATACCGGTATTTAGGCATCATCTCTGCGTCATGGTTTTTAAATCATGAGCTTGAGATCATGGGTTGAAGATCACAAAATTGTCCATCATGAAACTATTTCACGTTCTTAGAGAGCGCTGGACGCTTCTATGCTTGGCGCTGGTGACGGCACTGGTCGCTATTTGGGCTGGGTTTATGGTGAATGAAGTTGTCTCATCACAGCCCGAAGCAGAATCGGTTGTGGCTCGGCCCCAAGAACCCCCAGCCTCGCCTATTCCCGCTTGGGTCAAGGAAAATCCTCTGGGTTCTGCTCTTGACCCAGCCCTCAGCCCAGGCCCCAGCTCTCCTTTGCTGCCAAATCCTCAGACCTTACCTACGCAAGGCGTCATCACTCAGTCGTCGACGCCGCTCGTTGAGTCCCCTGTGGTTCAAAAAAAATTGGTGGGTCGTAGTTCACCCTTGCCCCAGGCACGCTATGGACACCTGCCCTATGCAGAAGCAACGCAGGATCGCTTGGTCAGTATTGGTACCTATGGTGAGGGGGAATATAAGCGTACTGAATATCTAGATCAAGACGCAGCAGCGGCCTTTGACAAAATGGTAGCGGCGGCTAGGGCGGAAGGCGTGAATATTATCCCCATTTCTGGCTTTCGGACGATCGCCCAGCAGGAGAAGCTCTTCGAGCGTCAAATTCAGCGTCAGGGGAGCGAGTCTGCTGCGGCAACTTTAAGTGCTCCACCGGGCTATAGCGAACACCATTCTGGCTATGCTCTGGACGTGGGCGATGGCACCCAGCCTAAAACAGATGTCAAATTTGAGTTTGAAACTACGCCTGCTTATCGCTGGATGAGCACAAATGCCAAAGGCTACGGTTTTGAGCTATCTTTCCCAGATAACAACGTGCAGGGCGTTAGTTTTGAGCCTTGGCACTGGCGATTTATAAATTCGGGACAGGCTAGCGCTGTATTTTCAGTGGCCCACACCCTTCGGCCTTCATAGGCTTGCTAGCAGTCCAAAAGGCTTGCTAGGAGCGCAAAGAATAGAAGCGTCAGTGTGGTCTGCCAGCGTGAGCTACCAGCGTGGGCTGCCAAGATTGAGTTGTAAGCAGAATTCAGTTGCGATCGCCAGGCCAGAGACGCAACGCTGATACAATTAGGTTACTAATGGTTTACTTGCGTTTTGGGAGAATGAACGGTGGTCGTTGCAGGAATCTTTGATTTTTTAAACGTATTTTCCACGGTTAACTGGGAAGTCATTTTTCAGCTCACGATGCTGGCAATGATTGTGATTGCTGGCCCAGTAGTGGTGTTTTTGCTGGCTTTTCGGGGCGGTAATTTGTAGCGCAAGAGGCCAAAACCAAAGCGTTCCTGAGATGACAGGCACGTCGCCTTTACGCCATGACGAGCTAGACGCCATGACGAGCTAGATAAGGGTGGGATTACTTTTGCCATGCTGTGGCAGAAGAGTCTCATCCGTCTAGGGCTGATGGGGGCGGCAGGTCTGCTGACGAAACTGAAAAGGGCGATCACTTTTCAATCAAGCTACTCTCAAATTAAGCTACGTTTCAATCAAGTCAAGGCCATAGGTCTAACATGCTGCACCGTTGGCCAGCCAGGATTTTCAATGACTGATTGTGGTGAAACCTAAGATTGTTGCGAAAAACTGTCCGGCCTGTTTTTGTCTCAATACTTTGTAATCTCAACACTTTGTAATCTAGAAGCTTAGAGATTACAGCCTCTGATCTGTCTTGCCGCCCACTCAGCTAAAACTGCGAACGAATCTGAAACGAGTAGTCACCTCCTGGCTCTAGTCGATAATCTTGCTGCTCTAAGAAACGCCCTAGAGGTTCTTGAATGAGGGCTCTCCCCAACGCGGGAGAAACCTGCAGTTCATCTTCTTTAAATTTCCACTGAAACTCCCAGACATAGTGACTTGCAATCACCTCTCCAGAAATTTTGCCTTCCTGCCAAGAATGTCGAATAACTCTGACATGGGCAGTCGTGTAAGGTAGACGCCGACGACTCACGATATAAACTCACAGCTCAGCAAAGGATTAGTGCCTATTATCTAGGCCAACCAATCTAGATGTCTACCTAGACTTCTTCCTCGCCTTCCACTGTGTAACTACGGCTCTGCCTGTAATTCGTCGGTCAGCCCTGAGCTTTGCAAAACATTTGTAAGCTAATTGAGTAAAGTTTTTCCCCAAGATAGATTTAGCTAGACTTAGATTTCTGCTCTAGCCCGTTAGCGCTAGGCTTCTGTCGAAACGCTTAAAGACTGTTGCTGAAGCAAGCTGACCAGTTCTTCAACGCCTTTCTTGATACGACGAGTGACTGTAACTGGACTAACGCCAATTCGCTGTGCCACTTCTTGACGGGAGAGCTGATGTAAGAAGACAGACTCAATCATTTCACGGGTTTTGTCTTCAAGTTGGTTAAGGGCGTGCTGGAGTTCGATTCGCTCTTCTTCGTTGCTTTGGAGGATGGAAGAGCGGATATCCATTAAAGTGTCGCCCAGGGTCATGGCGGAGTCGGCCTGCTGGTGGCTGCTGGATGAAACGCGAGCATTCAAGCTGAGGGGAACCCGATTCGAGGCGGCTAGCTTGACCGATCGCCATTCGGTGAGGTCAACGTTAAGGGCATTGGCAATTTCTTTTTCGTTGGGCTGACGACCGAGTTCGGCAGTGAGTGCCTGACGGGCTTTTTCGCCATCGCGGCTGAGCTGCTGCCAGCGGCGGGGAATCCGGACGGTGTTGGCGCGATCGCGGAGGAAGTGTAGAATCTCGCCGCGAATGTAGGGAACGGCAAAGGAACTGAAGGCAAATCCTTGGGAGGGGTCAAAGCGCTCAATGGCGGTAATCAAACCCATGTAGCCGCACTGCTCTAGATCTTCGTAAGGCTCTGAGCACTGGTGGGCAAGACGATGCGCCACTTTGCGAACCAACCCCAAATTTAACTTAACCAGCCGATTGCGAAGCTGTACGGAAGGATTCTGACGGTAAGCCATCAGAAGTTCCATCGTTTGGGAGTGGGAGGAAGTTTGATAAGCCATGATGTTTGTCCGCTGTCATTGGTGAACCATGACCTTATTATCAGCAGACGCCCTTTTCACAACCATCGTTAAAACACGGGACTTTCAATACCGCGATCGCGATCGCTCTCCGCAGTCTTACTTAAGTAAATTTACAGAGCTATAGTCAATAGCCTGTTATATATGGCTTTCAGCCCGTCCCTTCTTTTAGGTTGCCCAATTTTTTGGTCAATTGCACGACATTTTGACTTCAACGCATATTTTTCTTTTTAGAAAAGATATTAAAAGCTTGAGGATAGTACGGAGCTGCAGCAGGGCCTTGGGCTTCAAGATCCATCAATCTGGCTTTCTTCTATCAATTGTCTGAGTGAATTGATGAGAGAAGCGAGCTGTTCTCTTATGTTTCTCCCGCCATCAGAGGGTAGAGATGGGGGCGGGATTCGGTAGGATGGATCTGGCCAACACATTGACAATTGCAATTGACTGATGGCAGTTGAGCAATGGCCATCGGTCAATTGGCTGGGCCAATAATCTCGATGAATTCTTGAAAAGGTGGAACAGATGAAGCAGATTCAACCTCGCGCAGGCTGGGGTCGATGGGTATCTACAGTTCTAGCGATGCTGTTTGTTTTAGTTTGCAGTACCTTGGTTTGCAGTCCTGCTTGGGCCAATGACTACACCAAAGAGATTTTGCTGAATGCGGATTTTGCGGGACAAGATCTAAGGGACTCCAGCTTTACCAAGGCCAACTTGAAAAATACGACCTTTCAGGGGGCAAATCTCCAGGGCGTGAGCTTTTTTGGAGCTAATCTAGAGGACACCAATCTCGAAGGCGCTAACTTAGCGATCGCAACCCTAGACTCAGCGCGCTTGGTGCAGGCCAACTTAACCAACGCCATCCTAGAGGGAGCCTTTGTCGCCAGCGCTCAGTTTCAGGGTGCCACCATTACGGGTGCAGACTTTACGGATGTAGACTTTCGCGAGGCGGTTTTGGCTGATCTCTGTAAGGTTGCGGACGGCACCAATCCTGTCACGGGTCGCAAAACCCGCGACACTCTCCACTGTGATGATTGAGTTTTTATGATCGTTGAATACCCTAATCCAATTCGCCCGCCAGTAATGGTAGGTTGGGTTGAGGCACGAAACCCAATACCAAGCCGACTAGCCCACGCTATGCATGATGGTCTTCAGCGAGCCAAGTGTCTAAATCCGCGATCGCCCCAAAATCCAGTAGCGCTTCTGCCAAGCGCTCTAGTTGAGTAAGCGGCAATTTTTCAACCTGCGATCGCATCTCATCGGGCAACGCCCCAAACCGACGAGTAAGTAAACGTAGAACCAGCGATCGTTCTCCAAGGGTTAATCCCTGTTCAATGCCCTGTTCAATGCCCTGTTCAATGCCCTGCTCAATGCCTTGCTCAAGACCTTCCTGATAAACACGCGTTTGTCTAAGTTCACTAATGCCTAACATGAGCGCAATCTCCTGACGAGTGAGACGGGGCAACTTGTAAACCATAATGGTTTCAACTAACTCTATTATGATCTGTGCCGAAAGCGTTGCATTGCCTGAAGGTGCAGGTTGAGACAGTAATTGCTGAGCTTGCACAATTGCTATGTCTGACGGCTGTACGATGAGCTGAAGTAAAGTCACTCCAATCGGTGTTTCATCCGTTTGGGGCAACTCGTCTAGGTAAATCTGCTGAACTTTAGCACTCTCCAATAGCTCTTGATAAGCAAGGCTGGGCATTGGAGCTATGCTGCGTCGAGGATAGATGACGACTGCTTGCCAGTTGGGGGTCTGTGGGTGCTGTTGCAAAAATAAAAAGATTTCAGCAAAGAGGCGACGGTGGAGCTGTGGATCTTTTTGAGCCTGAACTTCTAAAAAATAAACGGGCTGTTCTGGCTCATCACAGGGCAGAAAGACGCCATCAATGCGAAAGGCCACCTGTTTGAGTTCCACGGAGCGGAATTCATAGCGTATTGAGCTGGACTGTCCAATTAGCTCAAAGATGAGGCTGGGGGCGGTCTGAAAGAGGTAGAAGAAGAGGGAGTCTGTTTTCACAGAGATCAGGGTTAAGGGAAGGGCTGTGAGGATTGTAGGTCAGGACGGTAGGCAAGTCTTTGCTATCAGGGATGCTCAAGTTAATGAGGGTGAATGGGAGGGCTTTGGCTCTTGGGGGGATGATGAAGGTTTGACTGAGATGGCTTCCATCGGGGGTGAAGATGGCGCTGAAGCCGTCGCCGACGAAGGTTTTGCTTCCGTTGATGCTTTGGATATGGCGATCGCAGTTGCTGTAGCCCGCGATGAAGCCTTGGAGGTGGGCGGTTTCGTGGAGGAGGGTGGTGAGGAGGTCGTAGTGGCCGTAGGCGTCGGAGCCAGGGGTGGCGCGGTAGGCGGTGTCGGTGAGGGTTTGGGTGAATTCGGAGTTTTCCCAGGGGGTGGGGTCGATGAACCAGCCGAGGCCGTTGGCGTCGGTGTCGAGAAGGAGGGTGCCGCCTGTGGGGGTGCCGCTGTTGCTGAATTGGGTGATTTGGGCTTCGGCGAGTTGGCCTGTGGGAAGATCTTGGATCTTGATGGTGAGGTTAAATGGAGATGTCCCTTGAAGGAATTCTAGCCAAGTTGGAACCGATGTGTTTTGGAGGTTAAAGTTATGACTGCTGAAGAACTGTTGCAGAGTTATGTTGCTGGAGAAAGAGATTTTAGCGGAGTTGATTTGCGCCGAGCTAAGTTGGGAGGTGCTGATCTCAGAGGAGCGGTTTTGCAAAGAGCTGACTTGAGCGAAGCTTTCTTGGACAATGCCAACCTGGAAGGGTGCAACTTGGAAGGAGCCAGATTGTCCTTCGCTTCGTTGGTTGGAGTTAATCTTCGGCAAGCTAATTTGCAAAGAGTCACGATGCAGGAGACGCCCATTGCCCATACTGACCTGGAAGGTGCTGATCTCAGGCAAGCCCAAATGATCGACTGCTCTGTCTCTGGGGCTAATTTTAGAAATGCGCTCATCAATGGTATTCGCTTTGAATGTGCTTGTAGAGACACTATCTGGGTCGATGGAAAGATTGTTAATGGATACATCTAGAGCCTGTTGTTCAGCCAATAGAGCCGCTCTCGGATCATGTCTCCGTTCTATGACTCTCTGAATATTTTCGGGAAGAGTAATGGTAGGTTGGGTTGAGGCACGAAACCCATACCCCACAACGAATTACTCAAAACCATCTTCAAATTCAAGCGAAGTATCCGCCCCCCACATCACGTCATACTTCCCTTCGCGCACAAACTTGTGAAAACTGGAATATTCCCAATCCTTCGGTGCCCTCACCAACCCATGCCGTACCGGATTGTAATGGATGTACTCCACATGCCGTATCCAATCCCGCTCATCTCGAATACAGTGTTCCCAAAACCGTCGCTGCCACACCGCCTGCTCCTTCTTATACCGTCTTGAAGCCGAAACCCTTCCGCGCACCTCATCCCCACATCGCCGCGAAAAAAACGACTTAATCAACCGCCAGCGCATCGAATAATCAGAATCACCCTCCGGCAACGTCCAAATGCAGTGCAGATGCTCAGGCAAAATGACCACCGCATCAATCTCAAACGGATGCCGCTGCATCACATACCAAAGCGATCGCCGAAGCAAATCAACATTCTGAGACTCACACAAATGCGATCGCCGATGATGCGTCACCAGCGTAAAAAAATAGGTGCCGCCCGTAACCCTTGCTCTGCGGTACTCCATTGGTACGTATTTGGGTTTCGTGCCTCAACCCAAGCTACCATTCTCAAATCCATCCTCAAATTCAAGCGAAGTATTCGCCCCCCACATCACGTCATACTTCCCTTCGCGCGCAAACTTGTGAAAACTGGAATACTCCCAATCCTTCGGTGCCCTCACCAACCCATGCCGGAGTTTTAGAGCTTACCCTTCCCCTGAGAATCCATTCGTTCACTTTGTTGCTACCCGCTTAGGATTGCTGGACTCAGGATTGCTGGAGCGGGACAAGTCCATTCCATTGTTAGACGGGTGCGGGGATGAGTGATAGTGAGCTGATAAGCATGGAGAAAATATCCACAGTCTCCAGGCACTGGAATCGCTTGCGCCCCTTCAGACGCCACCGTTAAGGGAAGGCCACCCACGCCATAGAGCGGGTCGCCGACCAGCGGATAGCCCGCTGCCGCAAGGTGAATGCGAATTTGATGGGGCCTTCCGGTCAATATCGTGACCTCTATCAGCGCATTCTCGGCGTGGCGTTTCAGAACTTTGCAATGGCTAACGGCAGACTTTCCCTGACCCTCTGCATCATAGATTGCGCCATAGATATAGCCCAAATTTGGATGAGCAATTTTGCCAATGGGCTGGGTGACGGTAAAAGTGTTGGGCATATCTGTTCCCTGGGCGAGAGCGCGGTAAACCTTTCGAATCGAGCGCTCAGATCCATTGGACTGAAGTAAGCCAGACGGGTTGAGGGTATTTTCCCGGAGTTGTTGACTGAGATTAGTCTTGGCTAAGGGCGATCGCGCTAAAAGCATCAGCCCCGATGTGCCGCGTCCCAGTCGGTGAATGGGGACTGGCGTATCCTGGGGGTACTGCCGCCGCAGTTGATGGAGCAGCGTATGCTCTAAGAAACCTCCTCCCGGCAAGACCGGAAGGCCAGAGGGCTTGACGATAACTAATAAATCTACATCCTCATAGAGCACCTCAAACGTGAGGGGTGCAGCAGGCTCTACCCAAGGAGGACGGTGATAGATGAGCTGCTGGCCTACCTGGAGCGGCCAGTCTGCCGCCGCAATGTTGCCATTCACGGTAATTTGTCCTGCATCAATCCGCGATCGCCATTCTGCTTCATTAGAGTGGGTGTAGCGCTGGGTGTAGTACGTGAGGACGTTCAGCCCTACACTTTGGCGATCAACGCGATTGTAGTAGCACCATCCTTGATTCATGGCAGAGTTCACAAAGAGTTTTACGAGGGATGGAATTTTATGAGGGACGCTGGTTTTGAGCTAAAGATGCTCAAAAAAAAGCAGTCTGTCCAGAATAGCGCCAAGGACAAACCGCTCGTTTTTAAGCCCAGTGCAGGAGTCAACTCATGCTCAATCTAAATCAAAGATCAAGATCAAAGATCAAGATCAAAGGCCAAGATTGACGGGACGCTTTGAGGGTGATTGATAGTAGACCTTGCCGCCCTGATCTGAGACAAAGTGACAGCCCCAGCAAGAGCGGAAAAAGCTTTTCCAGATGGGTACCTTAGAAGACCGATAATAGTCACCCAGAATTGGCTTAATAGCCTCCGTGGCGGCCTTTAGGTGGTAATGCGGCATATTGAGGAAAATATGGTGCGCCACATGGGTGCCGATATCGTGATGAATGGAATTAATAAAGCCGTAGTCCCGATCAATAGTCGACAGCGCACCCTTTAAGAAATACCAGTCGTCCCCTCGATACCAGGGAATATCGGCTTCGGTGTGGTGCAAGAAGGTTACAAGATCGAGCCAGGCCACAAACACCACATAGGGCATTACGTAAAACTTAAACAAAAAGACCCAGCCAAATTGGATGGCCAAAGCACCCAAGAAGCCCACCATTGCAATCCAGAGCGCGGTACTCGTCAGCACATCCCACTTTTCTGAAGGCCGAAAAATTGGGCTGCCAGGATGAAAGTGCGATCCTTCACGATTGGGCGATCGCCGAAACAAATAGACCGGATAGGCAAATAGCGGCATGTAAAACCGGAACAATTTCTCAAGCCAGGACATTTCACCATACTTGGTTTCAGAAACCGGATACCAGCTTTCGTCTGTCTCGATATTGCCCGTGTTGGCGTGGTGGGTACGGTGGCTAATGCGCCAGCCGTGGTACGGCACCAGAATGGGCGTATGGGAGAGGTGTCCCACGAGGCTATTGAGCCACTTCAGCTTAGAAAAGGAGCCGTGACCACAGTCATGACCTACCACAAACAAAGCCCAAAACATCGTGCCCTGCATTAACCAAAACACAGGATAGAAAAACCAGGAATCAATGAGGGCTGCGATCGCGTATAGCCCAGCAATAATGCCAATATCTAAAAAGAAATACGCTAAAGACCTCCAAACCGAGGGCTCAAAGCAGTATGCAGGAATCGCGGACTTAAGGTCTTGTAGAGAAAAGGGAAGCTCTGATAAGCGAGATGCTTCAGGAGCAGGTCGAAACGCAACAGGATTTGAATGCACAGAGTTTCCGTTATGAACTAACTGTTGTGAACTAAATGAACCATATGAGAACTTACCTCGTACCAGCCCACACCATTCTTCGCCGTTAGAAGCATTGAGCAGCGATTGGCCGAGGCGAAATAAAGCTTAATCGCTCGCCATTGTAACCTTTTATGAACGAACTGAGTAGATCGCCCTGACTCTTCAGCATTCTTCAAGAGGCTTCTTTTCTCAGAATTTTAGGCCATTCGGAGCAACAGATAAGCATCTGTTAGGCCTTTAGTCAGGAAGCATACAATCCACAAAAGTTAAGCAATTATACTTAATGAGTTCCGGTCGTCTCAGAAGACTCTTCGCCCAATGTTGACCCAACGATGAATGCCTCTATTTTTAGCCTCACTAACCCTGAGATTTACGTGGTTACTGCAGCCTATGAGGGTCAGCGGGGTGGACAGGTGGCCACCTGGGTTACGCTGGCGGCTATTATTCCGGAGCAGTTGCGGGTTATTGTGATCATCTCACCCCGCAACTTTACCTACCGCCTGATGCAGCAGAGCGGAGCCTTTGTCCTCAATTTATTGGCAGAGGGGCAGCAGGACTGGCTTCCGCTTTTTGGGCTCCAGTCGATGCATGAAGTCAATAAGTTTAGTGATATCCCCGCCCAGACAACCGAGAGCGGAATTCCGATTTTGCCGGAAACCTGCGGCTGGGCGCTTTGTGAGACGCTACAGACCTTTGACTTAGGCGATCGCGTCGTGTTTTTGGCAGATGTCGTTGCCCAAGAAGTGACGGGGGCTCGCCAGCCCCTGCGCCGAATTGAGGCAACCGCAGCCCTGTCGCCTGAAATCAACGCGCAGCTTGTCGCTAAACGACTGCTTGACATTGAGGCAGATCGAAAGCTGCGCCAAGAGAATCCACGACCTTAGCGACCCAGCTTACGCTTTAGCGCCTCAAGCTCTTCTTCCATTTCCCAGCGCTTAAACTGGGCTTCTAAGTCATCTGCACCGCTGGGTGAATAATGACTTGTCCAAGGCTGTGCCGTATTACTCTGCCAAGATTGCGGCGTGGGGATCGTTTTGGGGGTTGTTTGAAGCTCCTGGATTTTAACCTGAAGATCTTGGCGACGGTTTTTAATTTTTTCCGTTAGGGCTTGGGTTTGCTGAAGACTCTGCTTCAGAAGCTCCATTTGAGCCCATTGTTGATTTCCTTGGCGAAGGAGGGCGGCTTCGCGATCGCGAGCGGCACTGGCGAGATCCGGACGCTTTGCCTGCTCCGCCTTTTCGATGCGCTCATGCCAGCGCTGCACCTCTTGGGCCGTAGTAAGAATCGTTTTCTGGATTTGCTGCTCCTCCGCCTTAATTTGCACCAGCGACTTTTGGAGGGCTGACAGCTGCTCCTGAAGCTGATCATCTAAAACCTGAAGCTCTAAGTTTGGGTGTGCTTTTAAGAACTCCTCTAGACGCGCCTCTAGAAAGCGATTCATGTCTTCAAATGCACCCATGCTAGTTTCCCTAATTGGAGAGCAATTAAACAATTGGAGAGCAATGACTGGAGAGCAATTAAACCTTGACAACGCTTGAGCGATCGCAATCCTCTTTGACGAGAGAATTACTTCACAAGCTCTGCATTGACTTCATTGAAAGGGCGACGCCTTAGCTCAACGGATTCACTGCGCGGCAGCAAGTTAAAAACCTCTCGCAACTGGTCATCAAACTGCTCAAAGGTAGCCCTGCCGACAACATCGAGCACCTTCTTGCCGGAGGCGTCAAAGATTAGGGTTTGGGGCACCTTGCCGGAATAGTAGTAGCCTGGTTCGTCAATAGAGTAGCTGGACTGGACTGGGATAGCGTCTACATTGATGGGAATAATATCAGCAGCGCGGCCATAGTAGGCCTGGAGCTGGGAAATAATGGCAGAGAACTGCTTGCAGTCTTGACTGTCTTCAATATAGAAGGTCAAAATGGTAGGCCTTTCCCCCTTGAAGGACTGTGCGAGGGTCAGTTGTGGGGGGACTAGAGATCCGTTGCCTGCATACAGCGCAAAAATATTGCCATCGAAGCGATCATCCAGAAGGCTAGCGCTGGCGGCTGGTGCAATGAGGCCAATCGCCAGCAAAACGCAGGCGATCAGAAGGCCAAAGTGAGCCATCGCCCGCCGTACCAATTCTCGGTTTACCCAGGTTGGTTCAATCCATGAGCCTAAATTTTTTAAGAAAATTTTTGCTTGCCTGATAGTTAGAGAGGCTGTTTGAGGGAAGCGTGAAAGTTCAATAACCATGCATTCAATCACCATGAACTAATTCGGCCCAAAAGCTTGGGAGGCATATTGTGAGCGCCAAGTTGTGATCACCCAGTTGTGAGCGCCACGCTTTTCCCTGTTATCAGCATTGCTTTGGCTCAAAGTTTTTGGCTCAAAGCTTTTGGCTCAAAGTCGCCTTAGCTGTCTGTCTCTGCAGGGCCAGAGCTTGAGGCGGCAGAAGGACTAGCCGCAGAGAGGTTCGGGGTTTCCAGGCCAGCGTTAGAAAGACTGGTGGAGGTTTGGGACTCAGGAAGAGAGGATTTCTCAGCCAGAGAGAACTTCTGACCCAAGCGTGCTTCTGGGAGTTGGCGGGTACTCACCTGCTGAAGTTCGGCACTGAGCCGGCGGTTTTCGTTTTGCAAAGACTGTACCCTAGACTTCACCGAGTCTAGGCGCTCTGTAAATTTCTGACGGTAGACCTCTGGAAGCTGCTGGATAATCTGCTCCAGCATCTGATTGCGATCGCTCAGCCCCTGGCAAGATTTTTGAAGGCGCGTAATTTCAGTATCGCGCTTATCGATCTGAGACTGATAAAACTCAATTTGCTCCTCCATGCGATCCAGCTCTGAGCGCAGTGAAGCCGCTTCAGGATTTGGGGAGGCTATCGGGGTTGCGGTAGATGAGCCAGCAGCCAAGAGCGGCGGATGGGTTTTAACCATCCGAAATAGCTCCGTCGAAAGCTGCTCCACCAGCTGATCACGAAGCTGAACCTGCTGACGCAGGTGGGCTAGCTCCTGCACCACGGATGAAGGTAAGTTGGCGTCGTCTTGAGGCACGCTGGACTCGCTATCAGAATCTGGGCTATCAGGATCTGGGCTATCAGGATCTGGGCTATCACGACCTAGATCACGATTGGTCTGCTTCTGAATTTTTCTACTGGCTTATTAGTCACTTTAGCAATTCCTCTCTCCCAACATCCACCCGCACACAGTCCATAAACCTGCAGCATAAACCCACAGACAAAACCACGGGCACTGACTGAGCTAGGTCGGATGTTGGAAACTAGGGTTGCCTCCGAAGGCTTAAAGTTCTAATGAATCAGATCCTTAAAAACTAGACCCAGACTTAAGCCGCTTCTGAAGACTCATCAGAGGCTACGGCTTCAGGCTTAATCGTTAAGTAGCGGATCACCTCTTCACTCAGGCGCATGGCGCGCTCTAGAACGGCGATCGCGTTACCTTGGGCTTCGTAGTTCATCTGAATATAGATGCCCTCCCGAAACTTTCCGATATCGTAGGCTAGGCGTCGCTTACCGCGATGCTGAATTTCTAGATCCTTAACATCCTGCTCATTCAGGAGGGTTTGGTATTTGGCAATTTGTTGGTCAACCAGTTCCTCGCTCAAATCAGGACGCAAAATGTAAAGCGTTTCGTAGGCGGTCATGATAGTGGAATTCCCTATGGACTAAATGGCTTCTCTCTCCCGTGAGTTTCAGATTCCGGCACGGTGCAGGACACCGCCTGACGCGATCCGTGAAACCCCATTAGGTTCAAGAAGCAAGGCTTTACAATTTTAGACTAACCAGGACGCAATGGGTGCGCTTCTATAAACGCGCTGCTATAAATGTGCTCTAGTACATGCGCTTCTAGAATGTGCTTGCGTGGGCGCTGGACTAGGAGATACGAAGCACAAAAAAGGAGCCGTAATATACAGCTCCCTACATAAAATAGACTTGACGCTTTCTGAAGAATGAATTGGGTATAGCCTAGGATGCAATCTAGCTGAGGCAGCCTAGAGTGAAATGGGTTTAAGTTGAGTAACCTAATCCACCACTGCGTTAGCACTGCCTTTGCCCATTGTTTGGCCTACAGCAAACCCCAGAAATGCAGCACGCCTTCATGGGCAAAAATTTCTGTGAGAATAACCGCAGAGAAGCCAATCATCGCTAGACGGCCATTCCAGATTTCGGCCTGTGGCGTGAATCCAAACACCCAAGCGTTGCGATCTTCAGTTTGAACTTGTGCTTTAGTCATGACTTGAAGCTCCGTGTAAGGGTTGTGTTATTAAATAATGTAACGATGTTTTTGATTTCTTGCAACAATACTCAACAATCTATCTCTTTCGATCTACGCCTGCTGATTTCTGCGTCAGGGGAGTCGAAATGAGAGGCTTCTGAGGCATAAGCGTTTCGGGAAGGCGAGAGTGGACTTAGTGTTCGCTGTCTAGAAGAACTGAAATGTGGCCATTGAAAGGTGATAGATGGCCAAGTCTGACTGCTGAAAGTTGATTCATGAAACTCTTCTAGGGATAATAATCAGAGTGTTGACTGCAAAGGCTCTAGGTATCTAGTGTATTCTTAAGTCCTTGGGGCATCAACGGATGATTCAATCCACTGCTTTAGCATGAAAGGGTTTTGATACTATGAGCGCTGATCTTTTGCCGACCGTTTTGGTTCCGCTGACAGGGTTGGTTTTCCCTGCTGTCGCAATGGCATTTTTGTTTCTCTACATCGAGAAAGAAGATCCCAACGGGCTTTAGGGTGAGATGGCTGCTTAGCCATTTTCCCAATTTTTCTTCCCTTGGAACATACCTTTAAGATGTCTTCTGGGAGATGCCCATAGAGAAAAGCCGCTTACTGTCAAATCAGTAAGCGGCTTTTGTATGAGTTCTGATGCGTTGACTAGACGATTTTGATGCGTGGCCTAGATGGATGAACCGAGCCCAGCATATGCACCATAGAAGAATAGACCCACAACGACAAGAACGCCTGTTCCTGCAACGGTAGCTACGACCCACAAAGGAATTCGCCCACTTGCTGACATAGAAATCTCTCCTTGAAACAATGATTGAGTTTTAGAATCCATGGGTCTAAGCCATCCCAGGATCCATAGATGCTACTGCACTGACCGCTCATCCCAGGCTAGGCGCTTCTCGAAGAAGCTGCCGAGGGAGACAGTCTGCTGAAACAGGAGCTAGTTGAAGAAGTAGCTTGAAAACAGCAGGGCAACAACAAAAATCAGAAGCAAGCCAATGTAGAGAGAGGTACGGTTTAACTCTACGGGCTGGGTATTGGGGTTTCTCTCTTCCGGCATCACAGTCTCCTATCGATGAATAAACTGCATGGAAGCGATCGCACCCAAAAAGAATACAGAGGGCACCGCTAGTGCGTGAACTGACAACCATCGGACGGTAAAAATGGGGTATGAAACGGGCTGATTTGGATTATTGCTTGTCATAGATTCATTAAAGTCCTTTTGTAAAGTCTTCGATTTGCTGTTTTCCAGCGAAGCGATCGCTCACCAATGGAATCTCTGGGCGAGACTGATCAAAATACTGGTCGGGGCGAGGGGTGCCAAACACATCGTAAGCAAGGCCCGTGCTGACAAAAAGCCAACCCGCAATAAACAACGCCGGAATTGTGATGCTATGGATCACCCAGTAGCGCACACTCGTCACAATATCTGAAAATGGTCGTTCTCCAGTAGTACCAGCCAATTGAATTACCTCCAGTCAACACAATCAAAGTGAACGAATGCTTTTCACGAAGCTAAAGCCTAAGCCACACTTCCCAAAAAGGCTTTATAACTGCCTACCCCTGATCATACGAAACAATTGATCATCCGATGCAATTCCGATGCAATAAAGGGCTCCACAAGTGAAGTTCTATTGCACGAACTGGTAGACAACTGTTTTGACTCAGCCCACGTAGCGCAACAGCGTACCAGACTGGCCAATCACAAACCCCTGATCAGGACTCAAAAAGAGCACCCGGTACAGGTTTGAAGGGAGATCAGCAGGGCCTCTATCCTTTTGCCAAGTTTTCCCCCCATCAAAACTACAGAGCAAGTTGCCGCTCCCCCCTGCCACCCAAATTTCTTCAGGAGTACGGTACGCAAGGTCGAGCAGCCCCACACTCACAGAGCGATCCGGCGTCATCGGCTCGTCCCACTCGTTTTCGTTATTGCTGAACTGAATTTGCCCCCCTCTTGCCAACATCCAAAGATGGCCTTCAGGGTTGAAACCCATATTTTGGACGCGACGAGAACTGTTGCGATTATGAGGATCCCAGGACGTCTCGCCGGGATGCCAGATTGAGTAAAAACTTCCCCGTGAAGAGACTGCTACATAGGTTCCATCTGGCCCTCGGCTCACGTTTCGTAGAACCCCAAAGGCTTCTTGAACCATGGCGCTCCAGTTTCGTCCATCATCTTTGGTTTGATAGATTGCCCCAACATCCGTGGTCATCTCCGCCACGCCAGGCGCATTCGCCACAATCATGGTGGGAACTCCAGGCAACTTAGCGCTGAGCGGCACCCGAGACCAAGACTTTCCGCTATCCTTGGTGTGCAGCAAGATCGAAGGCTTGCCCGTAATCCAGCCGTCATCCCCCGCAAAACTCACGGAGTCAAATCGATAGTCTGTATCGCCAAGATCCAGGGTTCGCGGCTCCCAAGATTTTCCCCCATCAAAGGTTTCCATCAGCGTTGAGCGTGTGCCCGTCAGCCAGCCATGTTCTGGAGAGGAGAAGGCGATATCCAGAATCGTGGCATTGGTGGGGATGGACACCAGTTCCCAAGGACTACTTTCCAGGGAGGGAAGAAAAGAGCAAGAAGTACAAAATACAATCAGCGCACAGCCAATCAAAAACTGGCGAAGTGCTTTGGGCAGCGAGCAAATCATAGTTACAAGACGTTAAGTCACAAGACAATAAATACAAGATTTCTATCTGGAATAAAGGCAGATCTGGAGACAAGATGACCTCTTGGCTGCCAACGCAATCATCAAAGGACGCCCCGTGAGTATTAGGCAGACTCAGATATTAGGTAGACTCAGATGAGGCAAACTTAGAAAAAGGCAAGACTTGTTCAGCAGAGTGTCCAGTGCTTTGTCTTTTTTTAAGTCTGATATCCCAATCTGCTACTCCTAACTCAAGGCGGCTAGAAGCCTTTTAAGGTTCAATATTCGTCAACCTAGTCCGTAAAAACTCAGCAGAATCAGGACAAATAAACCGAGAACTCCAAAAATGAGCAGGTTTTTTTGGCCGGGGGGCAGAGCATTAACGCCAATACCGTAGCCTAGGTTTTCTTTAAACCCAGAAGGAGAACCCACTGGCCCAATATTGGCAAACTGAGACTGAGATGCGCTGCAAATGGGGCAGCCCCAGCCTGTCGGTAAGTCCTGAAAAGCTGTGCCAGCGGAAACGCGGCGACCGTCATCTCCCTTGTCTGGCTCGTAAATATAGCCACAAGAACGGCATTCATAGCGATCTAGGGGTTCGGACAAAAGCGTCTCGGAGGACATACGTTCAGGGGAAAAAGGTTTCTTAAAACAGTGTAAATTATTATGACATGAAAGCCTGACCCCTTCGTGAGGTTAACGGGATTTTGGATAGCCCTGCTTGACGGCTGCTTCATGGCTGGTGCTAGTGACCCAATTCCCCTCAGCATTTTGATTCACGAGACCTTGTGCTCTATGCTGGAAGGAGACTCAGCCGCTAGACAAACGGGAAGAAGACAAAATTTAGAAAGTCTTCCCCCCGCTTTAGGCAATAACTTAGGCAATTACTTAACTATCTAAACCTTGGAGCAAAGCCATTATGGGCGGAGAGATTTTTAATGCAGCTATCTTGTGCTTTACCCTAGTGCCCATTGGGCTAGGGCTAGGCTATCTTTTGCTTAAGCTTACTCCGGAAGAAGATTAAGGTCAGAAGACTAGATATTAAGCCAAGGTATTAAGTCAAGAAGACTGAGTAAGGAGACTATCCAAACTCCTACCAAATTCCTAGTCGGTCGGCTGCCACTGGCTAGGAATTGAAATCAGGGCAAAGTAGGGGACGGTCTTGGGGTCGACCTCGCTGATGGGCACAATTCGCTGATTGGGCATTGTAGCGCGTTCGATGTAGTTAGCGCGCTCTGCTAGACCTAGCTTTTGTAAAACCTCATACACTTTAGAAAAGTGATGGCCCAGCTTTAGAATGACGGCTGCATCTGCCACAGCAAGCCGTTCAGCTAGTACTTCGGCCGGCAAAATGGCAGGCAGCACCATAAACACATCATTTCGATAGGTGAGTGGGGTGCCAAGTACGGCAGCATGAGCCATGACGCAGGAAACGCCGGGCACAACCTCTGTGGGGTAGCGATCGCACAGGCGCGTATAGAGATACATAAAAGTGCCGTAGAAAAACGGATCGCCCTCGCAGAGTACGACTACATCTTGTCCAGCCTCTAGGTGCGCGGAGATGGTTTCGGCGGCTTTGTCATAAAAGGGCTGGGAAGACTGGTTGAGCTTAAAGGGATACCAGAGCGGCACTTCAACCTGCTCGGCTCGGAGATATCCCGCTACGATTGATCGCGATAGGCTCTTGCCGCCATCAGAGACGGGATAGGCGACTACTGGAGCGGACTGAAGCAGTCGCAGGGCTTTAAGGGTCAAAAGTTCTGGATCGCCGGAGCCTAGGCCGATGCCGTACAGTTTCCCGATAGATTTCGTCATATTTCTTCCTCTTTTGCTAAAGCATTGATGGCTGCTGCTGCGATCGCGCTACCGCCGCGACGACCGTGCAGGGTAATAAAGGGAACCCCTCGGCTATTTTCAGCCAAAGCTGCTTTTGACTCTGCTGCGCCCACAAAGCCCACGGGGAACCCCAGAATCAGCGCAGGCTTCTGGATTCCTTCATCCAGCAGCTCCAGTAGGCGAAACAGCGCCGTTGGGGCATTGCCGATCGCCACGATCGCCCCTTCTAAATAGGGAATCCAGAGGTCGAGGGCCGCAGCAGAGCGCGTATTGCCGATGCGCTGAGCTAACGCCGGAACTTCTGGTGAATTGAGGGTACAAATGACCGCGTTGTTGGCAGGCAGACGCTTGCGGGTAACGCCCTCTGCAACCATTTGGGCATCGCAAAGAACTGCGCCGCCGGACTTGAGCGCTGCTCGACCAATGGCTCCAGCCTGGGGAGATGCTGCTAAATCGGAGACAATATCCGGCATTCCACAGGTATGAATCAGCCGCACGGCCACGGAAACCAGATCGGGAGGAAGTCCTGCTAGGTCAGACTCAGCCCGAATCATTGCAAAGGACTTGCGGTAGATTTCGTTGCCGTCTCGAATGTAGTCAAGCATGGGTTGACCTCTCGCTGAGGATCATCCAGTCCCG
Source organism: Thermosynechococcaceae cyanobacterium MS004 (assembly GCA_022402525.1). GTDB lineage: Bacteria > Cyanobacteriota > Cyanobacteriia > Thermosynechococcales > Thermosynechococcaceae > JAAURS01. The sequence continues at coordinate 175,187 of JAKRSB010000095.1, forward strand.
TAGCTGGGTGATCGCCCCGTCGTTAACGAAGGCTCGAAAGGACTGGGCAGAATTCCGTCTCTGACGATAAATTTTCAAGAGCTTTAAAATCTGGTTCGGGACTTCCTCAGGCGTTAAGTCTGAGGTGAGGAGTTTGCCAAAAGATAGGGGCTGATCCGACCGTTCTGCGGAGAGGGGCTGGCGATCGCCAACGAATAGGCGATAGGCGGTTTTACCCTCGGCCTGTATCCCCACTAAGGTAATATCGCTGTCCTGGTGATGGGCACAGGATTTAGAGCAGCCGCTGAGGTGAAGGGTGATGGGTTGCTTAAGATCAAGCTCTAAGTCAAAGTCTAAATTTTGAGTAATGGCCTGGGCGATCGCCCTAGCGTCGGCCTGGGTATCAGTGGCAGAAGATGCGCAGCCTGTACTGCCAGAGCAGGCGATGAGTCCCCCCCAAATGCTATTGGAGTTGCTGTCTAAGCCTAACTGGGCGATCGCCTTTTGCACTGCTGGAAGGTTTTGCTCAGCAATATCGCTCAGAATCAGGTTCCGCCAAGGGGTTAGGCGCAGTGTGCCGCTCCCGTAGGATTCGCTCAGGGTGCAGAGTTGTTGAAGCTGGCCTGGGTTGAGCCGTCCCAAGGGAAGCGCAATGCCCACATAGTATAGGCCGGACTGGCGCTGGGGATGGACACCTAAATGATGGAAAGAGGAGTCTTGTTGGGGAAGCTGGTTTGGGGTGCAGAGCTGCCAAGAAAAGGAAAGACGCTGTTGAAGTTCCCCTAAAAAGCGCTCGACCCCCATAAAGTTCAGCACTTCTCGTAAGCGGGGCTTAGCCCTAGAAAAGTGCTGGGGGTTCTCTAGAGATTTTTCTAGGTAAACCTGCGCGATCGCCATGATGAAGGGTTGGCATTGTTCATACTGAAGGAACGGAGTCTTAGGAAGGCTGACGCCACGGAACTGCACCGCAAACCTCATTTCTGAGTTGCTTGGGTCGGTACTGGGGGCGAAGGCGCTTACCACTAAATCATTGGGCTGGCGGGCAATCGTGGTTTGTTCGCCGCCATCAATGCCGATGCTAAATTTGGCAGAGAGGCTGGCGAGGTGGAGCTGACGAGAGAGCCCTGCATTCAAGGCCCCTACGAGGGGGCGAGTATCTACAAGCTGCTTGGGGTCGATGCCTGCGGTGGGGCTAGCCATAATGTTCCGGAGGTGATCAACCTCTGGCGTAGGGGCAGCAAGCCCAGCGAGCTGAAGCTGCCTCAGCAGTTCGAGAGGCATGGTTTGCTGTAGCCCACGAATTTGGAAATTAGCGCGATTGGTGATTTCAAGGGAACCCTGTAGGCGATCGCTGATTTCGGTAACCACACGACCCTGGGCAGCGGTGAGAACCCCCCCCGGCACTCGAATTCGGGTCAAGACGCCATCCTGCGCCAGGGTAGGGCAAAAGAGCCCTGGACATCCTCCAGGGGAAAGAACCACAGACGAAGCGGAGGGCGTAGTAAAGACAGGCGATCGCGGCGCAGGCAAAATATCTAAATCCTTCCCCGTGCAGCGCAGGGATTACAAGGTAGGTGTAGCGTTACACCCCTAAGCTGGCATTCTGACTGAGGGCAAGACCCTTTTACAGTTGCGGCACAGTCCTGGGATTTCACCAGAGTTTCCCAGCTTTTAGGTTTTCAAAGACTACCATGTTGCAGCGTTTGGAGGCAGACTGAGAGGCGCTTTCACAATCAATGTTTACGCCTTGTGATGTTTACGCTTCAAGTGCCGCCCATCGCCCGACCCATCTCAACCTCTATCGATTCAGGCGGCAGCGGCCTGCTTTGAGGTCAAGCTGGACTTGGCGTTCGGCCACAATGGTTTCTAGTGACGGCCTCCCCGTGAGGAAAAACCGCAGTGTTGCCCAGACCCGATAGAGCTGGTCTGCGATCGCCCCGATGAGCGGCCACTGGGTTGCGGCATAGACCCAGCCCATCCCTAGCTCTTCATAGATACGCCGGAACACCGCCACATCTCGCAGAATTGACCCGTCCGGCAGCAGCGCATGAATCCGGCCCATGGCCTCGGCAAACTCAATGCCTCCATGATCTGCTGGGTCATAGTCTAAATCTGCAATATCGATAAAGGCCACAATGCCTCGGCCTGCGTCTCGCTTTTGCAAAAACCGGACTTCCCGGAGGCAGAGTGGACACTGCCCGTCATAGAGCAGCTTGATTTTCCAGGGAGCGATCGCCGATTGGGGTGAAATCGTTTCAGAGGAAAGCATAGGATTCTTAGAAGGTTTGGGTGCGTTTTGGGTTGAGGCGTGTTGAATGGAGATGAGGGTTTAGAAAAAGGTCTTTCTACCTTAACGCTGAGAAACGCCTGAGAAACGCATGATTTTTGGGTGCAAAATTTCTGGGCTGAAACGAGTCTGAGCGATCGCTGTGAGTTCCTGTAGTGAAATACACTGGGGAGGCACTGGGGAGGTACTGGGGAGAGGCAACTGCATCTACAGGCAGACAACGATCCGCTCCTTCCCGCCACAATCAACATCAGGTTATGGAAGATCTATCCCTAGAAGCCCTTCAGGAAGAATTAGATCAGCTGCACCATGAGAATGAGCTTCTGCTAGGGCTAATGGCTGGCGGCTACGCCTACTTTTTACGTCAGCTAATGGTTGGGCAGCACTCTCCCAGTGGTTTGTCTGCTGAAGCCTGCCAACAAACCATTAGAGATGCTCTGCGACGAGTTCAGTCTACACAAGTGCGTTTTGGGTATGAGTACCTGGCTGAAATTGAAGCGGTTCTGAATCGGATGTCTCAAACAATTCCGCTTTCGTCATACCTAACCCCCGAAGCCCCACCAATCGATAGGCTAAATAAAGAGGCATAGAACGAGTTGATGAACTCGCACAGGTTGATCTCGCTTTTGTCGCTGCGGTGAGCTGCCAAGCACAAGTTTTATGCAGTCAGCTAGGGGACACACAGACATTTAGACACAGACATTTAGACGCAGACATTTAGTTAGATATAGCCAATTGGATATAGGCAATCATGCAACAATGAGCAGGCGGGGAGCAGGGCGGCAGGAAGCAGGGCGGCGGCAATAAAACGTACAGCTTTATAAGAAGCCTTAACGCCCTATTGCTCAAAAGTTTATTAGTTTATTGCTCACGAGCCTGAACTTGAACGGCTGATTTGAACTTGAGCTTGATGCATCGCTACAGTTCTGTCTGAAATGTTGAATTAGCAATATCGTCCATATCAAAACTGCTTAACCACAAAACCGCTGAACCATAAACTTAACCATAAAACTGAAATGCTCCTGGTTATTGCTACGCAAAATTCTGGCAAGCTGAAGGAATTTCAGCATCACCTTGAAGGGCTGCCGTGGACGCTAGACCTGATGCCTCAAGACCTTGAGATTGAAGAAACAGGACAAACCTTTCTCGAAAATGCCTGTATCAAGGCTTCTCAAGTGGCAAAACAGCTCGGTCAATGGGCGATCGCCGATGATTCTGGTCTAGCCGTTGATGCCCTCCAGGGAGCCCCTGGCGTTTACTCCGCACGCTATGGCACAGATGATCTTGACCGCATCGCTCGTTTGTTGCGGGAGCTAGGTGATACTCCCAAGCGCACCGCTCAGTTTGTTTGCGCGATCGCCCTAGCCAGACCGGACGGTGAGATTGCTTGTCATGCAGAGGGCGTTTGTGCTGGCGAAATTTTGTACGATTCTCAAGGTGAGGGTGGCTTTGGCTACGACCCCATTTTCTATGTGCCTGCTGCCCACCTAACCTTTGCCGAAATGACCAAAGATCAAAAGCGCGCCATCAGCCATCGAGGAAAAGCGATCGCCGCACTCCTGCCGCAGCTTCAATCCTTAGCCATCTAAACTAAGCTTAGAAGTGGGCTATTCTTTACCGAGCACTCTGCCCCTGGAATCCATAAGGAGTCACACACTTGGTTAGTCAAACCCTCCGCGAATCTCACTATCTCGAATTACCCCAGCTGAATGAATTGCCCCAGCTAAACGAAACACTTCAGCAAGCTGACGCCACTGAAATTATTGAATGGACTGCTCAAACCTTTGGCGACGGACTGGTGATGAGCACCAGCTTTGGCATCCAGGCGGCGGTGATGCTGCATCTGGTGACCCGCATTGTCCCTGATATTCCCGTCATCTGGGTGGATACTGGCTACCTTCCTCCAGCCACCTATCGCTTCGCGGAGCAGCTCATTACTGATCTAAACCTCAACATTAAGGTCTATCAGTCTCCCATTAGCCCTGCCCGAATGGAAGCGACAGTAGGACGTCTCTGGCAGCAGGAAGATGTAGACTCCTTTAACCGCTACGACCAAATGCGGAAGGTAGAGCCCATGCAGCGGGCGCTTAAAGAATTAGGCGCAACGGTCTGGTTTGCCGGACTGCGATCGCAGCAGACCAATCATCGCAAAACCCTGTCCGTCATCGAACGCCAGGGTGAGCTTTATAAAGTCCTGCCGATTCTCAACTGGACCTCAGACGATGTGCATCAATACCTCCAGACGCACAACCTGCCCTACCATCCCCTCAAAGCAAACGGCTATGCTACCGTGGGCGATTGGCACTCCAGCCGCCCCATGACCGATCAAGACGAACACGAGCGCCAGACACGATTCCAGGGCATGAAGCAGGAGTGTGGTCTCCATCTGCCGACTACCATGAGCGAAGAGAAGAGTCTAGATTCCAGCTCTCTCTAGGTTCAAGCGCTCTAGATTCAAGTCTCTTCTGTCTGCATTGGGTTTTGTTTACTTGTGGAGTTGTGGATCTTTCGAAATTAGCGGCAAGCCCCAAGAAACAGACCAAAAAATCATTGAAGTCTTTTCAATTCAAGCGCGAGGTCAATTCAAGCGCGAAGCCAAGCGCTCCAGAATCCAGGCATAATGGAGAATACTTCTCAAATCATTCTCCTAAGAGGGCTGCAGTTTGCGCGATCGCTACCTCACCTGGATTGATCACCTCATCGAACAAGTTCTCAAGGGGCAGCTACCCTCCAAGGAACAGGTGTATCGCCAGCTAGCCCAAGAGCTAGAACCCGAAACCGGGGAAATTTTTGAGCAGTGTCTCCAGGAGCGAATCTCAGCCCTTCAAAGTCGCCTGGATACAGCCACGGATGAGCTCAAGCAGGCAAAGGCAACGCGCAGCCTCAGAGCCATCAAGACCCTCCAGGGCGAGTGGCAACGCTACCAAAAGGAACAGGGCACTGCCACTGCGATCGCCACTGCCGCTCAGCGTTTACTGTCCGCCGAACTCGATCAGCGCTTTGTGGCTTGGGTTGGCGTTCTGGATGCTAATCAAGTCCAGCCTCTCACCCTAGAACAGCTCAAACAGCTCGCCGCGACCCTCAGCCAGACTGCGGCCATTATGGGCAACCCCAACCCGGATCTCCAGCAGCTAATTTCGGGCATTCGGTCGGGAATTGCCTCATGGCGGACTGTGGAGCCGCACCTGATCGGCTGGATGTATGAGCAAGGGCAAAATCTAGGCTTTGAGGGTATCCCAGGACAGCGGGGTCCTTGGCGTTTTTGGTCGCAGCAGGTGAGCAGTCCGCTCCTGCGATCGCTTTTTCAAGGACTCTCCCTCAACCAGCCTATGGCGGAAAGCCTGGGTCGTCAGGAGCATTCTCTTCAGGATTGGGTCGATCTTGCTCTCACCCTACAGCTCACTCAGCGCGGCTTGGTCAATTGGTTTGAGCAGCAGCCCTACGACTCTAAGTGGGGGACTCAACAGGCGATCGCGACCTTCCTATCCTTTGCCGTACTGTGGGGTCAGCTCTCCGCAGGTGTTGCCCAAGGTACTGTTCAGCCAGAGCTAGACCGCGAAGATTTAGGTCAGGGCTGCTTTCAAATGGCCCTTCAGATCCTGCGCTCTTTCACCCAGAAGTCTTACTTTCCGATGTATGGCGGCGTTTTTGCCCTACTGTCTGGCAGGTATCTTCAGGATGCGCTCAACTACCTAGATGCCCCACTTCGTCAAGCAGAAGGCACCCAAGAAAAAGCGCGAATGCTCACCCTCTTAGGCTACTCTCAGCGTGCGCTGGGGCAGGTAGACCAGGCGATCGCTTTTCATCAGCAGGCCCTAGAGATAGCTCAAGTAGCCGCCGATACCCCCTGCGAAATTGCCAACCTCAACCACCTGAGCCGCACCTACCTTGCCCAAAAGCGCTTTAGCGAGGCGGTCAGCTACAGTCAACGGGCACTCATTCTGGCCCGACAGCGGGGTGATCGATTAGGGGAAGCTAACGCCCTCACCAATCTAGGCTACGCCCAGATCCTCACCGCCCAGCAAATTGAGCACCTGATTCCCGAAGCATCAGAAACCGCTATCGGCTACCTCAAAGAAGGCTTGCGTCTGTCAGAGCAATTGGGCGATCGCCAAAGCCAAGCGCTTTGCTTCAATAGCCTGGGCATCGCCTACGGACTCCTAGAACAGCCCATAGAGGCCATTCCCTATCTCCAGCAGGGACTGCAGGCCGCTCAACGATCCGGCGACCTCTACCTCCAAGGCTTGAACTGGGCTTACCTTGCCGAGAACTACTACCGGACGGGCGATCGAACCCAGGCGATCTCCGCCGCAATTCTTGGGCTCTACGGACTAGAGCAAATCCAGGCTCCCGAACAAAGCCAACCCAAAGGACTTCTCGCCGTTCTGCGCGGACAGTTAGGCCCCGACCACTTTCAAGAAGCAATCGTTCAATGCCGTACCCGCCTCCTTCCGCTGATCGGCGTAGACGGATTGGATCACGTCCTGCAGCTCATTGAGCCAGAGCCGAATTAGCTAGAACAAATTAGCTAGAGCCGAATTAGCTAGAGCCGAATTAGCCCCTACTCCTCCACAAAAAAGTTTTTTCACCCAGGTGTTGACAAGACCAATTAAGTTCGTTATATTCATAAAGCGCTCGAAACG
>JAKRSB010000096.1 GCA_022402525.1 Thermosynechococcaceae cyanobacterium MS004
CTATCCTGAAAGGGGTTTTAGGCTTTTAGATTCATCTTTTGTCAGTCAACCAGCCGCAGCACAGCGAGCAGGTTTATCTGAGAGCGCCTGGAGTTGGCATGATATTGCGATTTACCCCACTATTCTTTGATGCACAATCTTACAATCGTGGGAATACTCGCAGGGCATTAGGAGATAAGCAGGGGGCGATTGCCGACTATGACCAAGCCATTCGTCTTAACCCAAAAGATGCTGAAGCCTATAACAATCGTGGGGTTACTCGCAGGGCATTAGGGGATAATCAGGGTGCGATCGCTGACTACGAGGAAGCCATTCGCCTTGCCCCAAAGGATGCTGCTGCCTATGTCAATCGTGGGAATATTCGCAGTCAATTAGAGGATAAGCAAGGCGCGATTATAGATCTACAGACGGCAGCATCTTTATACCGATCTCAAGGGAATGAATCAATGTACCGAAAGGTTCTTAATGCACTACAACAAATAAATCGTCGCTAAATATCACAAGGATTTTATACAATGCTTCCTTTAAAAACACACTGTTTGGAAGCATGATGCGACCATACAACCCTTAAACGCCGTGATTGATGGAGAATTTATCTCATTTCTACAGGATTGGCTGACTTTCATCTGGAGTGCATATTTAGGTTGGCGCAAGCTCTTTTCTGTCCAATGAGTTCAGCATGAGCGGCAGCAGCGGCAGACGACTCGCTTCTTTATCTAAACCATCCACCATCCACTGCGGAAAATCAACATTCACTCACTTGGCTTCCAATCCAGGACGCTTTAGGCTCCTAAGGTCAAAATGCTCCAGAACTTCTTTCCCATCATCAAATTTTTGATCTAACTCTTCAGCTTTCATGTAGAGCTACCGAGACACACTCCAAAGGATGGGTACTGCTGACAGTTAGGACATCGCTTTGAAGCCTCAACTCTTGTACCTCATAGTAGGTAAACTTATGCCAAGCTGGACTAGACATCATCAATTCTCCCAATTCAGTTGTTTTAGCCTACATCATGTTTATGGAGGACACTATTCAACCCCTAAACCGCAAGCCTCAGCGCTATGCTTTGCCAAGATAAAGATGAACAGCTATGCCCACCCAGAAACATCTTGTATGACTCAAATCAGCGCTAGACAATTTGCCCCTGCTACCCAGCGAAACCGTGACCCTATACTGGCAGTCTTACAGCAGGTCTTACCCCCCAAAGGATTAGTCTTAGAAATTGCTGGCGGGACTGGAGAACATGCCGTTTACTTTACACCTCGCCTTGCGCCGCGCTACTGGTTGCCCACTGATGTCAGTACAGAAGCCTTAGACAGTATTCGGTCTTGGATACACCATAGCCCTACAGAGACTCTACTTTCGCCCATATTGCTTGACGTAAATCAACCGGAGTGGCACCAACTTCTTCAGGCACCCTTATCAAAACTTCCTTCTACTGACCTTTCTTTGACTGCCATCGTGAACATCAACATGATTCACATTTCCCCTTGGTCAACGACTTTGGGGTTAATGGCAGGCGCTGAAGCACTATTACCCGTGGGTGGAGTTCTCTACCTCTACGGCCCATATAAGCAGAATGGTTGCCACACTGCTCATAGCAATGAGCTTTTTGACCAATCCTTACGGTCGCGCAATCCAGAGTGGGGAGTACGAGATTTAGAAAGCGTTGTTCGTGTTGCTGCCGAACATCGTCTCCTCTGGAAAAAAACGATAGAAATGCCAGCGAATAATCTGTCGGTGGTTTTTGAGCGGCAAGAGTCGGCATTTAGTATTGGCGGCGACCTCCCTGCCAACATCCCCTAAGCCACTAGAGCCAGCGCTACCTGCTCCCGCGCCACTGCGGCCAGGGCGATTACCTCAATATGCTCCAGCCCTTCACCCGCATCCAGCGCCAGCATCTGATGAGCTGATACCGCTGGTCTGGCCGTCGAGCTACAAGATGCTCAAGAGTGACTTGGGGCTGCTCCAGACAGTCAAGTTTGCATTGCCGCGATCGCTGGCGATTGATGAGCTGCTCCCGTCGAGCTGAGTGGGAATCATCGCGCAGATATTCCACGATTGCCTGAGCTTCGGTTTGATGTTGCTGACTGCTAGGTGAGAACTGGTAACGGGGACGCGAATTCTGCGTCTAGGAGAGGGTTACGGTTGTACGCGAAGGGGTTGGTCTGCATAGGCTTCCTCGCTCACCGCGTTGAGTCTACTGAGTGTAGGGATTTTGTCTAGTGAGTAAAGGCGAGCATTCGGCATCACTTCACTCTGGAAGGCTTAACCATTGCTTAACCTAAAAGGGCAAATATCGGTAAATATGGTTTATATTGGCGTATATTCTGCTTCGAGTCTGGGTATTCTGACAAGAGGGGATTGGCTAATGAGTAGCTGTAGAGCAACACCACTCGTTTTAGGTTGGACAAGTGCTGCTTCTGAAATCCTTGCGTCAAAAGTTTTTGTGATGCCGAAGTCAACAAGAAACTTCCCAGAGTTTGAATGAGTATCGTTTACCTTAAACCTGCCGGAATAATTGATGCCGACGAAGGAAAGTCTCTATTGAGCAGAGTTCAGGCCGCATTAGATTCAGGCATTACTGGATTTCATTTAGATTGCTCAGACGTGCATTCAATTGATGAGCAAGAGCTGGGGCATTTGCTCCAAGCGTTTAAGCTGATAACAGAAGCTCAAGGCAGGCTGTTGATATTTTCGATTAATGAGTCAGTCCATTCATTCCTCGCTGAATTGGGTCTAGACCTCATTTTTGAGATCTATCCTTAGTGGCAAACGCTTTAACTCTGGGTATAGCTGATGTTTTCCCTCAAGGTCTGCGATCGCCTGTTCTGGTGAGTAGCGCCACCCATAATAAACCTTTCAGTGAAAATGCACCTGGCTTGTTACCAGCCCAAGCTTTTGCTTGAGCAGGAGTGCAAAATGGCGCTCCCAGGCTTCACGGTTCATGATGTCCTCGGAGGGGTGGGAGTCCACCCCTAAACTTAGGGTTACTGTACTTTCGCTTTCATTCGGCTGCGAGGCTTGGTCTTCGCCCCTTCTGCTCTAGCTGTTGGCTTCTGCTGAGGCTGAGGCTGAGTCTCTGACTTTTTGCGGCTGCGCGTTGGCGTGGCCACTGGCTCCGGCGCTGGCGCTAGCGTGAGCGGCACCTGCTGAAGCGCAACCTCCTCACGCATGTCTCGCACTGGCGGCGTGTAACTCACGGACGGCAGCTCAGTCCAGAAGTCCGGCACCACCTCGGCATTAGCCTGAATATCTGCTTCGGCAACATCGGCGGCTGCGGCTTGGTAGCTGCATAGAATAAATATTTTGCTAGTAGTGCTGGTGCGGTTAGCTTAGACACCACCAAGCGATACATTGAGACTTAGGGCAAAGACTGACAGCGCTTTTAAGTGCTAACTCATTTTCCATCCCACCTTTCAAAGCGGCGGGCTTTCAGACTTCGACAGAGCCTATCAGTCATCAGAATCTAGGCAATGTAGCTGAAATCCGGCAGCCCGCCCCTTGCTCACTGGTGATTTCCAAACGTCCTCCAAGGATGGTCACTCGCTCTTTCATCCCTTGAAGTCCAAAGCCAGTGGTTGTCTCCGTACTGCAAAACCCCCGTCCGTTGTCCGTAAGGGTGAGACAGAGTTCCTCGGCGGTTGTCTGAACCTGAAGTTGAATGGCAGTCGCCTCTGCATGTTTACAAATGTTGGTCAACCCCTCCTGAACCAGTCGATATACGGCTCTATTGATGGCATCGGAGGTGGATAAAGACAGGTCAATCTTACATTCTGGGGTAATCCCGGTGCATTGACGACAGTCTTCTAGGAGAGCAGCGATCGCCTGATCAAAGCGCTCTCCCTCCAACGGATCGGAGCGAATTGCCGATACGGACTGGCGCACTGCACCTAATGCTTCAGTCCCTAAATTTTTAGCCCGAACTAAAAACTCGTAGGCCTCTTTGGGATCTTCCTGCCATAGACTCAGTGCCGCGCCCATCTGCATATTGAGTGCCACTAAGACGTGTCCCAAGGAATCATGGATATCGCGGGCAATGCGATTGCGCTCTTCGATGGCCGTCATCTCTTCAATGCGCTGATTGAGAAATCGGGATTGCTCTAGCGCGGCTTGGAGGTTTTGCTCTGTTTGCTGGAGATGGGTATTTTTCACCTGAAGTTGTGTCTGGATGCGACGGAGGGATAGCTGGGTTTCGATGCGAGCAAAAACCTCTTCGATCTGAAAGGGTTTGGTTACATAATCCACCCCCCCTACCGAAAAAGCCTTAACCTTATCAAAGACCTCATTTAAGGCGCTAATAAAAATGATCGGAATTTCACGGGTTTGAGGGTCGCTTTTAAGGCGCTGACACACCTCATAACCATCCATTTCTGGCATGAAGATATCCAGCAAAATTAAATCAGGGGTCTGTGCTTGTACCCCCATTAAAGCCGCCGAACCACGTCTCACGGTTCTAACCTCATGGCCTCTTTGGGTTAAGGCATCGGAAAGTAGGCGGAGATTATCGAGCTGATCGTCCACAATCAGAATGTCGCCCTGGATGAGTCTTTCATCAGTCATCATGGCCTTCCTAAACATTGGTAAAAGACTTGAGAGTTGCACCTGCCCTCAACCCTCTAATGTTTCAGATATAATCCATCCAGGGTGATGAAATCAAGGGATAGATACCGTGGGGATTCCTGCTCAACATCGAAGCCTATTCCGTCGACTGTACTATGGCGTTTTGATTGCGTTGTGTCTACTGGTCGCGACCCTTTGGTCCCAAATCCGGCATTATCAACCTTCTCGTCTAAGGGTACAATGGGCTCCGGAGGTTCGCTTCACAGAGGAACCTATCCAGCCCATCCCTGTTGAGAATGTTGCTAACCCACAAAAAATAGCCTTGGGCGAACAGCTTTTTCAAGAGGTGCGTCTGTCTTCAGACAATCAAGTTTCTTGCCTGAGCTGTCACAAGTTTGAGCGAGGCGGGGCCGATGATCGCGCCCACTCTGTGGGTATTCGGGGACAGGCTACTCAGGTTAACACGCCCTCGATCTTTAACGTAAAGTATAACTTTCGATTTAACTGGGATGGTGAATTTGAGAATCTCAGCGATCATCTAGAAGGCTTACTCACCAGTCCAAGCGTCATGAATATGCAGTGGGAGCCTTTGGTTCAGAAACTACAGCAGATTCCAACCTATAGGCGTGAGTTTGCCCAAATCTATCCAGATGGGATAACGGCTTCTAGTATTAAGGATGCCATTGTGGTCTACCAAGAAGCCCTGACTACGCCTAATTCTCGCTTTGATCAATTTTTGCGGGGTGATAAACAGGCACTGACGGCTACAGAACAGGAGGGATATCAACGGTTTAAAGAATATGGCTGTGTGAGTTGCCATCAGGGTATTAATGTGGGGGGGAACCTTTTTCAGCGCTTTGGCGTGATGGGTAATTATTTTGCTGATCGCGGCAATATCACCGAAAGTGATTTGGGTCGCTATAATGTGACGCGTGATCCGGCGGATCGCTTTGTGTTCCGGGTGCCGAGTTTGCGCAATGTGGCTCTGACTGCGCCCTATTTCCATGACGGCTCCGCCAAAACCCTAGAAGAAGCTATCGCAATCATGGTGAAATATCAACTGGGGCGATCGCTTCCTCCCAAACACATCCAGCGCATTGCCGAATTTCTGCGTACCCTCACGGGCGAATACCAGGGAAACCCTCTGGGCTAAAGTCTCTTTCTAAAGGTCGATTCCATGTTATGGAGTAAATCGCAGCAGCTCATTTCTCGTTCTGTATCCCAGGTGGAACAATGGCTGTCTAAGCAACAGGATTCCCTGTTAGTCGGGTATGTGCTGCCCACCCTTGGTCTAGGGTTAATGACGTTTTTATGGGTTAAATCTCAAGCTATTGATATTACCCAGCATAGCCGCTACACGGATGAGCTACGCCAGTTGCAAGCGATCGATGCACGTATCAATCAAAATATTCTGCAGACTCGTCTGAGAATTTTGATGTTCTATGACCCCATTATTGCTGAACTATCCGAACTCAAACAGCTTCACCAGGCCCTAAAGCGAACCCCCACCTTTGTAGATTCCGCCGAAAATCGGGCGTTGAGTCAATCTCTGCAGGAGCATGTTAAAGTTTGGCAGCAAAAAGAGGCACTGTTTCAACAGTTTCAGGCTCAAAATTCTATTCTCAAAAACTCCTTAACCTATTTTCCCCTTGCGATCGCAGAAGTTCTACAGGAACCCACTACCAGCCCACTCTTGGCCAGTGCCCTGAATCAACTGCTACAGGATGTGCTGCTGCTCAATCTTTCCCCCAACGATGAAGACTTAGCTCTCCAAATTAATCAAAAAATTGAGCGCATTCTGGCTAATGCCAGTCGCAATCCTGAGCGTCCCAACATCTCCCTGAACAATGCGATCACCCATGCCCGTATTATTCTGCAACGCCGCCCCTCCGTCGCTACCCTGACTCAGCGCCTGATGGCGAAGCCAACCCTACAGCAGAGCGACAAACTCTTTAAGGTCTACGAGCGCGCCTACCAACGCGCTATCAATACTACCAACCTATATCGACTTGGGTTTTATCTGCTCTCAACCCTAAGCATTATAGGGATAGCAGCCTCCATTATTCTCAAACTCAGGGCTTCAGCGATCGCCCTTCAGCGGAGTGAGCAAAAATATCGCACCATCTTTGAAAACTCCCAGGTGGGGATTGGTCGAACCCGCCTTGAAGATGGCCTCTTTCTCGACCTCAATCAGCGCTATGCCGATATCATGGGGTTTACCTCCCCAACAGAGCTGATTGGCACTCGGTTTACCTCAGAATTCTATGTTGACTTAGGCGATCGCAATCGCATTTTGGCAGAGCTAGAGCACCACGGCGAAGTTCGCAGCTTTGAAGAGCAACTACGACGAGCAGATGGTTCTATTGTGTGGGTGCTGCTCTCCCTCCACCCCAACCCAGCGGAACATTGCTTAGATTTTGTGATTACTGATATTAGCGATCGCAAACAAGCCGAGGAACAACTTAAACAGGCAATGGAAGCCGCTAAGGTTGCCAACCAAGCTAAGAGCCAGTTTCTCTCTCACATGAGCCATGAATTGCGCTCTCCCCTCAACGTTATTTTAGGGTTTACCCAGCTCATCGGGCGTAATACCCAACTCAGTCCTCAACAGCAAAACCACATCGACACCATTAACCGCAGCGGCGAACATCTCCTGTCGCTAATTAATAACGTTTTGGAAATGTCAAAGATCGAATCAGGGCGCATCACCCTGACGGAAAGTGATTTTGATCTACACGAGCTGCTAGAAACTTTGCAAGCGATGTTCCAACCCAAGGCAGAAGCGAAGGGTTTGCATTTGATCTTTGAGCAGGCCGCGAATCTTCCGCAATATATTCATAGCGATGAAGGTAAACTACGTCAGATCTTTATCAACCTACTGAGTAATGCCATGAAATTTACCCAGAGGGGTCGCATCGTCCTACGATCACATCTCAGGGAAGCAGAGCCTAGCCACCGGGATCCAGACATTCCCCCAACCTTAGCTGCGTCTGGGTTGCGTCCTATCCACTTAAGCTTCACCGTAGAAGATACAGGGCCAGGGATAGCACCTAATGAAGTCAATCGCTTATTTGAACCCTTTATGCAAACGGAAGTGGGGCATCGATTTCAAGAAGGCACTGGCTTAGGCCTAGCCATTAGTCGTCAGTTTGTGCAGATTCTAGGGGGCGATATCACTGTCGAGAGTCAAGTTAAGGTTGGGAGCTGCTTTCAATTCACAATTCTGGCGCACGAGGCTCAAGCCGTTAAGAGGCCCATCCCAGGTCGCAAGGTCATTGGTCTAGCCGCAGATCAGCCCAGCTATCGAATTTTAGTGGTTGAGGATAAGGCCGATAATCGACAATTGCTAGTCGAGCTTCTCCAATCCGTGGGCTTTGAAGTTCAAGAAGCCACCAATGGACAAGAAGCCCTAGACTGCAATCAGCATTGGCACCCCCATTTGATCTGGATGGATTTGCGGATGCCAGGTTTAGATGGTTATGAAGCAACACGGCAAATTAAAATTCTAAACCCTCCTTCCCCTGTCATTATTGCCCTCACTGGAAGTGCCTTTGAAGAGGAACAAGCCTATGCCCTCTCCCTGGGGTGTGATGACTTTATGCGAAAGCCATTTCACACAGAGGCTATTTTTGAAAAACTGGCAGAATACTTGGGGGTTCGCTATCGTTACGCTGAAGCCCAAGATGCCCGATCCACCGAAAAATCAAATTCTGCCCATCAAGATGGCACCCCGCGCTTACCGGAACCCCTCACTCCCGCAGACTTAGCCACCATGCCTCCTGATTGGGTTCACCAGGTATACCAAGCAGCAACCCGCGTTAACACGAAACTTCTGCTCGCTGCGATCGCCCAAATCCCTGACCCCCGCTCGAACTTAGCGATCTCACTCACCCAGCTGGTTCGTAATTGCCACTTTGAAGACATTGTGGCGCTGACGCAACCCCAAAGCTAAGTCCCTGGCGATGACACAGGTAAAGCACCCTCACTCCGAATCAGAGAAAATTGAGTGCGCATAGATCGCAAGCTGTGCACGATTTTTAAGGTTTAAACGGTTGAGAAGATGGGTCACATGGGTTTTGACCGTTCCCTCTGAGATATATAACTGGTTCGCAATGTCACGATTTGAAGTGCCTAAGCGCAGCAGTTGCAGCACTTCATTCTCGCGGGGGGTAAGTTGGATCAAATCAGCCTCTTGAGTCTTTGGACGTTTCGGCTCAGATTCCGATGCTGGGATGGCAACCATGAGCTTTTCTATCAGACCGGGGCCCATCTGGGCATAGCCACGGTGGACTAGGCGAATAGACTGGGCCAATTCATCTAAGGGCATATCTTTCATTAAATAGCCCTTGGCTCCCGCACGGATCGAGTCAGTAATGTATTGATCATCATCAAAGGTACTGAGCACCAGCACCTTCGTACTGGGGAATTGCTCACAGATAATTCGGGTAGCTTCCCGTCCATCCATGACAGGCATGCGGACATCCATCAGCACGACATCTGGCCCTAATGCCGCCACTTGTTCAATGGCAGCCGCCCCATGTTCCGCCGTGCCCACCACTTCAAAATCTGCTTCTTGAGACAGCATTACCTTCAGCCCTTGGCACACTAAATTCTGGTCATCTACAAGCAACAGGCGAATCATAATTGCCATTCCTATATCTTTGTTGAGGCGCAGATCGATTGATGTCTTGAGGGTTCCACCCTCTCTAGAATAAGGCGTAATCATGCCTGGGATGATAGAACAGTCCCTTCACAACCTGCTGCCATCCCCACCATAGCCTTACCATAGCCCCACCGATGGTATAAGACGAAAGTCATAGATCAATCGTGACGTTTATCAGATGCGCCAATAGGGCGGTTCAGAGAACAATAAGTTCATGGATG
>JAKRSB010000097.1 GCA_022402525.1 Thermosynechococcaceae cyanobacterium MS004
TCCATGAGTCGTTCGTTGGATTCAGATGAGGCTGAATGCGTTTGTCCAACTCAGGGGCATAGGCTTGATCCCATCGATAAATTGTGATGTGGTCTACCTTAATCCCCCGTTCAAGCATCATTTCCTCTAAATCACGGTAGCTGAATGAATAGCGGCTATACCAGCGAACATTAAGCAGAATGACATTTGGCAAAAAGTGTCGCCATTTGAACGGAGTCTCGGAATCCATGTAATCTGATGATTGGGAGGGGTGGTTGAATGATCAAACCAGAATGTCAGGCTTTTTGCAATACAGTGAATTTCTTGACTATCGAACGCCTTACGAAGTATTTTTTCTCATCCATCAATACCTGTTGCAATATAATTTAGACTTGAATCGGTGCTTCATTACACCTGATTACACTTCACTACAGTTCCCCAATATTGACGTTTCTATGGATGCAGTCAATGATGATCATTACGCTTAAAATCTTCAGTGTCTACACGAGCAAGCCCCACTGGAGCAATCATCTAAAAATGCTATAACAATCGCTAATGAAGAAGGATAACCATCATGACGACTGATACTGTTATCACCGATCGTTATCAAATCAAAGAATTATTGAGTCAAAAAGCTGGACGACGAACTTATTTGGCGAAAGATCTTCAATCTCAAGTGCCAGTCATCATTAAATTATTGCGATTTGGAGATGGTTTTGAATGGGGTGATCTAAAATTATTTGAACGCGAGGCCGCCACGCTTAAAAATCTTGATCATCCTGAAATCCCAAAATATCTCGACTACTTTGAGGTTGATGAAAGCAATTCTCCTGGTTTTGCTTTGGTACAATCTTATATCGAGGCACCCTCACTCGCGTCTCTCGTCGCTAGAGGGCGAAAATTTTCCGAAGCTGAAATTGTCGAACTAGCTGATCGCTTATTAGATCTACTGACCTATCTTCACGAGCAACACCCCCCTGTGATTCATCGAGACATTAAGCCTAGTAATATTCTGCTTGATAATCGCTCTGGCAATAGTATTGGTGATGTCTATCTCGTTGATTTTGGCTCAGTACAAACGACTGCAAAAAAAGAAGAGGGAACCATTACAATTGTTGGTAGTTATGGCTATATTCCTCTCGAACAATTTGGTGGACAAACAACCATCGCCTCGGATTTATATAGTTTAGGAATGACGTTAATTTTTCTACTAACAGGTACGCACCCCGCAGAGCTACCTCAAGTAGATGGACGAGTTAAATTTAATGCCATGATTAGTAAACGATTTGATCGATGGCTAGAAAAAATGACTCATCCCCATCTTGACAAACGGTTCGATTGTTCCAAAGTGGCACAACTTGCGTTGAAGTCTAAAGATGGCAGCTATGGGGATTTTGATCGGCTAAAGCCCGCCTCTACTCAAATTCGCTTATACCGTGATCGAAATCGATTACAAATTACCTGGCATGAAGAAAATAAAGTAATCAGTAGTATTTTTAATATTATTGGTTTTATTCTAGGAGCCTTGCTACTTGTTGTGTTTATATCCACAAGTTTTCTGATATTGATTGTGTCCATTCAATCTATGCAACCAAGTGAAGCGATGGGTTTATTTGTAGCAACTGTATTGTTACACTTATTTTTCTTCATAATAAGGTTGTTTGTCATAAAGTGTAATGATTGGTGTCAGCGAATCTACAAACTAATTCCCCTAAAAAACTATCGTCTAGTTCTAGATGATTGCTGTATATGCAAGTTTGAAAATCGTCGAAATAAAAATAAACCTATCAAATTGTTTCAGCATTTGCGATCGCAAGTTGAAATCTTGGCATATAGTTCTGGCTATACATTTGATAAATGCTTAGATTCAAATGGAAATCTAATCGATGGCAGTACTATTACCATTCAACCAAAGCTATATCTATACTGCGGTAGTTCTGAATATTCATTTCCTGCTCAATTTTCTCAAGCAGAATTATGGTGGTTGGCTCAGGAATTAAGTGATTTTCTCAAACTCGAACTTCAAGTCATTTATCCCACTCCTAAAGTGCCTCCTGCACCCTCTTGTGGAGGTGGTTGCTGATGAATGAAACAGAATCCGAACTATACGCTAAACTTTGTAAATTTAAGCTAGACGATCCCACTGCTCCCTATCCTATGTCAGCTAAACTAGCATGGGAATATCATTGGAGTGAAATTTATACATTGCGAGCGATGTGCGAATATAAAAAGTACATTTTTTTAGCCGCGATCGCTGAAGGTATGGTATCTCCATCGAGTGTGATCGATTGCGTCTGGCATTATCATTTACTCTATACTTATTCCTACTGGGAAGAGTTGTGTGCCAAGGTTTTGAAAAAATCACTCCATCATTATCCCGGCGATAGCGGAGCTAGTCAGCGATATGATTACACGATCAAACTCTATCAAAGTTATTTTGGATCACCTCCAGTCGATATCTGGGATTTGCCTCCATTCCATAGCAACCATCTCGACCGACAGCAACGTTATTGGCAAATTCCTAACCCAATATATACGATGAAAAAATATATATCTTTATCGCTCTTTCATCATTCAAGCGAAAGAATAGAAGAGACGAAACGGTGAGTTACAACGCATAGTAATCTCCTTGAACACTGACCGGATCAAGATTATTCATTGCTAAGATCGAAAGGTCGCTGGCGGCGGCTGAACGAGAACGTTAGGCTCCGCTAACGGATTGGCCTTCCGGTAGCAACGGTTGCTGTTGGCGAATGTTTAGAACGGATATAAAAAATTGGCTTGAAAGCTATATCCTGAGAGTATTTCAAGATTGATCAGGGGGCATAAACCATATGTCAGTTCATCCACATCCCATTCGTCCTGTTCCTGAAGAGACTGCCCGTATTGCACGACTCGTTTTCCCGAAAGGCAATCGCTACATAACTATGCGCGATGAAATTGGAGTCCTTTTTACCGACGATGACTTTTCCGAACTGTTCTCGACTCTGGGTCAGCCTGCTGTTAGTCCTGGACAATTGGCGATGATCTGCATTATGCAGTTTATAGAACCCATTTGACATCTTTTATTGCAATGAAAGGGTTTCAGGAAGACCGTTTTAATCAGCCTAGCAACAACAAGGGTTCAGGACGCTGGAAAATCATGAGCAATGAGTGCCAGAATCATGAAACCCAGATGGGGATTAGGCTCGTAAATAGGGCAATAGATCTCAAATGGGTTCTATATGTTGCTGAACTCTACCTCAACAACACTGGAGACATTCTTGAGAACAGTTCCCTGAAATTTTGCAAGCCACCACGATTGCTAAAATTTCGACGCCATAGCGGGGATAGAAAACAAAAGGACTGGCGTGAGTTTGACAAAAGCCATTCTAAGATTACAATCAGGAATTATTATCATTAACTCCTGAGGACTCGATTACGGTTGTATGACGTCTCAAACCCCATCACACATCCTAAAACCCTTAAGGCACAACCGATACCTTGGTTTGATGCTTGGAGTTCTTGTTCTGCTGATTTGCCTTCTCTTTAGTATTACCCTTGGTGCCCGGGCTATTCCTTTGCAAACAATTCTCGAATCCTTCACGACTTTCGACAACTCCTACGATCATTTAGTGGTTCAAACCCTCAGAATGCCGCGCTCGCTTATGGCAGTCACTGTTGGCGCGGCGCTGGCGGTATCGGGGGCGCTCATGCAGGGGTTAACCCGCAATCCTCTCGCAGAGACAGGCATTTTGGGGATTGAGGCGGGTGGAGCCTTAGCTGTGGTGGCAACGCTATTCCTCTTTGGCAGTTCATCCCTAACGGTGTATGCTGCTGTGGCCTTTTTGGGAGCCGCGATCGCCGCAGTGACGGTCTACGGCTTAGGGAGTCTGGGACGAGGGGGTGCAACGCCGTTAAACCTCACCTTAGCGGGTGCAGCCATGACCGCCTTTATTTCATCCATCACCACCGCTATTTTAATTGTGAGCCAGCGCACCCTAGAGGAAATTCGGTTTTGGCTGGCTGGGTCGTTGGCAGGCCGAGATTTTGACCTGTTCTTTCAAGTGTTGCCCTTTACGGTCATCGGGCTGCTGCTGGCCTTTGTCTTGGGCAAGCAGATTACCACCCTCAGTCTGGGTGAAGACATTGCCAAGGGGTTAGGGCAGCGCACGGTCTGGATTAAGGGACTCACGGCGCTGAGCGTGGTGCTGTTGGCGGGGAGTTCGGTGGCGATTGCCGGGCCGATTGGCTTTGTGGGACTGGTGGTGCCCCACACGGTACGCTTTTTCATCAAAACTGACTACCGCTGGATTTTGCCCTACTCTGCGGTGCTAGGGGCGACGCTGCTGCTGGTTTCTGACATTGCGTCACGGGTACTGCTCAAACCCCAGGAACTGCCCGTTGGGGTGATGACTGCCTTGGTGGGTGCCCCAGCCTTTGTGTATCTAGCTAAATCTAAGGTAAAGCGATGAAAGACGGACTGCTGGTGCGTTGGCGAAGCCTATCGGAACGAGAATCGCCTCTGCTGTCTTGGCGTGTTGCCCCCCGATTACCCTCCATGGTGCTAGTTTTAGCACTATTAGGCTTTGCAGCCTTTTTGGTCAACGTCCAGCAGGGAGAGTATCCCATTTCCATTCCAGATATTCTCAAAACCCTATTGGGCTTTGATACGGGCAACCCTGATCACGCCTTTGTGATCTATACCCTGCGCTTACCCAGAACGCTCGTGGCTTTTATGGTAGGCGTGGCTCTTGCTATTTCCGGTACTATTTTCCAGGGGTTGACGCGCAATGTCCTGGCAGATCCGAGCATTATTGGCATTAATGCTGGAGCTAGTCTAACTGCCGTTGCCGTGATTGTGCTCTTTCCGGCAGCTCCGATTTATGTGCTGCCCGTTGCAGCCTTTTTAGGTGCATTGCTGATTGCCGTGCTGATCTACAGTTTGGCCTGGAATCGCGGCAGTTCGCCCACGCTGCTGATTTTGCTGGGAATTGGACTATCGGCGATCGCCGGAGCCTTCACTAGCCTCATGATTACCTTTGGCTCTATTTATGACGTGAGCCAAGCCTTGGTGTGGTTAGCAGGGAGTGTCTATGGCCGCACTTGGGAGCAGGTTTTTGCATTGCTCCCCTGGGTAGGGTTAGGCATTCCAACAGCGCTGGTGCTGTCCCGCCATCTAAATGTGCTGAACCTGGGAGATGAGATTGCTAAGGGTTTGGGCAGTCGGGTGGAATGGCAGCGCGGTCTATTGGTGCTGGTTGCGGTTGCCTTGGCGGGTGCTAGTGTTGCCACCGCAGGAAATATCGCCTTTGTGGGACTAATTGCTCCCCATGCCGGACGCCAGCTCATTGGGGTTAACCATCAAAATCTGCTCCCTGTCGCGGCACTACTGGGTGGTTTGCTCGTCACCCTAGCGGATCTGGTGGGTCGGACGGTGTTTGCCCCCATCGAACTACCGTGCGGGGTAATTACAGCGGTGCTTGGTGCCCCCTTCTTTTTGTATTTGCTGATTTATGGGCGATCACGCTAATCCTACTGAACGATGACCATTCGCCGAGTTTCAATCTGGCTGCTCCTCTGGCAG
The DNA here is from genome assembly GCA_022402525.1 of Thermosynechococcaceae cyanobacterium MS004. Lineage (GTDB taxonomy): Bacteria > Cyanobacteriota > Cyanobacteriia > Thermosynechococcales > Thermosynechococcaceae > JAAURS01. The sequence continues at coordinate 5,546 of JAKRSB010000097.1, forward strand.
ATGATTCGCTATGCCCAGCGACTCTATTGGGTTGACACCATTCTCTGGCTCTTAATTGCTGGACTACCTGCCCTGCCAGGGGTGCTGATCCGGGAATTTTTTAACAGTCTGACGCGCCAATCTGCCTGGGCGGTTTCCTTCTGGACTTGGATTGCCCTCTTGCTGGCAACCGGACTGGCGCGAATTGTCGCCATCTTCACTGGACGGATCACCAAAACGCAGCACCGTTTCACCATGAATAGTTTGGTGCAGCGCAACCTACTGGCAAATTTGCTGGAGTATCCAGGGGCACAATCGCTAGTCAGTCAGCAGGGTAATCAGCCGATTTCGCCGGGAGAGGCGATCAGCTTTTTCCGCGATGATGCCAGTCAAATTGAAGATACCGTGGTGAGCACCAATGAGATCCTAGGGGAAGGGGTGTTTGCTGTCGGGTCGCTCATGCTGCTGTTGAGCGTCAATGCCACCATTACACTGGTGGTGTTTTTGCCCCTGGCATTGATTGCGGCCATCCTACACCGAGTGAGTGATCGCATTAAACGCTATCGCCGCGCCAGTCGTCAGGCTACTCAGCAGGTGACGGGAATGCTGGGCGAACTGTTTGCGGCAGTGCAGGCCATTCAAGTGGCAGGGGCTGAAACCAGCGTTCTGGCTCACCTCGGTAAATTATGCGATCACCGCCGTCAGTCCATCGTTCAGGATCAACTGCTAACGGCAATCCTCGAAGCGAGTTTTGAAAACTTAGTCAGCTTGGGAACGGGAGCAATCCTCCTTTTCGCAGCACAATCGATGCAGTCAGGTACTGGTTCGTTAACGGTGGGAGACTTTGCTCTGTTTGTCTACTATCTGACCTACGTCACCTACTTTTTTGGCTTCCTGGGCGGATTTATCACCCTTTCTAAACAAAGCGAAGTCTCCTTTGATCGGATGGCAGGACTAGCCAATACAGATGCCACAGCACTGGTAGCGCCCCATCCGCTTTATCTCCCTAGTCTGACGGGGCGTCGCGCCCCACTCCGCTCCCCGCAATCACTGGAAGCTCCTCGCGATTACCTTCAGGACCTGCACGCACGCCATCTCACCTATCACTATCCCGGCAATGATCGCGGCATTACCGATCTCTCGCTACACTTGCAACGGGGCAGTTTTACGGTGATTACTGGAACGGTGGGGTCGGGCAAAACGACCCTGTTACGGGTACTGCTTGGGCTGCTGCCCACCCAATCAGGAGCGATTTTCTGGAATGGGCAACAGGTCACGAATCCAGCGAACTTTTTTGTGCCTCCTCGCAGTGCTTACCTACCCCAAGTTCAGCAACTGTTTAGCACCAGTCTGAGAGACAATATTGTGCTGGGACTCGACCAACCGGATGAAGCTCTGAGGTGGGCAATCGCCCTGGCCTGTTTGGAGCGCGACCTCGCCACCCTAACTGATGGGCTAGAGACGCAAATTGGCGCTAGAGGGATGCGGCTATCAGGTGGGCAAATCCAGCGGGTTGCCACTGCTCGGATGTTGATTCGGCAAGCGGAGTTGTTGGTATTTGATGATGTCTCTAGTGCATTGGATATAGAAACTGAACAAAGGCTTTGGTCAAGGCTGTTTGAGCTGAAGGCATCCAAATCTTGGACTCCCACATTTTTGGTGGTGTCCCATCGACGGGCGGTATTAGAACGGGCTGACCATATCCTTTTGCTGAACCATGGGCGTGTCGAAGGAGAAGGGACTTTGGCTGATTTGCCTGCTGCCTATCAATAAAGTTGGATACAGTTGGTTCTAAATTATGCGATGTTGCCCATGTAAACAACCACCCTCTACGATTAGGACTTCTATGCCTGGACTCAGCGCCAAGCTGAATTGCTTCGTGCGGGTCAGTTTGGAACCTCGATGTTGAAAACTTAATCGAGGAGATTGAATCCTTGGGTCGGCAAGAACGGCAGGAATTGCGTAACTGATTGGGTGTTGCTGTGGCACCTGATCAAGTGGCACTTTCAGCCAGAAATAAAATTGAAGAGTTGGGCTGCGACCATTCGAGAGCAGCGACAGGAAATTCAGCGTCATCTCAAAGAAAACCACAGCCGCAAGCCCAATCTCAGCGAAGTCATGAGATTGCTTATGAAAAGGGATTGAGTTTAGTTGACCGAGAAACGCCCCTCACCCCCAATCAACTGCCTCAGGCTTGCCCAGTCTCTGAGACAGAAATTTTTGAGGAGCCAGTGGACTGGCAGCCGTAATCCAACTTTGGTTGGGAGACAGGAATACTATCTTGACATGGGTTTATCTTAATGAGAATATATCTCAACATGTTTTCAATGACAATTTTCGCACAAGGCGATCGCCATGCCGTTGATTCTCTCAGCGCAGGAGTGGGAAGAGTGCTCGCAGGCAGACAGTTCTGTGATAGAAGCTGTTGCTCAGCTTGACGCATTTGAAGCCTTTCAGACTCGGAAAACAATCTTTGATCAGGGGTGTGTGCGGCTGTTTCAGCTTCGCGATCTATGGCTCGAAATTGAAGACTATCAGGCTACAGAAGAGATGGTGATTAAGTCTGAGCCTGCCAGTTGGGGGCCAATCTCTAGCTTTTTTGTAGCTGGAACAGCAAAAAACTGTCATGTGGGTCTTACTCAAGAGATTGTAGAAGTGCCCGGTCATAACTATTTGGAAAGCATCCAATCTGGAGTGGAATGGGATCATTTTCTGGCAAAGGAGCCGATGCGACGGGTGCGCTTTGGGCTAAAGCCTCATTTGTTTAGTCAACTGGCTGAGGCTTCAGCTTTGCCGCTGGAGTTGGCCCCCTTGGTGACAGGAGAATTGACACCCTCCTTTTACCGCCAGGGTGTTACGACGCCAGAGATGCAGCTCATCTTGCAGCAAATTTTGCACTGTCCCTACCAGGGCGCAATAAAGCAGATGTATCTGGAAGGTAAGGTGTTGGAACTGGCGGCGCTACAGTTTATGCAGTTAGCAATAGGCGATCGCCCATTGCCCAATCACGCCAACTTCAACCGCGACGATCTTGAGCGGCTACACCAGGCCAAAGCAATTCTTAGAGAGGAATTTGAGCATCCGCCTTCCATTCTAAGCTTGGCGCGACGGGTGGGGCTGAATGACTTTAAGCTGAAACAAGGATTCCGTCAGGTGTTTGGCACGACAGTGTTTGGCTGTTTACATGACTACCGTATGGAGATAGCCTGTCAATTGCTTGCAGAAGGCCAGTTAAGTGTGCAGCAGGTGGCGCGGGCGATTGGGTATGCCCATGCGGGGTATTTCGCCAAGGCGTTTAAGCAGAAATTTGGCATGAACCCAAAGGCGTATATAGGTCGATCGTAAATGACATAGCATACAGAAAATTTCGGTAGTGCATCAAGGAATGGTGGGCTGTGTAAAGTAGAGAGACATCTATTTTC
>JAKRSB010000098.1 GCA_022402525.1 Thermosynechococcaceae cyanobacterium MS004
GTTGACCCCATGGTGCGGATTTTTGGCGTGGGGACGGCGGTATTGGGCGTGGGCTATGCCGTATTTGAGAAAGATGCAAAACGGATGCTGGCGTTTCATACGGTTTCGCAGTTGGGGTTTATTTTGGCTGCGCCGGAAGTGGGGGGCTTTTATGCGCTGACCCATGGACTGGTTAAAGCGGCCTTATTTTTAATCGTGGGCACCTTGCCCAGTCGTAATCTGAAGGAACTACAGCAACAACCGCTGTACACCCCAATTTGGGTCGCCTTAGCGATCGCCAGCTTTTCGATTTCAGGATTTCCGCTGCTGTCAGGCTTTGGCGCAAAAGTGTTGACGATGAAAAGTCTAATGCCGTGGCAGGTCATTGGCATGAACATTGCTGCATTGGGGACGGCGATCTCCTTTGCAAAGTTCATTTTTCTGCCCCATCAGCCCCAACCGACGGAGACTCGCCCAGTACTTCAGCCCGGTTTTTGGGTTGCGATGCTGCTGTTAGTGGGAGGACTGTTTGCCGCCAATGTGGTCTACTTCGACGCCTATAGCTGGGACAATATCCTGAAACCCCTTGCAACCATTGGACTAGGCTGGATCGCCTATTGGGTGATTTTTCGTCGCCTTGCGATCAAATTGCCCCGAATGTTGGAGGAATTTGATCACCTGATCGGGTTCATGGGATTGAGTTTAATTCTGGTGTTTTGGATGGCCTTGACATAATGGGCGACATTATCTTGCGATTGGTAATTTGGTTTTTGCTGACCGCTAATTTTAGTGTGGCGAATATTGTCATTGGCATTAGTATTGCCCTGCTATTGCCGCGCACTTACGCATCCCACACTCGCACAAAGGAACTACTTTGGGCCTTAGGCAAAATCATTATGGCCATTCCCCAAGCCTATAAAGAAGCCATTCAGCTCATTCTTCAACCCCATACCGAAGAAGAAGTTGTCATGGAGCGAGTAGAGGGGCATCGTTCACCAGGGCTGATCTTTTTGGATATTTTTCTGATTACCTTTACCCCCAAAACCATCGTCTTGAAGTACCACAAAGACGGTTGGTACGAAGTACACCTGGTCAAGCGGAGACAAAGACCATGAGTTTTTTGAACCTTGCCCTAATGGCCATGATTGTGGCCCTACTGATTCCCCTCTATGAGGCGTGGAGAGACGAAGACATTTGGCAAACAATGCTCTCGCTCTCTAGCGTGTCTTCTAAAACTGCAGTGATGATTTTGTTGGTTTCGGTGTTGCGAGACGATTGGATGGTCGGGGTGGCTGGAGTGATTATTCTAAGCGTGGGCAATGCTGGGTTTATGTTGTTGGCGCATATTTTAAAGCGGTTGGGGGATTCATGATTGACTGGCTTAGCTATGGCTGTATAGGGATGGGTTTAGTGTTTTGGTTTTGGGGCACCTCGTTTTTATTGAGCCGCCGCTCAGTGCTGTTCAAGTTGCATAATCTATCGGTGTCCGACACGCTGGGATCCATTGCGATCATTTTTGGTTTGCTCTTGCAGCGCCCTAGGGAATGGCCATTGCTGCTTTTAGCCATTCTTTCGCTGACCCTTTGGAACACGATGTTGGGCTATGTGCTGGCCTATTGCTCCAGCACCGATGTAAACACCCGGAGGCCACCCAATGGATAACTACGTCTATATGATTACGGCGTTATTACCCTTGGCGGCGGCAATGCTGGTGTTTCAGGTGAATCCTTACCATGCATTGGTGATTCGCGGGATGTTGGGGGCGATCGCCGCTTTAGTCTATACCGTCCTGGGTGCGCCGGATGTAGCCCTGACTGAAGCCCTGGTAGGAACGCTTTTGGCTGTTACACTCTATGCCGTGGCGGTGCGATCATCCTTGGTTTTTCGGTTGGGAGTACTTCAGGAAGATTTGAGTGATGCTCAGGATCACATTGCTCCAGATGTCACACCCCTACAACAAGTCGTGAATGGCCTGAATACAGTCTTTAAAGACTATCATTTACGAGTTGAACTTATTTCCTATTTTGATCGAGATGCTCTCCAGCAAGCCTTGATGAACAAAGAAGTCCATGCCATTTGTGAACGCGGATCTGTTGTTGAGGCAAGGGAGGCGATCGCTCCAGGTGTCCCAGACTCCAGTGCCCCAGACTCCTGCCCTCCACCCTATCGCACCACTACCCGATTGCGCCGCCTCTACGACATTATGAACAGTGAACTGCTCTCTTCTAAAACTCAGTTAAGCTATATCGATCACGCTGCGGCTGGAGAGGTGGTTTCATGAAATGGGTTTACGTATTGGCGGGAATTACGTTTTATATCAAAATGCTACTGGTGTCCAACCCCTCACCCACACTGACATTCTCAATTGTGGATGCAGTCGCCCAGGATAGCGGTGTGCCCAATGTAGTGTCGGGAATCATTCTTCGCAATCGACTATACGATACGATTTTTGAGGTGATTGTATTCACCATCGCCATTATGGGATGTAATTTCCTATTGTCAAATGATCGTCCCCTCGGCCAGATCTATCAATTTCCCGATCAATCCTCCGTGCTGTTGGCTCGGTTAGGGGCAACGATTTCCGCCTTGGTGGGGATTGAATTGGCCATTCGCGGGCATCTCAGTCCCGGTGGGGGGTTTGCGGCGGGGGTCGCCGGGGGCACGGCGATCGGGCTGATTGCCATGACGTCTTCGCAAGAGTGGATGCAGGGCATCTATCAGCGCTGGCACGCGGCTATTTGGGAGAAGATTTCGGTTTTAGTCTTTGTGCTGCTGTCGATGATGACGCTAGCCGGGATAGAGCTGCCGCACGGAGAAATGGGTGCGCTGTTTAGCGGTGGAATTGTACCCATTTTGAATATTTTGGTGGCGATCAAAGTTGCCTTGGGATCGTGGGCTGTAGTTTTGATTTTTATTCGTTACCGGGGTTTGTTGTGAAGCGATAAAGAGCTATCTTTACTGTTCTGGAGGGACTGTAAATTCAATGTCACTGAAATAAGCCGAAAGGTTTTGTGGCAAAGGCTTTATCGCAAAGGTTTTATCGCAAAGGTACAGTTTTTCACTGCGTGTGCTCCTATGATCCAGAAGGCTGGGGGATGAGGGCGTGTTTGCGTAAGTGGGATATATCCCGCTCAGTTTTCTCAGCGATCGCTCGTATCTTCCTCAGGCATTTTTGATCAAGGCCAAAGCATTCGGTCATCTTCCTCTCAGATTGGGCTTCTAGAGTGAAGCTACTGAAGTTGGAGAACCTACTATGCATCACAACACCTTATCTCGCGCCCTTTTGGTGAGCACTGCGGTTTTCGGCCTCGGCCTGCCTGCGACGACAATTTTTTCTGGGACAGCTTTGTCTGGGACGGCTTTGTCTGGGGCTGTTTTGGCTAGCCCCAAAACCGAAACCCGTGGCCCTCATGGCGCAGCCTTTATCCCTAGAATGGACGCCTCTTTCCCCAGAATGTCCGCTAAGTTTAAAATGACGGTGACTCCGTTTAACCTCGTTTTCTTGGGCTTTCAGGGATTCTTTGCAAGCGAAAATATTCCAGCTGCCATGGACTTTATCCGGGCATACCAAAACGGTAAGATCACCCCGCAATCTCTGACAAAAGCTGCCATTAAAATGAACCGCCTGTCGCCTGAAATCCTTAAGGACAAAGCTTATTTAGCCAGTGTCCAATCTCAATTAGACACCCTGGTTCAAGACAGTAACTAGCGCCCTTGAGAGTGAATCCTTGAGAGTGAAGCCTTGAGAGTGAAGCCTTGAGGATTTGAGCTTACTGAGCGCGCTCCCACAGTCGACCAATTTCCTGCAGGGTTTCAAGAGAAGGAGCTTCAATAATCGTTGCGCTAGGCTTGGCTTTCGCGCCTGGAATCCCCAACCGCCAGGGACTATTGGGTACAGATTCAATCTGGACGGCAGGGTTGATGGGGCGAAAGCCATGCTGAACTAAGACGGCCTGAGGCTCCGGTTGGGTCACAAATGCTAAAAACTGCTGGGCGGCTTTTGCGGTGCCCTCATCTACATTTCGCTGCACCACTGCGGCGGTGGCGATGGTTTCAACCGTGGGTGAGATGTCGTAAATCTGATAGGGCTGGCTTTGGGAAACCTTGGACTGATTCCAGCGATAGAGCGCAACGCTTTCATAGTCGGTGGCAACATCGGCTTCATTCGCGCCTCTAGCAACAAATTCTTGTAGCAGAATATCGCTAGATCTGGCGGGTTGATAGACCGATCGCTTGACCAGTCCAATCAGCGCTTGGGCCTTGGGGGTACTGAGGTCTGCACCGGAAAGCTGGGTTTGATTGAGTTTAGATTCAAGCCAGAGGCCAAGGGTGAGCCGACCACTATTGGAGCGGGTGGGATCGGTCATGGCAAAGTCGAAGCTGCCCCAGCTCGCCGAACCGCCAAAGCTGCCCCAGCTTCCGGCACTCATGGCTTTTTCAAGACGCGCCCAGCTAAATTGACCGTCCGGGAAGAGGGCCTTCCCCCGATCGCTCCAGGCGATCGCCACCAGTCTCGTTTTGGCGATCGCTTGGGGAGCGCCATAGAAGAGGGGCGTCTTATTCTGAGCCTGCCATCGCGTTTCGAGGGTTTTGAGCAATGCCCCATTGGCGGGAATCAGCACGGTAGGCTGGAAGTCGTTTTGCTCATCGATAAAGCGGTTCACCATATCTAGGGAACCCTGCGTTTTGAGCGTGATTTGAATATTAGGGTTTTGTGCTTCAAACTGCTGAGTAAGGATTTGGAGGGGTTCTTGCAGTTCGGAACCGCTCACAACAATGACCTGCCGCTGGGCACCAGGAATGGGCGCATAGGTCAACCCCAGAGTTGCCGCAATGAGCAGGACGGAAGTATAGAGCCGCCACGGTTGTTTTGCCATTCTGATGCCTTATCGCAATACCAACAGATCTAGATTTTCCTGAAATTCTCGCAGTTCTTCACCCAAGTTTTGCAGTTCAGCGGCTTGAGCCGCATCTGCTAGATCGACGGTGCGAAGCTGGTTTTGGAGTGTTTGCAGTACGCCAGCGGAGTCTAAAATAAGGTTTAAAAGATTAGCGACCTGCGCCTGCCGCGCATCCTGGCCTTCCTGGGCAAGCTGGATATTTTTCCGTAAACTCTCCGTCAATTTCTGGAGTTGGACTTGCGCTACCCCCGAACTGTGCACTAGCTTATTCTGCACATCCCGAAGCTGTCGCTGAAGCTCCGAAACCGACAAAATTGAGTCTTCTCCCTGGAGCCGCTGGGCGAGACGATCAATTTTGGTAGGCAGCTCGCTGGCGCGATCGCAGGCATACTGGACGGTTCCGAGTAAGTCCACAAACTGAGAGTCGTCCAGCGTCTGCTTCGCTTCTGCCTTAATATCCTGCGCCTTGCGGGCGAGGGTTTGGGCCTGCTGCAGAATATCCGCTAGTTCCTGAGCTAAGGCAGGATTGGGTTTAGCCTGATGGGTCTGAGTCTGAGGTTTCGGCGCGAGTCTCCCAGCCGCGAGGGTTGTTACGGCGATCGCGATGGGCACCACGACGATGCTCGGCGCTTTTAAGACGCGAACCCCCAAGAGTAGCACCCCGCAGCCTATCAAGACTGAGAGTGGAGAATAGAGCGGATTGGCCCATTTCATCCTGTTCCATCCCCTGGATTAGAATTCCGTTTGTAAATTTGCCATCAATCGGGCGATCGAAGCCGGATCTCCCTGAGAATAGTATCCCCCGTTGAGTTCGGCAATCTGCTTCAGGACATCTGGATTGAACTCTCCCGCATTGCCATAGCCAACGGTAAAGAAGGCAATGCGCTGGTCGCTGGAAAACCCACTTTTCTGAAGTTCTGCCTGCAGGGTATTGAGGGTAACTTGAGACCCAGAGTCTTCCCCGTCCGTCAGAATGACGACCGCATTAATGCCGTCTGGCCGCAGATTTTTCGAGAGCCAGTTCCGGCCATAAATAGCCGCATCATAGAGCTTTGTCCCACCTCGCGCCTGGAGGCTGCCAATAAATTCAATGCCCTTGGTCTTCCCCGCAGGGGTACCATCAACCAAAACGGGCGACTGAATTTCGGTATCAAAGTCAATTAGAGCAACCTGATCTTTGGCACCCAAATTATTGATGTAGGTTTGCAGCGTTGACTGCACTGCGGGAAGTTTTTCGCCCGCCATGGAACCCGAAGAGTCAACCACAAGCACGACCTTAGAGGGCTTTTTAGCATAGGCCTCCCAAGACGAAAGCATGGCGCTAACCACTGCTGGCTGAGGGGCACGGTAGGAGTCATACCGCGCTTGGGGGTCAACACCAAAGGCTTTGGTAAACTTCGCGCCCAAGGGAATGCCTGGTACGCCGGGCCTCAGCCCTAGGGAGGTTGCCAAGGCCTGAGCAGCGGGCGATCGCAGATATTCAATCACCTGTTCTGCCGCCGCTTTTTCGTCTGGACTCACCCAAGGGGCTTTGGGCAACATGGCCCGCATATTGGAGGTAAAGGTCGCCTTCGGATAGACGGCTTCATAACGGGCCTGTCCGGCAGGAATTCCGGTATTGGCCGCAATCACAGAAGACTCATACACTGACCCCACTGAAGCCCAAAACACCCCGTTTTTGACCATCGATTTTGCTAAGGAATCCGTCGAGGTTCCGTAGCGCGTGATTTTACTTTGAATCTGCTGCACCTGACCCTGAAACTGCTTCACATCTGCAACCGTAAGCTGTTCCGGACGCTTATTTGAAACGGCAGCAAACTGAGCAATCAGCGTGAGTAGGCCAGAATTGGAGCGAGTCGGTGCGGTATGAACATAGTGAATGGGAATGGGCTGACTGGCTCCGTCTAGCGCTTGGTGGGTTTTTGCTGTGGCTAGACCGCTAAAGGGATTGGCTACTTTTCTCAACCCCGGAGCCAGATCGGCCTGAGTCATCAAGACCATGGGGCTATTGGCAATTAACGGGGCATCCGTCACCTCTGGAATATAGTCTTGCCCCGGAAAAATTTGATTAACCTGATCGACAAGCTGGCTTTGAAAAATATCGCCATCAACCGAAACTAAAGTTGGCCAGTCCGCCGCATCGGAGGGCAGCGTTCCATCCCTCAACTGCTGGGTGCGATTGACCATAGCTGTCACCACATCACCACTGCCCTGGGCCGTACAGGTCAGGTAAAAGGCATTACCATTCTGGAGCTTTGGGCCTTGCGCATTCAGTTGAGCGGCAGCCTGCTGACAGAAGTCCCCTAAGGCACTCCCAACTAAAAACTTGACTTCAAAGCCAGGAAACCTTGCGGAGCTATTACTATTTCCTCCAGGGGTCGGGGTCGGGGCACAGCCTGTACAGAACAGAACAAACCCCAGCGAAATGCCAAGGTGAATGCGAGGCTGCAAAAAAAACATAGGGCTAAATCTAGGGAGCTTGACTGGACTATAAATTCGAGGCTGAATTTAGAGACTGAAGTTAGAGGCTGAATGGGCCGACCTTAGAGGGTGCTGCTTCGGCCTGTTGTACCGACCGTTTGCTTTGCCAAACAGGAAGCCTGAATTAAGGGAGCAAACCTGAATCAAGGGAGCAAAGTGGTAGCCAAGACTTAAGCAATTTTAACGTTTCGCTAAAGGGCCAAAAATTCAAACGGCATTAGCATTGGAACATTCAGCGTCTCACGAATGCTCAAGAGCGCTTTATCCATCGTAATCAGAGGAGCGCCTGTTGCATCAGAGAGCGCTGCAAACTTAATGTCTGCTTTATCGGGAACCTGCTGAAACTGTTCGGGGAAAAGGGCTCCGTCATAGCAGTCTTCGGGGCGGAACAACAGGGCGATCGCCTCCCAAGACAGCGGTGGAATTTTGCCGATAATAAATGCGGCTTCATCCCGCGTTTGCTCAGTCCAGACCATCCGCAACGGCCCACAGCGCACCTGCTCCACAATTTGAGCCGAGTGACTCTTGGGGTTGAACCCTGACGCAATCAGAACATTGGTGTCAATGACAACTGCTGGGACGGCCATGACATTAAACATTCGGTTTAAAGGAGTCTACTAGGTAAGTGGAACGGACTCATCTTCCGCATGACGCTCAAGCATTACGACTTTACGACTGACCCGTACTGAGGAAATTGCTGCATTTTAGAAATCTTAACCCCAAGATTACGTTTGTATGTTGATCTAGAAACACAGCCTATTCGACGCTTAGGGATGAGTCTCGGTTGAGCAAATTCAAATCGTCTAATTACGCCAATGGTCGTGCCCTGCTGGTGGCGATCGCTGCTCTGATATTACTCGCCACGATCTGGTCGCTGCCAAGCCTCGGAAAACAGAGAGTCATGGAGCCCAACATGCGCCTATTGACCGACCCCTTCTTGCAGTTGCCGACGCAGAACTCGGTGAATGTGGTCTGGTTGACTGAATTTGCAGGTGATCATCATACGGTTGAGTATGGCAAAGACTTAGATCAAACAGCGATCGCCACAACGACGAAGCTCAGCCGTGTGCGAGAAGATTCTCAGTCGCGGGTGGGCCAGCAAACCGAAGATGGACAACGCTTTAGCGCTCCAGTTTTGCGCGATATCTGGCGGCATGAAGCCACGATTACAGGGCTCTCATCTGGTCGTCGCGTTCCCTACCGAGTCACCAGTGCTCTGAAGGATGGCACAGTGGTCAGCAGCGATCGCTTTACCCTTGCGCCCTCACCCCCACCAGACGCGCCGCAGAAGATTCTGCTGACATCCGACCATCAGCTCATGCCGATGACCGCCGCGAATCTACAAAAGGTGGCTGAAACCGTAGGCCAAGTAGATGCCGTTTTTCTTGCGGGGGATTTGGTGAACATTCCCGACCGAGCCTCGGAGTGGTTTGACGATAACCGTGGCGGAGCTTTTTTCCCAGCGCTGCAGGGACGCGCTCAGTATGCGCTA
>JAKRSB010000099.1 GCA_022402525.1 Thermosynechococcaceae cyanobacterium MS004
TGGAGAAATCTTGCACCAGGACACGATCATCCAAACGCTGTATGGCGATCTCAGTCTTGAAGACCTCAAAGGTGAACGCAAAAGAATGAGTACCGTCTTACTCAACGGCGTTAGAGATAAGCGATGGAAGAAAGCGGCAGCTCCATCCAGCTACTTCCTGAGTGACACAGCAGCCAGCACAAAGCCGAAGCGTCCTAGCCGTAAACCAGACCCCTCCAAAGAGCCGCAGCCTGAACCTGTGGCAGAAGCCGTAGAGGAAATCACCCAATCCCCCACCGAAGCTCCAGCAGCGAAAACCAAGGCAGCACGAAAGCCCGGTCGGAAGCCTGCGATCACAAAGGCAAAGCCGAAGCGGAAGCGGACACGATCCAAGCAAAGTGAATTGGAGTTAGTGGCACTATTGCGGAAGGCGGATGTTCAGATTTAGCTGCTAGAACCCAGAGAATGACTGAGATGTAGTCAATTCAGGCTACAATTCTCGGCGATAAAGTGAGGAGAATCCATGAATAAAGGTGAATTGATAGATGCGATCGCTGAAAAGGCACACGTCACGAAGAAAGACGCAGACAGTATCCTGAGTGCGACCTTAGACCTCATCGTTGAGTCGGTTGCCAGTGGTGAAAAAGTGAGCTTGGTGGGCTTTGGCACCTTCGAGAAACGCGATCGCGCGGCCAGAGAGGGACGCAATCCCAAGACAGGTGAAACCTTGTCCATTGCCGCTACGACTGTGCCTGCGTTCAGCGCTGGGAAGTCATTTAAGGAAAGCGTTGCAGGGGAGAAGGCCAAAGCTGCGCCAGCGCCGGATGCCAAAGCAAAAGGTAAAGGCAAGAAATAGAAAGGCGATCGCCCTTTCTGACGGCTGGCGGTCAGAGATAAAACTATCACCACCACGGAACAGAACTTTGCAAATTGACCAATTGCCTTTAGTTCTTGCAGGGCCTATTTTGCGGCGCACCGAGCCACGGGCTGTCACCGTTTGGCTAGCACTTCAGGAAGCGTGTAACGTTTGCCTTACTGTTCAGGAAACCACCCAGCAGGGAGAGCAGGTTAGCGATCGCATTTTGCTCAAGGGGCAGGGCACCTCGACTCGGCTAGGTCAAAATTTGCACGTCGTTGCTGTTACTGCCTATCCCCATCTTCAGCAACAGCTACAGCCCGATACCCTCTATGCTTACGACCTAACTTTTGCACCTGAACCATCACCCAATGAGTTAGGTCATCCCGAAGGCTTCAAAGCACAGACTCCCATTCAACTCTCTTCCGCATTACAGACACCAGCCTTTTCTTCTCCGCCAATTAGCTACTTTAGTCATGGGCTACCCACCTTTGCCCTCTCTCCTAGCGATCTTTGTCATCTGAAGATCTTTCATGGCTCCTGTCGCTGCATTCATGACCGCGAATCTGATGCCCTCCCTATCCTGGATTTAGCGATCGCCGATAACGCCTGCTCTCCCCTCAGCAGACCACACCAGCTATTTTTTACAGGCGATCAGATTTATGGAGATGAAGTAGCCGAGCCGTTTCTCTGGGCTATTTTACAATTGATGCCTATCCTGTTCGGCTGGCAAGAAATTTTGCTCAACGGAGCAGGACTTCCCCTGCCGCAGACCCAACTTCAGCCAGGTCAACGTCAAGCCATCGCAGAACAACTTGCAGGATTTACAGCCAGTCGCCAGGGGAAACCAGAAAAGACAAGAAGTCACCTACTCCGATTTGCAGAATATGCCACCGCTTATCTGTTTGCCTGGTCAGATTCTCTGTGGCATTTCCCCTTCCCATCAAGCGTCACTATGGGTTTAACGGGAAAAGCTGCTCAAGAGTGGGATAAACAAGTTCAACATATCTCACAATTTGCCCGTTCTCAGCCGTATGTCCGGCGAGTTTTAGCCAATATTCCTACCTATATGATCTTTGACGATCATGACGTAAGCGATGATTGGAACTTAAACCAGGCTTGGTGCTTGCAGGTACTAGGAAAACCCTTAGGACGACAGGTCGTCCAAAATGCTCTCCTTGCCTATGCTCTCTTTCAGGCTTGGGGAAACACCCCAGACCAATTCCAGGGCGATGAACCCGGTGCGCAACTGCTCCGGTCAACACAACAGTGGTGCTTGAGCCAAGGGCAGTGTCAAGACTCTGCCCAGCAACTTTCCCAAGTTCTAGGTTTACCGCCCCGTAACCCTGTCACTGGCTTCCCCCGGTTACGCCATGAGGAAGGCGTCGTATCACTGGATCGCTCTCCCCACGCTATCCAGTGGCACTACAGAGTACGGGGTACGCGCCATGAAGTGCTAGTGCTTGATACCCGTACCCAACGGGGCTATCCCATTGGTGAAGCCCTAGATGCACTTCCCCAACTGCTCAGCCCCAGAGGTTTTGAGCAGCAGCTTAAGCCAATGCTAGGGGTTGCTGCTCAAGAAATTCAACAGGCTGATACGCTTCTACCGACTCAACTAACGTTCGTGGTAGCCCCCACCAATATCTTTTCATTAAAGGTTCTGGATCAAGTCCAGACTCTAGGGCATTTTCAGGGCAAAACCTTTGATATTGACATTGGCGACTCGTGGACGCTAGAACGCTCAACTCGTGCCAGGCTACTAGCTCATCTTTTGGAGTCTCGCCAATCTGTCATCGTCTTATCGGGCGATATTCACTTCAGTGGTGCCATCCACGTAGACTACTGGTCTCATCGCGGGGAAACAGAACCCCTGCTCTCAACCCAGCATCAAAAAGGCCAACAGGCGCGTAAGCGCACCTTAGTTCAATTTACGGCCAGTGCGCTCTGTAATTCTGACTCGCTCACAGAAATTTTACACACGCGCATCAAGTCTCTATGGCCTGAGCGCCCCCATCATTGGATTGGTTGGGAGGATTCTGAGGAGATCGAGGTTGGGTTGGGCTGGTGTTCAGCGCTGAGTCGTTTTTTCGGTTATCTGCTCTCCTCCTTGACATGCCTGTTGCCAGGATCACGACACAAAGCATCGCGCCCCAAAAGACCGCGCCGCCCTCCGGATTGGCAATATGAAACCTACTGGGTACGCCGACAGGCCGCCCAAACGCCACTTTGGGGTATTGCCCCGCCGTGGAAAAGCTACCACGACGAAAACATCAAGACACGACGGCAAAGCTGGATGCAGCAACGTTGGATGCAGCAACTTTGGAGATCCCGCTGGTTCCAAGAAGGGAAGGAAGTGATTGGTCTGAACAACATTGGTTTGGTGCGCCTAGAACAATCAACGTCAGACCGCTCACCTCAGGAAAGCCTTCCCGATATTGCAGTTCACGAGCTGTTTTGGTATGCCCCCTGGAGTAAGGTGCCAACTGTCGTTAGCAGTCAGTTTCGCACCAACCTCAGAAACTCTCCCTTTAAACGATCAGGTTAACCTTGACCTCAAAAAACAAGGCTTTTTGAGGTCATTTGGGTCGAATAGGCTAGAAAGGTTGAATTACCCACCGTCAGAGTCGGGATAGGGTTGTTGTGTGAGAGGGTGCCTCGCACCACAGCGATCGCCTGATAATGTTGATGCTGGTCGGTCATGGCGTCGGGATTAAGGATAGTAGTGGCAGTCTCCTAAAGCAAGCCCAAATCTTTAAGGCTGCGGCGAGTCACCTCAATCCGGGCAGGTGCATCTTCCGATTTCAGTAGGTCAACCGTTGTGGCAAAGAAATAGACGTTTTTATTTTGTTCAAGGTATCCCACAAACCAGCCTAAATCGGGTGTAGAAGCATCTAGCCACCCTGTCTTGCCTCGCAACGTATAGGTCGGGGTCTGCTCTCGTACCATGATGTCTTTGACTAAAGCTATTGTCCGTGGAGAAAAAGGCAGCTTGTTTTGGTATAGCCGTTGTAAAAACTCGATTTGGCCTTTCGGCGTAATCTTGAGAGGGCCTTGCAGCCAGAACCGATCAATGTCGTTAGCACCGCCAAGCTGACGATTTCCATAGCCGGCTTGATCGATCCACTGCTGCATCCGCTCCTGTCCAGCCCGACGAGCTAGAACTTGGTAAAACCAGACCGTTGAATCCTTAAAGGCATGGCGCAAGTTTGTATCCCGATTCCAGGCTGGAGCATCTTGATTGGCAATCTTTCTACGAATGCCATCCCAAGTTAGAACCGCTACATCATCCGGAATAACCCCTGTTTCTAAGGCCACCAGTGAATTGAATATTTTGAACGTTGATGCTGGGACAAGTTCAGTCCCATTGCGCTGCGGATTAAATTCATAGGTTTGCTTCTGTTTTGAGTCGTAAATGATCAGTGACCCATTGACCCCCAAGGCTTTGAAATGTTTCCCAAAATCTGGCGATCGCTTTGTGGCAGACGTTGGGCTAATGGATGGCTGAGCAAGCGACCTTGTTTCTAGGCTCCCACCCAAGCTGAACAAGACACTAAACAAGAGCGCTGCGATGGCAGGAGCCAAGGGTCTCCAAGACCGAGACTGCAGGTTGTGTCCTGACAGCTCGCTCCCTTCGAGGGTTTTTAGCTGCTCTGGGGCTGTGTTTGCGTCTAGAATAGCGGCAATAGCTTCGACATGCTCATGCACTGCTTGTGCTTCTTCAGGGGGCATGGGACGTTATACCAAACTCAATGGAGCCCTATTTTAATCTCTCTTGAGACTAAGCATTTATACTTGCCGTAAAGCTAGAATGCTTCCTTCGTCGTTCTCATCCAGACGAGAAATCATGGCTATTTCTCTATCAAACTAACGTCTAAACTAACGTCAAAGCACGCAGGAAATTTTTAATATGCCTAAAGCAACCTGGAATGGCGCTGTCCTTGCAGAGAGCGATCGCTGTGAAGTGGTGGAGGGAAACTACTATTTCCCCCCGGACGCCCTTCAGCGTGACTATTTTCAAGACAGTCCTACCCACACAACCTGTCCCTGGAAAGGTACAGCCAGCTACTATAGCGTCGTTGTGGAGGGGCAGACCAATAAAGACGCGGCCTGGTACTATCCCAAAACAAAGGATGCAGCCAAAAATATTGAAGGCTATGTCGCCTTCTGGCGAGGCGTACAGGTAACGCCCTAGCGCCTTGAGCAATTGTTCTTGGGGGAAGCAGAAGATGTGCCCTGGCAAACAGCCGTTTGCAAGAGCCAGAAGCTGCGCCATTCAAACAGCTAGGGTAAAACGTCAACAAATGTATCATTCCGCCCTCTACAGTCTTTCAGGGTGTCCCCGCCGTTCTGTAAGGTAGAGTGAATACCTGTCTTTTAGCCCTGCCAGCATTTGCTCTATGTCCTCAGCCGTCTCTAGCCCCACTCGCACCATTCGCATTGCGTCACGCAAAAGTCAGCTTGCGCTGGTTCAGACCCACTGGGTGCAGGGTGAGTTTCAAAAGCTTTATCCAGACTACGCCTTTGAAGTCGTCACCATGACGACTCAGGGTGACAACATTTTAGATGTAGCCCTCGCAAAAATTGGTGATAAGGGGTTATTTACGAAAGAGCTGGAGCTTTCAATGCTGCGGCAGGATACAGACTTTGCGGTGCATTCCCTAAAAGATTTGCCCACCCACCTACCCGAAGGACTGATGCTGGGCACCATCACGGAACGCGAAGATCCGGCGGATGCGCTGGTGGTGCATCCAAAATTCAGCAGCTACCAAATTGATACGCTGCCGCCCGGAACGGTCATTGGTACGTCATCCCTCCGCCGGCTGGCGCAGTTGCGCTACCACTTCCCACACCTAGAGTTTAAGGATGTGCGGGGCAATCTCAATACCCGCCTTCAGAAGCTAGATGCAGGGGAGTATGACGCGCTGATTTTGGCGGCGGCGGGTCTGACAAGGCTAAACTTTAGCGATCGCATTCATCAGGTCATTCCCTCTGAGATTTCCCTTCATGCGGTGGGTCAAGGGGCGCTGGGGATTGAGTGTCGCTCAGATGACCCAGATATTTTGGCCATCCTAAAGGGCCTAGAGCATCAGCCTACGGCCTTTCGCTGTCTGGCGGAGCGTTCATTCCTCCGCGAGCTAGAGGGGGGATGCCAGGTGCCGATTGGGGTCAATACCGCGATCGCGGGCGACCAGCTAACCCTCACGGGCATGGTAGCCAGTCTAGACGGACAGCGCCTGATCAAAGATGAAGTCGTGGGTGCCGCGACCAGTGCGGAAGCGTTGGGTGCTGCCTTGGCTGAAAAGCTAAAAGCCCAGGGTGCCCAAGAAATTCTGGCCGAAATCTTTGCGGCGGTTCGTGCAGATGTTGTCCATTAGCATTAGATGCTGTCCATTAGATGTTGTCCATTAAAGGATTCATTAAGGGCGACAGCTCTACAATGACAGGCTAACAATACTGCCCGGAGCATCAAAGTCGGGCGTGCGGAGCTTAAGGGTTGCGCCTATTCTGGTGCGTTTGAGTCCCAGAAAAACGCCTTTATCGTTCGCGTATCCTTGCCCCTCCAGGGTCAACTGTAAGTTGTTGCTAAACTGCATTTCTGGCCTGGGGTCAGGCTGCGCTTTGAGCGTGCCATCCCGCTGAGTGCTGGCGACGGTGCGGGGAATGGCCTGGGTTGCCTTAACGCGCATAGGCAGCTCAGGCGCATTATTAATTGAAACCTGAATGGCTTCGCCCTGCCGAAACGTGGTGGCCAGGTCAGCATCGTTCATACCCATGATGCTGACCTCTAGGGTAATGGTGCGTTCCGGCAAACCAATCTTGATCAGGGGCAACCCCTCTGGCCCCGGCACAAAGCAAACATAAATGAGCGACAGCACTAGGATGGCGATCGCGCCTAGGTTTACCCAATTTTCTCTTAGATTTTGCCTGAGATTTTGACTATTCTGACTGGCCGTCATAGTTATGCCTTGGTTCTGGATTCAGTGCTGGGTTCAGCTTTTGATTGAGATTGCAGTTCAGTTGGGGTCATCCCCCTAAACTTTTAGCTTTTCACGGGCTACAGGCGCGTGAGAAGGGGAGCCGCTTGGAGTAGGGTTTGGGTATAGGGATGCTGGGGGTTTTCAAACAGCGATTGGGTGGTGCCCAACTCTACAATTTTGCCTTGATTCATGACTGCAATGCGATCGCAGAAAAATCGCGCAACCCACAGGTCGTGGGTAATAAACAGATAGGTCAGATTAAACTCGTCCTTAAGATCCTGCATTAAGTCCAGCACCTGTGCCTGAATGCTGGCGTCTAGCATACTCACTGGCTCATCACAAATAATCAGCTTGGGATGGGTAATCAGGGCGCGGGCGATCGCAATCCGCTGAAGCTGGCCGCCGGATAAGTCGCTAGGGAAGCGATCATAAAAGTCCTCTGCTGGGGTTAACCCCACCCGTGCAAATAGCTTTTTAGCCTGTATCTCTGCCTCGGCAGGAGTCGCCAGCCCATGAATGAGCAGCGGCTCGGCAATGCTCTGACCCACCTTCATCATGGGATTCAGGCAGGCGCGGGGATCTTGAAAAATCATCTGGAGCTCGCGGCGGTAAGACCGCAGATCGCGGGGGGTGAGCTGTGTCAGGTCAATGTCGTTAAACAAAACCCGACCACCCGTGGGCCGAATGAGCTGCAAAATGGTACGGGACAGGGTGCTTTTGCCGCAGCCAGACTCGCCCACTAGCCCCAGGGTTTCTCCCGCGTAGAGGTCTAGGGTAATATCATCAACTGCGCGAATGGTTCGGCTAGAGGCTTTGGACAGAATGCGCTCCAGCAAGGTTGGGCTTTGGTCGTAGTGCTGCTGAAGGGACTCTAGCTTAATGAGTACCGGAGCGGCTTCTGCCTTGGGCTTTTCTAGAACCGCTTCCGCCTGTAGGTGCAGGGCAGACTCCAGCAAGGACTGGGTATAGGGATGCACGGGAGACTTCAAAATTTGCTCAGCGGTGCCCAGCTCCACCATTTTGCCCTGGTACATCACCGCAACGCGATCGCAGTATTCGCTCACTAGAGCCAAGTCGTGGGAAATCAGCACCAGACCCATCTGGCGATCGCGGCAGAGGCGGGTCAGCTCTTGTAAAATCTGGGCTGAAACCGTTACGTCTAGGCTCGTGGTGGGCTCATCCGCCACGATCAGCTTTGGCTCCAGCAAGAGGGTTAAGGCGATCGCCACCCGCTGCCGCATCCCGCCGCTAAACTCGTGGGGGTACTGTGTCCAGCGCTCCGGGGGAATATTGACCGCCGCCAGCGCCGCCAGCACCTGGGATTTAGCCTGTTCCTTGGGTAGATGGGGCTTATGAACCTGAAGGGTCTCTAGACAGTGGTCCTTAATGGTCATCAGCGGGTTGAGGCGCGTCATGGGGTCTTGAAACACCAGACCAATTTGCTCGCCCCGAAAGGTGCGGATCTCTTGCTCTGACAGATCTAAAACCGACTGCCCTGCAAACTGGATGCTGCCTTTTACCTGGCTTCCTGCTGGCAGCAGCCGCAAAAGCGCTCGACCAATCGTAGACTTCCCGCAGCCCGACTCCCCCACCAGCCCCACGCATTCACCGGGCTGGACGGAGAGTGTTAAATGATCCACCGCCCAAACTGTAGTTTGCGTCTGTTGGGGATACCCCACACAGAGAGAGTCAATGGACAAAAGCGCCGCATTTGGTAAAGGGATGGGCATAGAACGCACGGGGTAGACGGACTAAACGGAGAAAATTCAAGAAAGATAACTGGCTAAAGATAACTGGCTACTATACAGGGACAAGGCCAATCGCCTCTCATCCTAAGATTGAATGGCTGGGATGGCAATCTTAGGGTTCAGTCTCCCTGTCTCATTTTTTAATTTCTCGCCCATTTTATTTCCAGCCCATTTTTTTCTGGCCCACTTAGTCCACAGGCATACTTATTCCGCAGACATACTTATTCCGCAGACATACTTATTCCACAGACATAAGTTCTGTAACGGAATCTCACGACCAGAGGGACTGGCATGATACAGATCAAAGAAGAAAGGGAAATAAATTTAGCCTAGATCGCCCTTATGGAATCTATGTTTTATTTCCGCTTTTGCTCAGGATCTGATTCAGAACCTGGCTTAAATTCTGGCCTAAACTTCAGGAAGGGAGAGGATCAGGATGGGACGTTTCCCCTTTGTCAAACCAAGTTGTTGGATATTGAGTTCTCTAGGGGCAGGGCTGCTCAGCACAATTGGCACGACGGCGATCGCCAGTACCCTTGAGATGCGCCCTCACGTAACCCTAGAAAGCAGCCCCAATAGCTGCCCCGCCAAAGTAATCGCTTACCAAACCCCACGTCCCTACCAAGAAGGAAGCTACTCTACGGACGGGATGGTTCAGCTTCAGGCGATCGCCACTCAAATTGCGATCACCCAAGTGGACGCCTACAGCGTGACCTGGGTGGGAACCCTCAAAGCGCCTTTTGCTGCCTGTAAAGCCACCGCAGGCATAACCGCAATCGATAGCACCCCGTATACTGAGCATTCCTATCTGCGATTGCGCTTCCAGAACGGCAAGGTGTACTTTATTTTGGATATGACAGGCTTACGGGATGCAAATAGCTATACCCCTGTCATTCTGAATCGAGAACTGCGTCAAGGCAATCCCCGCTGGCGGTGGGGCGGGACAGACTAATCGGTTAAGCCTAATCGAAGTACTGTCGGTTCGAGGATTTTAGGCAAAAGAAATTAATTAAATTTTGCGCTCAATTGACCGTAACTCAACCCTTTGCGATTTCCGTGAGGTTGACTCAGTTCTCGGTCACTTTTTCTTGCGCTTACCCTGAAGGTATTTGTGGATCCCAAGGTTAACAAACGGTTCTTGGCTAGCGGGAGCGGCGTTGATAGAATTTAGGCTTGAAATCTTAATGCTTTCAGGCTCAGAGCCGTAAGTTTTAGCGCTCACTTCCAGGGCCTCTTCCAAAGGCGAAGGAAATTGATAAACCCCTTCAAACTTTTCTGCTCAGAGTCAGCCTCTGGGTAGGGAAAACTCTGGGGAATCAAGTTAGGCGAGGTTTATGCAAAATCGAGCGATTCTTTATCCCAGATGTTAGTGACTCCCTTAGAGAAAGAAACGTCTCCAATTTTTAATGCAGAAGCCCCTGTCGCGGGTGAGACTTTGCACCCCTTTGACGCTTCAGAATTTGATGACTCAAAATTTGATGGTTCCGAATTTGATAGTTCAGAATTTGATACTTCAGAATTTGATACTTCAGCGTTAGACCCCTCAGAGATTGAGTTGCCGGAACGTTTTTCATGGCTCGAATATTTCAAAGGAATTCCTTCCTGGGTCTATGGCGTTAACTTAGGTCTGATTGTCCTAGGGTGGCTACCTTTAGCAGTCGTACTGATCGCTCGGCTACAGCGCCCCGCTCCACCATTGATTATCGCTAAACCCCTAGCGCCTCAGGTTCAGTATTCTCTTCAGCCCCAGAAATTAATTCCAAAAACCGTTCAGAAGCCTGCTCGAATCACTCAGAAGCTGGCATCCAAAAAGCCTAAAGCCCCTGTACCCAAATCTCCATCAAAGTCTGTCCCCAAAAAAGCAGCACCTCAGTCAGCGCCCACTGCTACCCTTGTACTTAAGCGGCTACAGGAAAAAAAGACACAGGTCAAAAAGCCAGCGTCTCAAGCGACTGTGGCGCTCAAACCAACTTCTCAGGGCAACCAGCCCAGACGCGTTCGCAAACGTCCCGCAAGGTTGGCTGCTCTCACGCCACGGTTAAGGCAAAAAATCCGGAGACAAAAGGCGATCGCTTCAGCCCCAAGGCGCACGGCTCCAGCGGCTCCAGCTCAGAATGTCTCTCAAGTTTCAGCGCCAACGTTAGCGTTAAGTTTGCAGCCCCTCCAAATTCCTTCAGAAATCAGCGAACTCTTGAACCGCTTCAAAGCTCAGGATGTGGACGCCACTGCAATGGCAGACCCTACTCTCTTTAAGGACAGCTCCAGCGTTATCAAGATGGCGTTATTAGAGGGTAATCCACCAGAGAACGTGATTGACGCCTTTAACAACGATCTTCAATCGAGTGGATATACGGTGTCCCTCAATATCCCCAATCTCTACGCCAATGGGTATGTCTACCAAGTCAAAAACGAAGCGTTCTCAGGCTTTGTTAATTTTGTGCCAGAGAAGGACGGGCGGGGCGTCGTCGTTGTGTTTTGGAAAACAGCACCTTTAGAGTGATGGTTATGTTCTAGAAGGGCGGCAATGCTTCCGGCTTTACCTGCACTGAGGAGGCGTTGGCTGAGGGAGACGTTGGCATCAATATACTGGACGATCGCACTTGCAAAGCCGACTTTGGCTGACATTGTGTCGGTGGGATAGGCTTGGACGAGTTATTCGATCAGGTCTTGAATTTCTTTGGCAGCTTCGGCTAGGTTTTGAGCGTTG
This sequence comes from Thermosynechococcaceae cyanobacterium MS004, assembly GCA_022402525.1. GTDB lineage: Bacteria > Cyanobacteriota > Cyanobacteriia > Thermosynechococcales > Thermosynechococcaceae > JAAURS01. Next base: position 11,272 of record JAKRSB010000099.1, read on the forward strand.
ACGATTTTGTTACCTACGCCATTGCTAAAGTTTGATGCAGCTTGAGCAGGTTTTACAGATCTGGGTTCTGGCAAAGGCTGCTGGGTATCTTGCAACACTGCGATTAGACCTTCTAAGGCTTCTTGCCCATTGGCGGCAGCTTCTTGGTAGATCTTGCCATGCGTGACAAACTGTTGCCAAGGAAAGTCTGGCAAGTGAACCAAGTACAGCTCATCTTTTTCCAACCACTGGATTACCATCGGATGTTTAAGGTTTATTATTTGAGTTATCTTCCAAATTTCCGAGAGTTCTTAGGGCTTGTATCATTTGTTTTTCCAAATACTTAGGCGCGTCGTCTCTATCTTTACCTCAATGCCACTGAAATAGTCCGAAAAGACTGCTAAATATGAGTTACAGCTTCTTTTTCCATGTTCAATCATTAGCGATCGCTTAGCAACGACAGAATAAACCTCTCAGGGCAGAGGATGGCACGGCCTAAAGCAAAAATTTAAGATCTGAAACAAGACAAGGAAAATAGCGAAGATGCTTGGAACTCTTATTTGGGGGCATGTATAAAGAATCTGATGATCCTTATTTCAGTGGCATTGAACTCTAGGGGTGCCAATTTGGATTATCGATAAGAAGATTTTCAGCTTGTGCGATCGCCTCGATCCTCAATCACCGTTTCTGACAGAGGCTTGCCAGAAATCTTCAGATTCTGAGTCATTTCTTGTAATGCTGCCTCAGAAATCAATGGGACATTTTGACAATGCAGCGGTGACTGAATTCTGCCCGAAGCAATTAATGCCTGCAAAACATGCTCCTCTGACTGCGGAACGGTTGATGCTGGCGACACAGTAGGTTCACGGCTTGTCAGCTTTTCATTCAACAACAATCTCTCTTCCACAGGCAGCGAAAGAATAACCTGCATGAGCGATTCAACGAGCTGTATATTCATGAACCTTAACCATAGCTCCAATTATTCTATCCGCTCAACCCGTGCGATCGCCCTTCAGCACAACGGGGCGATCGCAAGTGGTAACTATTCAGCGACCGGGCGAGAAATTTGAAGCTTTTCTGGCAGCGGCTGAAGATACCACTGCTGAATATCGAGATGCTTTGAAGGCACTGGCTTAATGGGTGAACCCAAATGGGTCAGACGCGACGCTGTTTTGATTGTCCATGACCGTCAAATTGAGCTGTTCGGCGATCAATATGGGCTGCGTGATCCTGGTGTACTCGACTTGGCGATCGCACGGCCTAAAAATCCCTTCTTCTATGAAAAGGCTGGTATTACTAGGCTGGCTGCTGCCTACGGCTATGGCATTTGTCAAAATTATCCGTTCATCAATGGCAATAAGAGAACTGCTTTCGTTGTCTCAGTTGCTTTTCTTAAGACTAACGGATTCCAATTCCAGGCTTCTCAAGTTGATGTGGTTTACACGATGCAGAATCTAGCTGACGGTATCCTCTCAGAAGAAGCTTTCACTGCCTGGATTAAAAAATACTCCCTAATTTAGAGTCAATTTGGTAGAGCATTGCTTACTGTTGAGAAAACACGAGCGTTAGACCCTTATCTGAGTAAAGGCGCAATTGACCGCCCGCGAGTTCAAAGCGTGTGGTTGCCTCAAGTAAGCGTAGAAAATTCGCTTCAAGCTGGCTGGCTTTTGCACTGAGGCAGGCGCGTCTTGTGGAGACAAGCTGCGAAAGCTTCAGCGTACTGCCATTTACTTCAAAGCTCCCAGAAAAGCGATTACAGCCGCTATCGCCAGATACTCGACGCGCTTGAGCGTCAAATTCTAGAGTGGGCTGACTTTCTCTCAGACGCTGCCCCGCAATTTCAGCGAGCGTCCAGCGCTTACTGGCAATTAAAGCAACGCTGCTGGGACGGCTGTCTGATGCTTGACTGCCTTCTGATGTATTCCCCTGGCACATCACGGCTGTATCGACGCGGGTTGCGGTCAGGCTTGGTACATCGTCACGAACCAGAGCATAACTGACGCTGGCTAACTTTGACGGGCAGCAGAGCGGATCGGTTGCAGCATATCGGGCAAAGTCCAGCACGAAGTTGGTTTCGCTCACCAAACGCAGGGCAACCATTGCGCCATCTATACGGGAATTCATCAGCGTGGGTGATAAGGTTCCGGCATATCGGCCTTCCCAGTAAACGAAAGCCTGAAATCCAAGGGGGCGGCACATGCCATCAAATCCCGACAGCGCGGTCACGACGGTCGTTAGTCCGTAGCTCTGGGTTGCGCCATAGAGCCGCCAACCCCGTCTGACCAAGGCCGTCTCTGCGGGGCTAGCCGGTGGACGGATTTGTGCAGCACAGCGATTGTCAGTTGGACGCTCACGGGCAAGCGGGCTGGGTAAGCTGGGCAGATTGCCCTCTGGCCGATTCCAATTGGTTAGGGGTTGGTCTAGCCATATCTTGCTCGTTTGCGCCGATGCGGCAGAGCACAGCATCAAGCTGATCAAAGCGGCCGTCAAACTTTTACAGATCATCCGCACCCTCCGGCGACTAAGTTGCCAGTATTAAACCCACATTTCCAGCCTACGCTGTTTCGCCACAGGCTTTACTAGTCATGGTCATAGGCTTTGACTCAGAAGCAAGACGATCGCAGGTCAGGGTTGAATCATCGACAAGACGCCACTGGATTGGAACTGCTGAAATAGCTCAGGCGATCGCCACAGCAGGTATCCAATCCCAAATACAGCCACCGTAATGGCCAGGGTCATGCCGTAGCTCACGCACATCAGCAGCCCATCGGCCTCCAGCATGGCAAACACAAACAGCAGAATGCCGACGGTTGGAATCGGGTTCGTGAGAGGAATCGGCAAAATTAGCAAAAACGACAGCCAGCAGATACATAGGCCATTCATCCGCCACACGGAGGGGTTATTGACCAGCCACGGTAGCCGAGGTCGCACAAACCGCTCTAGTAGCTTGGTGAGCCACTGAATGGTCTTCAAGAGCTGCTTCATCAGCGATTGCGGAAACTTAAGCTGCGCTACTTTCTTGGGAAGCCAAGGCGATCGCCGTCCCGCCATCATCTGGAGGCCCAGCAAAATGCAGCCCCCGCCCGAAATACCGGAAACCCCTGGCGGCATGGGCAACAAAAAGGGCAGCGCCAATAAAGCCATGACTAAACTAAAGTTCTGGTCAGGCGTTTCTGCCAATAGCTCCTCTATCGTTAAGGACTGCTCAGACAGTTTTTCAATCAGGGGCTTTAGTTCTTGAGAAAACCGCAGATGCATGGGCAAAAACCTGAGGAATAAAAACCATGATCACGTTTTATCGCGCCAGATGCCAGATATTTACAGCATTGTATTTACAGCATTAAACATCCGGCGAGCATGGGCCAATCTTACGCCAATTTTGAGCAAGGCCATACTGAAAAAGGCCAAGCCAATGACCGACTCAGACCTTACGCTCAAGACAAACAGAACATCCTGGGAACAGGCTAACGCGATTGCCCATCGCGCACTGGTTGAGGCGATCGCCTCTACGGCGTCCCCTGACTTAATCTCTAGGTTTAAGTGACGTAGGCTATGCCAAAACGTTCCAGTTCATAGCGGCCAGAACATTGGTAGATGGCGCAGTCCAGCCCACGATGCCGCCCTGAGCTGTCACCATTGCTAAGGTTGCCTCCTTAAAGGCCGCAAAGTAGCTCTCGGTGCAGTCTTCTACCAGTAAACATTCATATCCGCGATCGTTGGCTTCCCGCATGGTGGTCTGCACACAGACTTCCGTGGTGACGCCCGTCAGCAGCAAATGGGTAATGCCGCGCTCCTGAAGTAAGGCTTCAAAAGGGGTGCGGCAAAAGGCCCCTTTCCCTGGCTTTTCCAGCACAATTTCACCAGGCAGGGGGGCAAGATCATCAATGATGCCGTTCCCTGGCTCTCCCGCAATGAGGATGCGCCCCATCCCACCGCGATCGCCAATTTTAAGCGACCCCTCGCCACGTTTGAGCTTTGCGGGGGGGCAGTCTGATAAATCTGGTCGATGACATTCAATGGTATGCACAATGGTCATCCCCTGGGCACGACAGGCCGTAAGCAGGGTCTTGAGGGCAGGCACAATGGCCTGGAGCCGGAGGACATCGTTGCCTAAGGCATCTCCAAAGCCTCCTGGTTCTAAAAAGTCGCGCTGCATATCAATGATGACAAGGGCGCAGTGCTGAGTCGGCAGCTCAAAATCGTAGGGCTGAGCAGAGACAAGGGTCACTGGAGGGACTGGAGGCACTGAGGGCACTAGGGACATAGCTGAATGGGCCTTTCCCAAACGACAAAAACAATACAGCCAAATTCACTGGTGACGCGATGGCGGCTGAGCGGTGGATTAATAATCAGCGTACCTGCTTCATAGGTGCCTTTCTGATCCGACTGCGATCCGGCTAGTACCAGAATATGCTCAAAGCCCCCATGCTCATGCTGCGGGACTGCTGCACCAGGCTGATAGCGCAATAGAGCAGCAGCGGAGCCGTCTGCGCCGCTTTCGTAGAGAGGGAAAATTTCGACCCCCTCTCGAAAGGGCTGCCAGGAAAGCTGACTTTGCAGTTCAGCCACGTTGAACAGATTACTCAGGATAATGGATTGATCCACAGCAGATAGACCAGCGTGAGATAGACCAGCGTGAATAGTCGAGATCGAGAAAAAGACCGAGATTAATGGCCTGCCATACTGCGGCCAATGGTTGCAAAATCAACCTCGGCGATCGCGCTTTCGTAGGCAAACCGTCCCTCACTCATCACCAGTAGGCGATCAGCCAGCTTCAGCAGCTCATCCAGGTCTTCACTCACCAAAAGCACCGCAACCCCTCGGTTCCGCGCCGCCACAATTTGGCCGTGGATATACTCCACCGCCGCAAAGTCCAGCCCAAAACAAGGGTTTGCCGCAATCAAAAGCTGAATATGCTCAGAGGAAAGCTCGCGAGCCAGCACAGTCCGCTGGACATTGCCGCCGGACAGGTTGCCCACAGGCGTTTCGGGCGATGGGGTTTTGATCTTAAAGGTCGAAATCAAGCCCGTCGCCATCTCACGGATGGCCTTCAGGATCAAAAAAATACCGCCCTTGGCCTGGGGAGGGCGATCAAATGTCCGCAGCGCCAGATTTTCTGCCACGCTCATGTGGGCAACGCAGGCATTGCGCAGGGGTTCTTCCGGTAGGGTAAAAACCTGATGCCGATACATTTCGGCACGGGTGGCTTTGTAGGGTTCGCCATTCACCAAAATCTGCCCGCCCGTCGCGATGCGCTGTCCAGCCAACACTTCCACCAGTTCGCGCTGACCGTTGCCGGAAATTCCGGCAATGCCGACAATTTCACCGCTGTGTACCCTGAGATTAACGCCCGCAACGCCTTCCACGCCGTTGTCTTTATGGGCGCGCAGTTCCTGAACCTCCAGCATCGCCTTGGGATTAGGGTGAAGCGTTTTGGTTACCTGTTGAGGTTCGCGGCGTTCGCCCATCATCATTTCAGACATATCGGCAATGCTCAGGTCTTTAACAACCCCACGACCTGCAAATTTTCCCTTGCGCAGCACCGTAATTTCGTCGCAGAAGGACGTCACTTCCCGAAATTTATGGCTAATAATCAGCACACTCAGGCGGCCTGCGGTCACGGACTCCCGCAGCAGTCCCAGCACCTCGTCCGCTTCCTGGGGCGTCAGGACAGAAGTCGGCTCGTCCAGAATTAAAATCCGTACCTTAAGGTAAATTTGCTTCAAGATCTCCAGCTTTTGCTTTTGGCCAGCGGCAAGCTGGGCAATGGGCAGGTCTAGCGGCACCTTAAAGGGTGCGTCGGCCATAAAGGCATTGAGCTGTTCGTATTCTTCCTTCCAGTTGATCAGTTTAGGGCTATCAAATCGAGACAGAACCAAATTCTCAGCCACAGTCATGGCGGGGACGGAGGTAAAGTGCTGGTAGACCATCCCAATCCCGTAATGGTGGGCGTCGCGCGGGCTGGCAATTTCCCTGGCGTGGTTGTCAATCAGCACGTCCCCATGATCGGGGGAGTAAAACCCCATAATGCACTTCACAAGGGTGCTTTTTCCTGCGCCATTTTCGCCTAGCAAGGCGTGAAATGTACCAGGCTTGAGGTGCATGGAAACCTGATCTAAGGCAATCAGGCTACCAAACTGCTTGGTCATATTGACCACCTCTAGTTCGGGCGGTCGAATAACCTCCGTTTTGGGATTAGCTACGGCGGTTGTCATGGCTTTAAAACTCCATCCTGAGCAAACTTGACTCTGTACCTGACTCTATAAAATTCACAAAGAAAATCATAAGGAAACCGAATAGGCTGGCTGGCTGGGTGATTCTACGCCTTCAATTGCCGCCAAAAGAGCCTTGGAATCCGCGATCGCCCCAAAGACACCGCCCTGCATCAAAATCATATTCAGGGCAGCCTGGTAGTTCCCGTAGTCCGTGGCACCTGTGCAGTCCGTTAGCATCAGGCATTCATACCCCCGATCATTGGCGTCGCGCATCGTGGTGTGGACGCAGACATCGGTGGTAATGCCGGACAGCAGGATATTCTGAATGCCCTTGAGCTTCAGCAGCAGGTCTAGGTCGGTGGCGTAGAATGAGCCTTTTCCGGGCTTGTCGATAATGGGTTCTCCTGGCAGGGGAGCAAGCTCTGGAATAATTTCCCATCCTGGTTCGCCCCGCACCAAGATTTTGCCGCAGGGGCCAGGATCACCGATGCCTGCCCCAATTTGTCGCGATCGCCAGCGTTTGTTGTCAGGCAGGTCAGACAAGTCGGGCCGATGGCCTTCGCGGGTGTGAATGATATAAAAACCCTTTTGCCGCAGAACCTTCAGCAAATTTTTGATCGGCTCAATGGGAGCACGGGTGAGGGACAGGTCGTACCCCATCCGATCCACATAGCCCCCAACACCGCAGAAGTCGATCTGCATGTCTATGATAATCAGCGCCGTATTTTCTGGACGCAGATCGCCATTGTAGGGATAGGGGTAGGGTTCGGCTTGGACAAAACAGGTCATCATTAACCTCCCTGTGAACTCATAATCGGATCTTTGGCTGCGCCTCTATCGTTCTCTGTACGCTTCAACAGCGTGGGCATATCCGCGACTCGCGCCATGTGCTCCTCTGCAAGTTCCGCAGAGAGATAGGCTCGCCAGCCCCCCCACTGGGTAATTTCGCGTTGGCCTTCACACAGAATTGGTTCGCCCAACACGCCTAGCACCACTGACCCATCGCTCAGCCGAACTTTGCCAATGCTTAAGCCAGCGGGTTCTTGATTCAGAATTGTCCCTAACCCTGCTGCGGGAACATGCCACACCTCAACGGCGATCGCAGCGCCTCCCTCCCGCACCCTCACCATCGCAGGATGCCGATCTGCAATAGACCACAGCCGATAGGATGACTCTGTCAGAGCCTCTTTGACAAACACAGCGCCCACGGCCAGGAGATTTGGATTGAGCACCAGACCCCGCATCAATGTTCCGTTGACTGCCAGATCAAATCCGTCCATGTTAATTGCCCCCAGAGGCTAGAGTACCCATCCCAAGATCCAGTGCATTTAATTCAGTGCATTTAATTCAGAGCATTTAATTCAGAGCATTGACCAGAAGCTGACGCTAACTATCCGTTCCCAGCGCGCCAGGGGCTCCGAATATCGTGCGGTTGGGCGAACAGGTCAAAATCATAATGGCGAGGGTCAGGATATAGGGTGCAGCATTAAACAAGTAGTACCCCTGGGTCATCCCCACGGACTGAAGAGCCGGACCTAGGGCCTGTGCCCCACCAAAGAGCAGCGACGCATAGAGGCACTGCATGGGCTGCCACCGCGCAAAAATCACCAGCGCCACGGCCATTAATCCCTGACCGCTAGAAATCCGCTCGCTCCAAATGCCAGGGTAATAAAGGGATAAGGAAGCGCCGCCAATTCCAGCTAAGAAGCTACCCGCAATAATTGCCAGCATCCGCACTTTGGGAATAGAAATGCCGATCGCCCTAGCTGCATCAGGGCTATCCCCCACCGCTCGAATTAACAATCCCCAACGGGTGGACTTAAAAAACCAGGTCATGAGGGGAGCTAGAGCAACGCCCAGTAGAAAGAGGGGACTAATCTTTAAGACCTCCTGGACGGAGGGAATGCTGCTCCAGGTGCCAAGATTGAGGGTGGGCAGTTGGGGGGCGGAAGGCTGGATAAAGGGTTTTCCTAAGAAAAAGGCAACCCCACTCCCAAAAATAATCATGGCAATGCCCACCGCCACATCGTTGACTCGCGGCTGCTGGGTAAGCCACGCATGGAGAAGCCCCAGCGCCATCCCCGCGACCCCAGCCGTAATGACGCCCAGCCAAGGCGACCCGGTCAGGTAAGAGATGGCGTAGGCGCTCATGGCCCCAGTCAGGAGGGTGCCCTCTAGACCTAAGTTGATTTTGCCGCTCTTTTCAGTTAGGCATTCGCCCAAGCTCACGAAGAGAAAAGGAGTGCCGCCCCGCATGGTTCCAGCGGCGATCGCCAAGGGAACGCCCCACCATCCAATGGTTTCTGCTGCCATTTAATCTTCTCCGTCCTGCATCGTGGGGTTTGGTTATGGGCGTTTGAGTATGGACGTTTGAGTATGGACGTTTGAGTATGGACGTTTGCAATTAAGCTTCTGTCTATACCGGAACGGCTGGCGGTCGCTCTGTTTTAATCTTTGCGGACTGCTCCTTAAAGATTTCAAAGCGGCCATACAGGGATTCGCTGTACATGACTACGAGAAAGACAACGCCTTGAAACAACAAAACCGTCGCGTCTGGTAGGTTATGTACCCGCTGCAAAATGCCGCCACTGGCCAGAATGCCGCCCAAGAGCGTAGCGACTACAATCGCTGCCAGCGGGTTGTAGCGCGCAATAAACGCCACTAAAATTCCGCTATATCCGTAGCCCGCATTGAGCGATTCATTGGCCCGTCCATGCACCGCCGCCACTTCCACCATGCCGGCCAGCCCCGCACAGGAGCCAGCCAAAAAGCAAATAGCCATCGTGAGCTTACCGACGGGTAAACCCGCGACCCGTGCCGCGCGCAGATTGCCCCCAGCGGTTCGCGCCGCAAACCCAAAGGTGGTGCGTTGAATCAGGATGTAGGCAATAACGCAGGCTACTAGGCCGTAGATCAAACCATAGTGAATACGAGTTCCAGGCAATACGCCCAGCATGTTGGTATCTAAAATCGGGTAGCTGGAGGGCTTATTCAGGGAGGCGGGGTCTTTCATGGGGCCATTGACCAGATGGTTCAAGAGGGCGATCGCAATGTAGTTCATCAACAGGCTGCTGATGGTTTCGTTGACGCCCCGATAGTGCCGCAAAGCACCCACCGCCCCAATCCATAAACCTCCGCAAACCAGACCCGCGATCGCCATGCTTAGCTGCACCACAAGGGATGGAGCGCTATTGAGCGCCAGTCCAGCGGCGATCGCCCCGATGCCGCCCACCACCAGCGCCCCTTCATTCCCAATAATGACAAGCCCCAGCCGAGCCGGAAGCGCGGTACAGAGCGCCGTCAGCATCAGCGGGGAAGCGCGAATTAAGGTATTTTGAAACGATCTCCAGCTCCCAAAGGCGGCCTTGTAAATAGAGCCATAAACCTCAAATGGGTTAGACCCCACCGCCGCACAAAAAATGCCGAACAGCAGCAGCGAAAAGAGCAGCGCCGCAACGGGCAAACAGATCGACTCCAGGGTTTTTCCCCAATGGATGCTCCAGCCTGAACTCCGGCGACGCACACTCTCCATCGCTTTACCCTCCTACGTTGCCAATGACACCAGACGCGAGCCAGTCCATTTTGTCCAGTGCCGGATCGGTTACCTTCAAGTTCTGCCCAGCCGGAATCTCAGTCTTACCCGTATTATCCTTAATCTCGCCCTTATAGACGTAAAGACTACCGTCAATCAGCTTAGCCTGGGTATCATCAGCATCTTTCTGCGTCTCGGCACTCACCGCAGCTCCGTAGGGCGCTAGCTTCACAAACTTCTCCTTCATCCCGCCTCGGATTAGGTGCGGAATGCTGTCGTCTATCACAGTTTGGCCTGCCTTAAACTTTTCCACATACTGGGTATAGATACTGGGGAAGTCCCATGCAGCTCCAGTGAGGTAGCCCTTGGGTGCAAGGCTCGACTGCACCGTATGGAAGCCACTCGAAAAAATACCGCGCTTCTCGGCGGTTTCAATCACGACCTTGGGGCTATCAACGTGCATGCTCACCACATCCACCCCCTGATCCGCCAAGCTGTTCGTGGCTTCGGCTTCCTTCACCGGAAGTGACCAGTCGCCCGTAAAAATGACCTGCATTTTAATATCTGGCTTCACGCTCAGAGCGCCTAGCATAAAGCTGTTCAGGTTGCGCAACACGGGCGTAATGGGCTTAGCCGCCACAAACCCCAGCTTGCCTTTCTTTGAGGTGGCAGCAGCCACTCGACCGGCCACGTACTGGCCTTCATCCACATCGGCAAAGTAGCTGCCAATATTTTTAGGATGCTTCCCTTCCTGATACAGCGCACCGTAGTGAAAAAACTGCACCTCAGGAAACTCTTCCGCAATTTTGAGAATATGCGGGTCAAAATAACCAAAGGAGGTGGGAAACAATACCGTTGCGCCATCTTGCTCAATCATGTTGCGCATGGCTTCCTGGGCTTCAGTTGTTTCCGGCACGTTGGCCTGCTCTACAATCTTGACCCCCGGCAGTTTGGCGATCGCCGCTGCACCTTCAGCGTGAGCCTGGTTGAACCCAAAGTCATCCTTGGCTCCCACATAGAGAAAACCTATCACTAAAGGCTTTTCGTCTCCACCTCCAGCTGAGCTACCCTCTGGAGAAGAACTACATCCGACCAGCTTGGACGTTATCCCAAAAGCCGTAGTGGCAAGTATTCCACGAATGATCTGGCGACGGCGAAGATATAGCAGCCCTCTCGTTGGCACTTCTCTTGTTGACACTTAGATATTCACTCCACAACGTTATTAACAGCAAGTTAAACCTGGAACATTAGCGATAAAAAGCGATAAAGTCCCATTGTCTACCCCCACCAACGCCCCAGGCGCTTAGAAAGCGACCTAGTTCTGAGCGTTTTAGATTTCTTCCGCTTCGTTTTACAAGAACAAGAATCTTTCATCCAAGCTCTCTACAAAAGCCTAAGCTCAACATACTAGAGCTGCATACTGGATACAAATTACGGCAAAGAATCGTTAGGGAAAAGTATAAAAAACTACAAACCCATAAGTTTCCCATTAAGTTTTGACTCACAGCGAAGCAGCACTTACTTCTAACACTTGATCTTGGCTCTTCCAGAGTAAAGCTTTGGCTTAGAGCTAAGAGAGAGGGGCTGATTAAAAGGCTCTGATCCCTTGCAAGGACGCGATAAATCAAGCTTGGTTATCTAGGCTTAGATGAGTTTTACTGAATGAATTTTGCCGAGGCCAGCTTTAACCTTTGGCTCTACCCTCAGCACGACCTTACAAGTGTTGAAAACCAGGGTGTTATGGCAGTTGTCATCTCTACAAGACATGACTTCACTTTGTATTTCTGTATACACTTTCTAGTAAATCAACAAATTAATGTTTTTGTATACTGCATCCAGTTTAAAAAAGTCTAGTCGCTGATAATGACTTCAGAGAAAAGCTAGAGAATCCAAATTCTCTCTTTTTTTTGTTAATTTTTTTGCCTAGTTAAAGTTTGAAGTCAAACTTTCAAGGCTGAGCAGTTTCCTTTCTTTTGAGAAGCCCATCCTGATGGCTTCTAGTTTGCGTGTGATGTGTGTTTGAAGTGTGAGGAATATGAAAAAAACAAGGTCTAGTTTTACGCCGGTCAATGTACGGGTCAATACACAGGTCAATAACAGAGTAGGCAAGGTTTTTCTGGTTGCCCCAGTCTTGTGCTGGTCGATTCTGTTGAGCGCAGCAGGCGCGATCGCCCAGGTCGCAGAGCCTGAGGTGCCGTCTATATCTGTTTCACCCTCTTCTGAATTAGAAGCGCCTCTCTTAGCGCCAGAAGTTCGGTTTAGCTCTAGTATCAATGCTGAAACCGAATTGGAACAGGTCACCTCTGTCTCTCAACTTTCGGATGTTCAGCCCACAGACTGGGCATTCCAGGCGCTTCAGTCTCTTGTTGAGCGCTATGGCTGTATTGCAGGCTATCCCGACGGCACCTTTCGCGGAAACCGCGCCGCAACTCGCTATGAATTGGCCGCAGCGCTGAATGCTTGCCTAGACCAAATTAGCGATCGCTTTGCCACCAAAGAAGACCTTGAGGCCGTCAAAGCCCTTCAGGAAGAATTCAAAGCAGAGCTTGCCACCCTCAAAGGGCGAGTTGACGGACTAGAGGCCAGAACCGCCACCCTAGAGGCTCAACAGTTTTCCACCACCACAAAACTCAGCGGTAACGCCTTCTTCAATATTACCGGTGCCACTTCAGGTTCAGGCATTAGGGCAGAAGGATTAAATGCCTTCACTCCAGCTCGTGTTGGAGGCGTTGGTGCCCCTGTTGTCAGAACAGGCATCCAAGATCCAAACGTTACTTTTAGTGGATTAGTCTGGCTAGGCTTTAATACTTCCTTTACTGGAAAGGATCTGCTACGAGTTCAACTTGCTTCAGGGACAGGGGATTCTCCGGCCAATGCCTTTGTTTCTGCTGGCTTGTTTAATACCTGGGGAACCCCTTTCACCGATCAAACGGCTGGAACCAGTTCTGGAACCTTCGTCGTCCGGGAACTCAACTATAGCTTTCCAGTTGCGAAGAACTTTGATCTTGTGGTAGGTCCTCGGATTAATTTCTACCGTTACTTTGACAACAATCGCTTTACATTCTTTTTGACTGGCAGCAGTAGTTTTGATTCCATTGGCAGCCCACTATTAAACGCCAGCAAACGGGGCGCAGGTGCTATTGCCATTTGGTCTCCGAGCAACAAGCTTCAGGTGAAGCTTGGATATCTGAGCCAAAGTATTGAATTTCTGCCGTCTTTCTTAAATTCCGCAGAAAATTCACAGCTTGGGCTATTTGATGGCACCAATACGCTAACGGGCGAAATCTCCTATTCTCCTGTCAAGACCGTCAATCTTCGGTTTCTCTACACCCGCAGCAACATTGGAACAACGCGTATTAATGGCGTAGATTATGTGGGTGGAACGGCAGGGTTGCCTCTATATGGCTTTGCTGACAACGGCGCTGGCGGAAGTCTTAGACCAGCAACTGCAAATACCTTTGCCTTTAACTTCGATTGGTTAGCCACAAAAGGGCTGGGTGTTTTTGGTCGCTATACCTATGGCAATGTCAACTTGACAGATGCTGCAACTGGAGTAAAAAATGACACCAATAATCAGTCCATCCAGTTTGGCCTAGCTTTTCCGGATCTGGGGAAACCTGGCGCACAGGGGACAGTGTCGTTTGTAGTACCTTCAGATATCCTCTCAGGACGGCGATTTTTGGCATCTGGTGGAGGAGATGGTGGCACTCAGTATGATATCGAGGCAACTTATTTCTTTCCAGTTAACGATAACGTTGCTTTGGTCCCATCTTTTTACGCCATCATCAACCCCAATAACTTCAGCAGCAATCCTGCCGTCTTTGTTGGGAATTTGCGGATGCAGTTTAGTTTCTAGAGCAAGCAGGCTTTGCGGCTGATGGTTTAGCCAAAGGCTGGAACAATAGCGGTGATCCAAAACTCGCGGGTGCGGGTTAGGATCATCGCTTTAGACGATCTTCTATGCTCAGCTCTATGTCCAATCAACTTACGCTGCTCAAGCACTATCAAAGCTTTGGCGGTACGCTCTCGTTCTATAGCCATTGGTCAGAGCGTTGTGCCTGCACCATGAATTTTTCTATTTTTCTGCCACCGCAGGCGGCTGTCCAGAAACTTCCTGTGCTGTACTTTCTGGCTGGCCTAACCTGCACTGAAGAAAACTTTATGGCTAAGGCTGGGGCGCAGCGCGCTGCGGCAGAGTACGGGTTAGCCCTCGTTGCGCCGGATACGAGTCCGCGTAATGTCGGGATTCCGGGGGAAGACGATGACTGGGATTTTGGCACGGGCGCAGGGTTTTATGTGGATGCAACGGTGCCGCCTTGGAGCCACCATTACCGGATGTACTCCTACATCACAGAAGAGCTGCCAACCCTTATTGCAGCATATTTCCCGATCACACCTGATCGCCAAGGCATTTCTGGCCACTCGATGGGAGGACATGGTGCCCTCGTCTGCGGACTGCGTCATAGCGATCGCTATCGGTCAATTTCAGCCTTTGCCCCCATTGCCGCACCGAGTCAGTGCCCATGGGGGCAGAAAGCCTTCAGCCATTATCTAGGCGAAAACCGCGCCGACTGGAGCGCTTATGACGCGACGGAGTTGGTGCTTACCCTTCCTAATGACGCAAGGCCTATCTTAATTGACCAGGGCCTAGCCGACTCATTTTTAGAAGGACAGCTTTACCCAGAAAAATTTGTCGAAGCCTGCCGTCAGGTTAATCGTGACTTGACCTATCGAGCGCAGCCGCAGTACGACCATAGCTACTACTTCATAGCCACCTTCATTGAAGATCATATTCGTTTCCACGCTCGTCACCTCAACCCCTAAAATGGGAAGGGTTCGCCTGAGTGTATCGGTTCTGAAGTCAGTAGCTGCATGGATATTTTAGAATTTTTCCAGCTTTGTGAAGGCAAGTGGGTTTCCCAAAGAACCACTCACTATCTGGTCGAGCAAAAAAATCAAAGCGATCGCTCTGATCTCTGGGTTGAATTTGTAGATGCTGCCGATCCTGTCGTGGCTGAGCTATACCAGGCGTCTGCCATGCCTGAACTGCCCCTAGGCGGCCTCAAAATTCGCTGGAGCGAGGTTGCAGAAGCTTATCAAAACAAGTTCAAGCCCAAAAATGAGGGGTCTGTCCTTCTGGTTCCTCTCCAGGGAACTGAAGATGCACATGCCGGACAGCTTTTGCGCCAGATGGGGGGTGAATCGCTCACGGGAACCTATCGCTTTGGAGCCGATGAGGCGCTCACCCTCTACCTAAATAATCAGGGCTTCATTACAGAAGAGCGTCTGTGGTTCGCAAGCCCCAACCTCCGGCTGCGAAGCAGCTTCACGCGCCAAGAAGGAACCGTCTGCATCACCAGCTTCTGCTCTGAAATTCGCATGGGTGCCACTGCACCCCCTGCCGAAGCCGCTCAACCCTCCGCACCTTAAACGGTCGCTAAATAGACGAATGGGCGATCGCCTCTAGTCGCTCACAGAACTCAGCGGGCGTAGCCTGAGGCATGAACTGATGAATCGGTTCCTGACCCAGCCGATGTAGGGTCAAGGGCAATAAGTTATGCATCGCCGAAACGGAAGACAGTACAGAAGGTTTTTCCTGAATGGCGACGCGGCGGCGATTTAGCGTTAGCTTCTGCCCAATATCTGGCTCTAGGGCCGACTCTAGGTCTGACTCTAGCCAATAGTCCACCTCAGCGGATAGCAAGCCTGCCTCGGCAGAATCTTCTGAAATAGGAGTTTCGGAGGCGGCAGTCTCCGAAAAAATCTCTAGGGCGGAAACTTGTTCAGACACTGACTGAACAACCGTCCCCTGGGCCGCTGCAAAGCCCTCAACATTGACCGAAATGGGAGACAGCATCGGCAACACTGGCTCGTGAGGAACCAATTCTGTTGCGACAGAAGCGATCGCATTGGTCTGATGGGGCACATCATGACAAACCAGTGACGCAAACTCGTGGTTGAAATGTAGCGTAGGCTGTCCGCGACGGCTCCATAGCTCTAAAAGCTGCTCTACACAAATCATTTTGTAGCGCCCCTGATACAGAGACTCTACCAGCGCTAGCCGCACCCACTGCTCCGAATGATGTCGCAGCCACTGTGTTAGAATCTGCCCCTTACTCAGCGGGGCGCTCCCAGATTGGGCGCTCCCAGACTGGATATAGCGATCGCCCTCTAAACTGAAGTACGACAGCAGCTCAAAAGTTGTCGAGAGTGAAGAACCAGAAGAGAACCGTGAGAGAGTATCCATACCTTCAAAGCGAAGCTTTAGAGCACGCAAATAACGATAAGCCATTTTCATAAACCGCTGCAGAAGCAGCTTGTATTCATTCGACCTGTAAAATGATGTCTATAAAATGATGATGAATAAGATCGACATCAGATCGACAAAAGTGAAATCGATAAAAGAGATCTATCCATAGGCTGACTTACTAACCAGTCTATATTTCAAGCATCAAATCCGGCCACTCTCACACCGTAGACTAGAAATTCCAGAAAAGAAGCAAAAGTTTAAATTAGAGGTCTAGCCTAGCTGAAATGCTTTACTAAAACTGTTCATGACAGTTCTTTTCTATTATTCTACGCGCTAAGCTTTGAGAACTAAAGCGCGCCCAGCTTCAATATTGCATAGGATTAAATTGCCCAGGACTAAATTGCACAGGTCTAAAGCTTAAGTCTAACAAGGTCTAAACCCCTAAGCTTTAGAGAGTCCTAAGCTTTAGAGAGAATGCTGTCCTCACTCTTGTCCCTGTACAGTCATGCTCCTATTCCTGATGTTATGAAGCCCAGTCTTGCCTCGTTTCCAAGCCTATCTGTAATCTGTGTCAGCTTAGCCTATGGGTTTCTGGGCTGGAAGCTGTCGCAGATGTCAGCCAGTTGGCTGGTTAACCTCTGGATTGTGATAGTCATCATCATTTTTATCCTAATTTGGGGGAAAAGTATTTGGAAACTGGCGCGCATTGGCCCAGGCAGCTTGGTTTCTATTTTTGTGTTCAGCATGATCATCACCCTATCGTTTGCCTATACTGAGACATTTGGTTTGGGGTTGATTTTGGTCCTGACTATCTCTTTCGGTCGCCTTGAGCTAAAGGTGTGGGGAGTCAAAAAAACAGTCTCGCTGTTTATTTTGTCCTTTGTTGTGGGGGGTTCCCTCGCAGGGGGCTGGGTTTTGGGGAATGGCGTACTGAGTTCAGAAATGCTTCAGCAATCTGCTCAGTGGCTACAAAGTCATTAGTGCGTCGAGATTTAAGGTTGATGGAAATGGATAACATTTCTCTGCTGTTAAGACTGGAAGATCCTTTGGCGAGATTTTTCCTCACCAAACCATACAGCAAAGCCAGCCAAGGAAACCCCTGACTGGCTTTGCCAAATTATTTTAATTGGCTTACTGCTATTCAATGGCAGCAGAACTCGATTTTTTTCTCGCGCAGCCCCCTTGAGAGCGTCTGAGGGGTTAATTCATTAGAGCCAGATATCTATCTAAACCCAACGGCAGCCTGCCACACAAAGGCAAGCAGCAGGAAGAAGACAGGAATGACGGGCAGGACGTCAACGAGGGGATCAAAAATTGAGTAGGCTTCGGGCAATTTTGCCAACAGCAGGGCAGCTTCCATGGATAAAAATTCCTTTTAACACAGCGTCAAAATCACTAAGAATCTTAACATGGTTTCTCATCTAACTTGATCGTGAGATCCCTCTCAGTAAACAGCACTCCGAGTCTCGACAGTGGCCACGCAGCCTTGAGGGTGTTTTACGATTTGTTGTGGATTATGCCCTACTCAGCCATTGCCCGAACTGCTCCACAAAGGTTCCAGCCTGAATGGCGCTTCGAATGCTCTGGGTAAAGCGCACTAGCTCGGTAATGTTATGAATGCTCAGTAAGGTATAGCCCAATAGCTCCCGCGATCGCAGCAGGTGGCTGAGGTAGCCCCGCGTAAAGCTCCTGCAGGTATAGCAAGGGCAGGTCGGGTCGAGGGGCGTGAAGTCTTCTCTAAATTTTTGGTTGCGCAGGTTCCAGCGATCGCCCTGAACGAGCGCGTTGCCGTGGCGCGCCAGCCTGGTGGGAATCACGCAGTCAAAAAGGTCTACCCCAGCAGCGATCGCCTGCACCATTTCGCGGTAGGTGCCGACACCCATCAGGTAGCGCGGTTTATTGTGGGGAAGCAGAGGCGTAGTGGCCTGCACGATCGCCTCAATCAGCTCTGGTGGCTCTCCCACGCTCACGCCACCGATCGCGTAGCCAGGGAGATCTAGCTCAACTAGGGCTTGAGCCGAAAGCTGCCGCAGGTCAAGATGAACACCGCCCTGCACAATGCCAAAGAGGGCCTGATCTGATCGCTGGTGGGCTTGGGCACAGCGCTTCAGCCAGCGGGTGGTGCGGTGAACGGCATCTTCAATGGTTTGGCGCTGGGCCGGATAGGGCGCACATTCATCAAAGGCCATGATGACATCGGCACCTAGGGCATTTTGAATCTCAATGGACTTTTCCGGCGTGAGGTGAATGAAGTGGCCGTCCCTGGGTGATCGAAAGGTGACGCCCTCATCATTAATCTCGCGCAGTTCGCTGAGGCTAAAGACCTGGAAGCCGCCGGAGTCCGTCAGCATTGGCCCTGGCCAGTTCATAAACTTGTGCAGCCCTCCCGCCTTCTCCACGATGGACTCACCGGGCTGAAGGTGCAGGTGATAGGTGTTGGCCAGCACCATCTGCGCCCCAGTCTCCGCAAGCTGAGCGGGGGTGACGGTTTTGACGTTGGCGAGGGTACCCACTGGCATAAAGCGTGGGGTTTCGACAATGCCGTGGGGGGTCTGAAATACGCCCGCACGGGCTTTGGTCTGGCAGCACTGCGCCTGACACTCAAACTGAAAGGGTTTTAAAGAAGCCGTATTCAAGCGCTATACCCCCGTATGGTGGCCGAGGGCTAGCCCCGCCACCAGCATCCCCAAAACCAAAAAGGGTTGAGCACTGGCCTGATATTTTACGTCATTTTTAAGGGGGTCGCGCAGGAAGTACATATCCTGGAAGGTAATTTGCGGAATGACCAGCAAAATTAAAATTGTGGCGTACAGGTTCTCATGGATGCTGATGAGATACCCAGCAATGCCAATCTGAAACACATCAATCATCAAGACACAAATCCAGGCGGCGGTCTGAATCCCAAACATGACGGGTAAAGACTTCAACCCAAGCTGACGATCGCCTTCGACGCTCTTGAAGTCGTTGACCACGGCAATGCCCAACCCCGCCAGACTATAGAACAGGGTCAGCACCATGATGGTAGGGGTAAGGGTGCCAAATAGCGCCTGTCCTGCCCACCAAGGCAGCGCGATGTAGCTAGCACCGAGGGCATAGTTGCCCAGCCAGCCGTTTTGTTTGAGCTTGAGGGGCGGTGCAGAATAGATATAGGACAAAAACGATCCGGCGATCGCCATGACGGTAATGGTCGGGAAGGTATGTCCCGCCCAGCGATCTAGCCCATAGGCGATCGCAACTCCCCCAAAAAGCAGCACCAAAATTTGCGTGACCACTTGGGGCAGCGAAATCGCACCCGACGGGATTGGGCGATAGGGTTCGTTGATGGCATCAATCTCGCGATCGTAGTAGTCATTAATGGTTTGGGTATAGCCCGTTAGCATCGGCCCCGACATCAACATACACGCTGCTGAAATCAGCACATACTCAAAACTCCACACATACTGACCCGATGATGCCGCACCACAGACCACCCCCCAGATCAGCGGAATCCAGGTAATGGGCTTCATAAGCTGAAGGCGAATCTTCCAAATATTGGTTTCGCCGGAAGCCCCCTTCATGCCCAGCATCTGACGGGTCTTACTGCCGCGATCGGAAGGTTGTTCATTGGGCGCGATCGCTTCAGTTACCTGCGCCTCAGGGCTGACTGTGGGGGGATTGAGTGAAGCGTCTTGTTGTGGAGGACTGGATTGTAGAAGATCTGGTTGTAAAGAATCTGAGTCTGCCATAGTGCCTGCTGTAGTCCTGAACTTATTATCTTGCCTCACTTCTCGACCCGCTAGATCCTAGGCAAGCATCAAATTCACCCGATAACTGACTTTGGATTACGCTCTAGCTTTTGACGTTCGAGATACTTTCTAGTCAGCTTACTTGCTGTTTAGTCTAAGTTCCAAATGTAAGCTTCGCCCCGTAAAGGCGACAAAATCTTGAGTATGGAGTGAGCCAACTCAATTTCAATCCAATGCTAATCCGTCTGAGAAATAGTACTTATACTTAGAGTAAAACCAGGCAATACATTTTCTCCCGAAAGCGTGACAGGAGATTGCAGTATTTCTGTAGAGCCATCAATTCGATAAATTTCAACCTGCTGCATTTTGGGAATAATCAGCCAGCCCAATCGACAGCCGTTTTCGATATACTCCTGCATTTTTTGGCGGAGGGTGTCTAGGTCGTCAGATTCAGACGCTAGCTCTAAAATAAAGTCTGGGCAGATCGGTGCGAACTTTTTACGCTGGTCTGAGGGAATAGCATTCCATCGTTCGTTCGTAATCCAGGCCGTATCGGGCGCTCTGGTTGCACCGTTGGGTAACTTGAAGCCTGTTGATGAGTCGAAGACTTTCCCTAATTGAGTTCGGCGATTCCAGATGGCGATATCGGTTGTCACTTCAGCGTTATAGCTGCCGCCTTCGCCACCCGTGGGGGGCATTATAATTAGTTCTCCCGCAGCCGTACGTTCTAGGCGTAACTCAGGATTAGTCTTCGCCAATTCCCAGAACTGGCCGTCGGTAACGGTAAAGCTTTGGGGCAGATAGACAGGCGGTGAGCTGACCATAGACTGAACTCTTAATGAGTTGATTCTAGTGTAGCTTTATGGCGTCAAGCTGTACCTACCCGCCACTGATTTTGGCCTTATACCCGAACCCAATGAGATATTGATGCACTTTTTCGCAGTGATCGCCTTGCACCTCAATCGTGCCGTCCTTCACCGCGCCCCCTGCCCCGCAATGGCCCTTTAGCTTTTTCGCCAGCTCAGCCAGTGCTGCCTCAGACCCCTGAATTCCACTAATCACCGTCACCGTCTTGCCCTTCCGTCCCTTCCGGGATGCCTGCACCTTCACCTGCTGTTGAGCTGGTGGCACTTCAGGACGTGCTGTAGCGGGCCGTTGGGTGGCATCCACCCCAAACTCAGAATAAACACGACGCTCCAAGGGGTTAGGGGTTGAAGATTTCATAAACAGATCACCTATCCCTGTATTCTGTGGACGCAAATTAGTTGGGTTAATTAATGGGTTGGGCTAATCGAGGCCAAGCGTTAGCGATACCTAGGTGTCTCTGGGCGCTTAGTCTAGAACCTTGTCGCAATAGACGCCCCGCGTCAAAATGGTAAGTGACTCCTTACCTGCTACAGCATTCTAATGGTTCAGCCGCCTTTGGTTTCCCAACTCAATTCTACTTCTGTGCCAGAAGATTTCAAAACAGAAGCGCTTAACCTACAAGACTCTAACCAGAACGCCATACTCCAGAACACTATCCTCAATTACGATTTGGTGATTGTGGGTGGTGGCATTGTGGGTGCAACCTTGGCAGTTGCCCTAGAAGGGTCTGGCCTTACGGTACTGATTGTGGAAGCGCAGAAAAAAGCTGAGGCGATCGCGAAAGGACAAGCCTATGCCATTCACCTTAGCTCCAGTCGGATTTGGGATGCGCTGGGCGTTTGGGCTGCCATTGAGCCGCAGGTGCAGGAATTTAAGCAGGTGCATCTTTCCGACGGGACAGATCATCACGTTGTTCAATTCATGCCCCAAGACTTGGGCCAAGACTTGGGCCTATCGTCCTTGGGCCATGTGGCAGAACATCGCGTCCTGCTTTCCGCACTCCTAGACCGGGTGCAGCGCTGCAAGAATATTCACTGGTGCTGTCCTGCAAGGGTCGCCCAGACCAAGGTGCAGGGAGACTATACAGAGCTAACCGTAGAAAGCCTGGATGCAGAAGCCATCAGTGACAACCCACCCTTTACTGTGCGATCGCGGTTGGTCATTGGGGCGGATGGTGCCAAGTCTCAGGTGCGCGAACAGGTGGGCATCAAAACGCGGGGCAAAGCCTACTGGCAGTCTTGTCTGGTGGCAACCATTCAGCCGGAAAAAGCGCACCGCAATATTGCCTACGAGCGCTTCTGGCCGAGCGGCCCTTTTGCCATTCTGCCCGTCTCCGAAACCCACTGCCGCATTGTATGGACAGCACCCCATGCTGAAGCCCAGCGACTCCAGGCGCTCAATGAGCAGGACTTTAGCGTAGCCCTGACCGAACGCTACGGGACACAGATGGGTCAGCTCACCCTAGTGGGCGATCGCTTTACATTTCCGGCAAAACTGGTGCATTCCTGTGAGTACGTGCGGCCTCGCGTCGCGCTTGTTGGCGATGCAGCCCACTCCTGCCATCCGGTAGGGGGGCAGGGACTGAATCTTGGGGTACGGGATGCGGCAGCCTTGGCGCAAATTTTGCGGACTGCCCAGATTCAGGGGGAAGATATTGGCAGCTTGGCGGTACTCAAGCGCTATCAGCGCTGGCGTAGAACCCAAAATATTCTGGCGCTGAGCTTTACGGATATCCTCAACCGAATGTTTTCCAATCAAATTTTGCCCCTTGTTGTTGTCCGGCGTTTGGGGCTACGTCTAATGAGTATGATTCCCTGGATAAAAGTGACGTCCCTTAGATTTATGGCAGGGCTGCTGGGTAAAGCGCCGCTCCTCCTGCCGCCCACACCCTCTAAATAGTGACAGCATCTAACAAACGCTAGAGTCTTTGCTGCTCATGATGCCCGTGCAGCAGTCCGTGAACTAAAAAAGCGCTGTAGGTTTTTGAGCGGCGAGGACGTGGGGTAGAGATGGTCTTTCAGGCGATCGCTGAAAAGATTGACGAACTCCTTAAGTTGCGGGTCTTGCCCCCTAATCTCTTGGTGCTTGAGCAGTTGGAGCTGCTCGTAACCCTGTTTCAGAAGTTGAGTCTGCACAGCACCTGCGGCGGATTGCGCCTGGGTGAAAGTTTCGAGAATATCTGTGGTGAGGACAAAGGCTTCATGGAACTGCTGCGCCTCCCGCTCACGGCGATCGCGCTCTCGCTTGGCCATCCAGCGATGGAGGGTGCCAGCGGCTAAGATTCCGACGCCGACGGTTGCTGCAAAGCTAAGGGGGCTACTCACCGCATGGGCGATCGCCAATTTAGAAGACCCTAACCCAGCGCCGCTCAATCCAGCACTACCCAATCCAGCACCACCCAATCCAGCACCAAGCGCTGCGAGACCCGTCCCTGCCAGCAGTCCAGCGGCAGTTCCTCCCGCCACGGCAACGCTTTTATTCCAGAGATCGGCATTCAGCGCCATTTCCTGTAGCTCTTGGTCGCGCAGGAAATGATGCTTCGAGAAAACACGACCCACAAAGGCATCTTTCTGGAGCTGAAGCGTCTCTGCAAACAGTCGTTGACGAAGCTGGCGCTGCTCCCGCTCTAAACGCAGCCCTGAGGCAGACTCCAGAGGTTGTTTCAGAACTTGCGTGGTGAAGATATCTATCGACTCTGCGATCGCATCTTTCATCGTGCGGCGCGGATCGGTCATCCATTCGCGCAGGGCAAGGAGCTGATCTTTCTTAAGATCAAGGGCATACATGAGCCAGCGCATTTCTTCTTCTTCGCGGTATTGCGTCACGTACTGCCGCATCAAAGCTTCTGCTTGGCCAAGGTCATAGCGGCAGGTTTCGAGCCGATCTGATTTTTCGCGCTTTTGTCTGCGATCATCCAGGGCATTGGAGGCTAACCCCACGCTCAATCCTGCGCCAGCGGCGACTGGCACTAGATAGGGCGCATCTTGCTCTAGAGCGTAGAGCGTTCCGCCCGTGCTCAGCACGCCCGCCACTAAGAAAGCCATCGTATGTCGCCGCCAGCGGAAAACATTAGGCTGCTGGGACTGATGCTGTGCAATCTCAAACTCATCCTTCGCATTATTGCGAATGAGCTGCGCCTCATTGGCCTGCTGCTCTAGGACAGCAACCAAGTCTGTTTGCTGTGGATCGGTCATCTCTGGCTATCTCAGTGTCACTTCATCTATTATGCCTTGGGTTTTCTGTGATCCACAGCTCGTCCACATCCCAGCTCGTCCATATCATGGATACCCTTGTCGATACCCTCGTCATTCCATGCTATAGGTTACGGCTCAGTCATCTAACTGGTGATCCATGTGGGTGCGATGATCATCAATGTAATGGCCATCGGTAATGGTCATCGTAGTCATGATCATCGTAAAGTCACTGCCACAGAAGTCAGTGCTACAGCAATCATTGTTACAGAAGCATTACGACCCTTTTTGATTGGCAGAGCGGAATCGGCCTTCTTCAAAGCTGCGTTGTTCCAGATGCTTCGTGCTGCGCCCCGATACTCTTGCTCGCCACATCTTAAAGCTGGAGTGCTTCATCTCACGACGCATTAAGGCGATCACCTCTTTCTCTGAGAGATTGAACTGTACCTCAATGGCTTCAAAGGGTGTTCGGTCTTCCCACGCCATTTCAATCACGCGATCGCAGGTTTCTGGGTCAAGTTCAGGCCGCTTCATAGGTCTTCTGGGCGGTTAAAATTCTTAGTTAAAATTCTTAAGTCCATTCTAAGCCAAAGGGCCAGAGCGACGCGGAACCCCAACGATCGCTAACCTCGCTCTATGATGCAAAAGCTCTATGATGCAAAAGTAACTTGCGCTGCCCTAGAGTTCTGTGCCTCATTCTTTTGTGCGTCGTTCTATTTCACTCTCAATTGTTTCACTCCTGAGCGCTATAGCCTTTGCCGCTATGCCGTTTACGGGTATTTTTCAAGAAGTAGCATCCAGCGCAGCCCAGCCACAGTCGGCGGATCTGGTGCAGTTTCCTGAAGTGGGACTTGCGATCGCCCAGCCCAAGGGGTTTGAGAAAGCTGAAACCTTTCATGGCTTTCAGCAGCCCTCCACCCAATCCTCCATCCTGCTCATATCCCTTCCGGGGCCATTTGCAGAAGTCACAAAAGGGTTCAATGCAGACAATCTGTCGGCACGAGGGATAAAGCTGCTTTCTAGGGTGGATATGCAGATCAACAATCAGCCAGGAATCCTGGTTCAGCTCGCTCAGACTGCCTACGGCCAAGACTTCCTGAAATGGACTGCAATTTTTGGAGATGCCCAAAAGACCCACATCATCACGGCAACCTATCCTCAAGCCTCCGCAAAAGGTGTGGGGGATACACTAAAGCAGATTGTCTTGAGCGCATCTGCTATCAAAGATGCGCCTTCAGGAAACGCAACTTCAGGAAACGCGCTTCAACCGGATGCTGAACGCTCTTTCACCGTAACGCCTGCCCCTGGATTAAAACCCGCTGCACAGGCTGCTTCCCTTGGTAAAATCATCGCGTTAACCCAGAATGGCAAGTTAACCCAGACTTCCCCGAACAATCCATTAATGATTATTACGCCCTCCCTAGGGGCAGTGCCGATTGTGGATCAAAAAGCCTATGCCCTGGGGCGTCTCAAGCAAACTAGTCAGATCCAAGTTCAGACTGTTCAAACCACCACACCCATTACCATCGATGGACTGAACGGCTATGAAATTTTGGCGACGGGAAAAGACATTAAAACTGGGCTTCCGCTTCAACTTTATCAGGTGATGCTCTTTCCAGAAGCCGGTGGTTATGTATTGATGACGGCCCAAGTCGGCAAAAAGTCAGCGGCGCTCTATTTGCCTAAATTTAAGGCTACAGCCAGAACCTATCAAAGCAAGCAAAGTAAAGGGACTGCTCCGTAGGGTTGTGGGCGATCGCAGCCTTCTTCCCTCAGGACAGCAGATCAGTGCATTAGACAGATCAGTGCACTAGACTCAGTGCACCAAATCAGTACACCAAATGAGTAGGATAAGATGGCAGAGCGTATTGCTTCGCCCCAGTCCCGCCCCAGTCCTGCCCCAGTCCCGCCCCAGTCCTTCGTCAAAAACCCTCTCCCCCATGCCAGACTCTCCCTCCATCGCCGTCGCCCACTTAGGCTGCGAGAAAAACCGCATTGATACCGAGCACATGCTGGGGCTTCTGGTTGAAGCAGGCTACGCCGTAGATACCGATGAAGAAACGGCGGATTACGTCATTGTCAATACCTGTAGCTTTATTCAGTCTGCCCGTGAAGAATCCGTGCGGACTTTGGTGGAGCTGGCTGAGGCAAACAAAAAAATTGTAATCACGGGCTGCATGGCCCAACATTTTCAGGAACAGCTTCTAGAGGAACTCCCCGAAGCCGTTGCCCTAGTGGGCACAGGCGACTACCACAAAATTGTGAATGTCATTGAGCGAGTCCAGCAGGGAGAACGGGTCACAGCAGTCTCTGCGGAGCCAAACTACATCGCCGATGAGCATACCCCCCGCTACCGCACCACCACCGAGGGCGTGGCCTACCTGCGCATCGCCGAAGGCTGTGACTATCGCTGTGCGTTCTGCATTATTCCTCACCTGCGCGGCAATCAGCGATCGCGCACCATTGAGTCTATTGTTGCTGAAGCCACCCAGCTTGCTGCTGAAGGCGTGAAAGAAATCATCTTAATTTCCCAAATCACGACCAACTACGGCGTAGATCTCTACGGCAAGCCGAAGCTGGTTGAGCTACTCCGCGCCTTAGGCAAAGTCGATGTGCCCTGGATTCGGATGCACTATGCCTATCCCACCGGACTCACCCCGGAGGTCATTGCGGCCATCCAAGAAACCGACAACATTCTGCCCTACCTCGACCTGCCGCTTCAGCATTCCCATCCTGAAATGCTCAAGGCTATGAATCGTCCGTGGCAGGGTCAGGTGAATGACGATATCATTGAGCGCCTGAAAGCCTCGCTGCCCAATGCAGTGCTGCGCACAACCTTAATTGTGGGCTTCCCTGGCGAAACCGAAGCGCATTTCCAACACCTGTGCGACTTTATCCAGCGACATGAGTTTGACCACGTGGGCGTGTTTACCTTCTCTGCGGAAGAAGGAACAGCAGCCTGCAATTTACCCAATCAGCTTCCTCAAGAGGTCATGGATGCAAGGCGCGATCGCCTAATGGCCCTACAGCAGCCCATTTCTCTGCGCAACAATCAGCGCGAAATTGGAAAAACCGTCCAAGTCCTCATTGAGCAAGAGAATCCCACCACAGGGCAGCTCATCGGGCGATCGGCCAGGTTTTCACCAGACGTGGATGGGCTCGTGTACATTCAGCCCAGTGACAGCGACCCGCGAGATTTCTCCGCACAGTTGGGCACCCTAGCCTTAGTAAACATCATCGACGCAGACCCCTACGACCTTTTTGGACAGCTTGTGACAGCTCAACAGCTATTCGGTAAGTCTTCTGCCGCAATCGTTTAAGCCGTATCCTTGCGCCAATATCCAAAGGGGATTCAAATGGGTAGGATTCCGATGGATTGGAAGTGTGAGATGAAATACTCGCTTTTTGTAACGGTTTGTTGCAGAATAGAGAATGAAGACTTCAGGAAAGCGAAAAAATTTGACGTTTTAAACTGAAGTGTTTAACTAGTTAAACTTTTAACTTGTTTTTTCATTTGTTTTAGCTGCGCTGCTCTTTGATTCCGAGTTAAGGAAAGATTAATCGGGGAACCTTTCCCCATTGGCCTCTATCCTCTGTAGGATGCGTCTGCTGTTGGCCTTGACGGGCTGTGGGCAGGCGAGCGTGAGCGGCAGCACATTGTTGACCCGCTATTAGGAGAATACATGACCTCATTGTTCAGTCAGCTCGGTCTGTCTCAACAACGCGTTCAATGTCTTGAAAAGTTAGGCTTTACGGAGCCGACGCCCATTCAGCTTCAGGCCATTCCAATTCTATTGGAAGGCAAAGACATTATTGGACAAGCCCAAACGGGCACTGGTAAGACGGCAGCCTTCTCGCTGCCTATTTTAGAGCGTATCGACCCCGATTCTAAGGCGGTGCAGGCGCTCATTTTGACGCCTACGAGAGAGCTGGCTATGCAGGTCAGTCAGGCGATGCAGAGCTTTAAGGTAGATCCCAGCGTCTATGTACTGCCTGTGTACGGTGGGCAGTCCATAGACCGGCAAATTGCTCAGCTTCGTCGCGGCGCTCAGATTATTGTGGGCACTCCAGGCCGGGTGCTGGATTTATTGAAGCGCGGCAATTTGGTCATCGACCAGCTCAAGTGCTTTGTCCTTGACGAAGCAGACGAAATGCTCAACATGGGCTTTATCCCAGACGTGAAGCAAATTTTAACCACGGTGCCCAGTACGCGCCAAACCGCGTTTTTCTCGGCAACCATGCCGCCAGAAATTTATCGGCTCACCAAGCAGTTCTTGCAGTCGCCTGTCACCATCACGATCAAACAGCCCCAGGCTGCACCGACTCGCATTCGCCAGATTGGGTACAAGGTGCCTCGCCAAAGCTCACGGGCTTCGGTGCTACAGGCCGTTTTGGAGCTTGAAAATCCTGAGGCTGCAATTATCTTTGTGCAGACCCGACGGGAAGCAGCGGATCTCACCAGCCGTCTCCAAGGCGCTGGCTACAGTGCCGATGAGTATCATGGCGACCTGAGCCAAGGTCAGCGGGAGCGTCTTTTGCAGCGCTTTCGTCAACGCCAAGTGCGCTGGGTGGTGGCAACGGATATTGCTGCACGGGGGATTCACGTCGATGACTTGACCCATGTCATTAACTACGATGTCCCAGACAGCAAGGAAAGCTACGTCCACCGCATTGGCCGCACCGGACGGGCGGGTAATGAAGGGACGGCCATTACCCTCATTCATCCCTCAGAGCGCTGGAAGCTGCGCCATATTGAAAACCATGTGCGTCAGGAAATTGTCATTCAGCCAACGCCCACACGCGCCCAGATTGAAGGGCGTCGCCTAGAGCATTTGACCGCTGCAATGCGGGATGCGCTCTTGGGTGAGCGGCTAGCGTCATTCTTGCCGCTGGTGTCTGAATTGACTGAGGAGTACGATATTCGGGCGATCGCAGCGGCTGCCTTGCAGATGGCGTTTGACCAGTATCCACCCATTTCGCCCCAGCTTGAGGCTGACTTGGAAACTTCCAATAAGCCCATCAAGGTAAATAAAGTGGAAAAAGTGAACCGAGGCGATCGCTCTCAGGTTCCCACCCGCTCTTCCCGCTAGGGCTTCCGAGGTTCCACCTTTGAAGAAAAAGCTGTCCTGTACTTTGCGCAGGGCAGCTTTTTGGTGTCAGGCTATTTGAGACTAGAATTTTGAGATTAGATTTTGAGGTTAGATTTTGAGATTAGATTTTGAGATTAAAGCTTGATGCCAGAGATTGACGGGCTATCGTGCAGATTTTAATCGTGCAGACTTTAAAAGACTGGCTTTGTCAGCTTGGCGGCGCACTGGTGTTCTATACCATTCTGCCCTTGCCGCAGCATTGGCCCCTAGAGTTTTCGCGCATTGCGCGCTGGGCACCCTGGATTGGCGGATTGATTGGGGTGTTCTTGACGCTCACAAATCATCTGCTCCAGCAATGGTCAGCCTCTGATTTACTGCGGGGAGTCTTGGTCACCGCCCTGTGGATTTTAATAACGGGGGGACTGCACCTGGATGGGGTCATGGATACCGCCGATGGCCTGGCTGTCCTTGACCCCGAACGGCGACTCTCCGTCATGAGCGATAGCCGCACTGGAGCCTTTGGCGCGATCGCTGCAATTGTCTTGGTCTTGCTGAAAGTTGCCGCGATCTCCGATCTCTCCCCCAACGCTCCCCTCTGGGTCATTCCCATCTGGGGACGATGGGCGCAATGGTATGCGATCGCTCGTTACCCCTACCTCAAGCCTGACGGAAAAGGAGCCTTCCATCGCCGCAGCCTAAAACTGCCCCAAGATCTTGGGCCTAGCCTCGTTTTATTTTTGGGCATTCTGGGTCTTTATTGGCACCGACAGCCCTCTTCCATATCGGGTTTGAAATCAGGACTGACATCAGGACTGGCATCGGGATTGACACCAGGACTGGTATCGGGACTCCTTCAAACTGGAATCAGCCTAGGAATAGCCTGGGGCGTCGGCGCATGGTTTAATCAGCGGTTCCACGGAATGACGGGTGACCTTTATGGTGCCATCACCGAATGGACAGAAGCACTCATCCTTTGCAGCTTCAGCCTTGGGGTAAATTTTTGATGTTTTTTTGACGAAAGAACAACATTCAGATTAAGATGGCGCTAAGAGCCTTCATATTTTGAAGCTCGCGCTATAATGCAGCTCAATTAGCATCCGTAAACGCATCTCTTGCCTTGGTTTACAGATGTCCGTGCTACCGAGACGCTTAAAAGCGCTCCTAGCTCCTTATCTTCTCCCTCCCGTTGCGGCTGACTAAGATACCGGGCAAAAGCGCTTAGTGGTCAAGGTGTGCCCTCTCTTCCGCCGCCTCAGCTCTTTGTAAGTTTTTACATATCTAAAAGTTTTAGGGGTCTGGTTGCTTTTTGAGTAAGCCAGCTTGAGACTTGGTAGGATATTTCGATACTATCGGTTGAACTATTCGCCCGGTAGGGCTTTTACAAATAGCTTTACAGCCTTGTAGCTAATCTAGATTAGCCAACCCCAAAAACTTAGCCAGCTAAATATGGCCTGTTATTCAGCACAAGCCCCCTAACCTGAGGCGTTTGGAGAGTCTGTTGCTGAAGCGCATAAAGGAATTTGAATGACAAAGCAAATCATCATCGCAGAGCAGCATCGAATTGCCGCTGTTTTTTCAGAAGATCAGATTCAAGAGCTCGTCGTTGCAACGGGCGAACATCAAGTCAGCGACATTCATCTCGGTATCGTTGAGAACGTTCTTCCCAGCATTGATGCGGCGTTTGTAAATTTAGGCGACACCGAGCGCAACGGATTTATCCACGTCACTGACCTAGGGCCAGTCCGGCTCAAAAAGACTGCCGGCTCCATTACCGAACTACTCGCACCTCAGCAAAAGGTGCTTGTACAGGTCATGAAAGAGCCCACAGGCAACAAAGGCCCTCGACTCACGGGCAATATTTCCTTGCCGGGACGCTACTTGGTTCTGATGCCCTACGGCAAAGGCGTTAACCTTTCTCGCCGCATTCGTGAGGAAGAAGAACGCAGCCGTCTACGGGCCCTCGGCATCCTCATTAAGCCTGCTGGAATGGGGCTGCTTGTGCGCACCGAGGCTGAAGACGTTGCCGAAGAGGCCATTATTGAAGACCTTGAGCATCTACAGGGTCAGTGGGAGTCTATTCAGCAACAGGCGCTCTCAACCCGCGCTCCGGCCCTGCTTAATCGAGATGACGACTTTATTCAGCGCGTGCTGCGCGATGTCTACAGCGCAGACGTTAACCGAATTGTGGTGGATTCTCCCGGCGGTCTTAAGCGCGTCAAGCAGCACCTCACCAGTTGGAATGGGAATCGGCTGCCCCAGGGCGTACTCATTGATCAGCATCGTGAAGGCAGCTCCATCCTGGAATATTTTCGCGTTAATGCAGCGATTAAAGAAGCCCTCAAACCACGGGTTGACCTTCCCTCTGGGGGATATATCATCATTGAGCGAACCGAAGCCCTCACCGTTGTAGACGTTAACTCCGGCTCCTTCACTCGCTCTGCCACGGCTCGTGAGACGGTTCTGTGGACTAACTGCGAAGCCGCAACCGAAATTGCGCGGCAGTTGCGTCTTCGCAACATTGCGGGCGTCATCATTGTTGACTTCATTGACATGGATGCGCGCCGCGATCAGCTTCAGGTTCTAGAGAGCTTCAACAAAGCGCTCAGGGCAGATAAGGCGCGTCCGCAAATTGCGCAGCTGACGGAGCTGGGTCTTATTGAGCTGACTCGCAAGCGCCAAGGCCAAAATATTTACGAACTCTTTAGCAAGCCCTGCGCCACCTGTGGTGGGCTAGGGCACATGGCGCATCTACCGGGAGAAACCCCAGATGCTGTGGTAGAGCAGGTGCCTGTCATTCGTGGGTATGAGCCGGGTAGTGCCCCCAGCTTACGATCTTCTGTGGAGCTAAATCCCAGCCGAGACCCCAGCCGAGATTCCAATCGAGATCCCAATCGAGCTAGCCTGGATGCCTCCAGCAATTTACAGGAGCTAGACCTCACCAATCACCCCAACTATCAAGAACGCGGGTCGCGGCGGCGGCGCAGAGGTCGTCGGCTAGGAGAAACATTGCCCAGGGAAAATGCCACTCCCAGCAAGCGCCTCAGCAGACAGCCCTCTGGAAAGCTCTCTGCGGAAACAGTGTTGCCTGCTGCTCCCCTACCGGAAGAGTCAGGAAATGGCCTAAAAAATGACTCCGCCACCGCTGGGAAGAAGCTGGAAAAAACTGCCCCAGAGCGAACAAAGCCTAGCCGTACCGAAGTCAATAAAGGGCGAGAAGAAGCGCCCCCTGACATTATTTCGGTCACAATGACGCCCACAGAGCAAGATGTCTTTGCCTTTATGGGTATTTCACCGCTGGTGCTTTTTAATGGAGAGGTCAGTAATCCGCGCACTGCCATTCTTCAGATTCAGCTTCCTGGAGAGAGCAGCGGAGCAAATGGGGTAAATGGAACCAGTGGAACTGAGCCTACGACTCAAAACGGTTCAGACAGTCCGGAAGTGAAGGTTCTTGAGGTACGGTCTAAGACCCTCAAGCAAAGGGGCGTTCATGCAGGGGCTGAGCCTACAGTTGCCGGTCAGTCTAGGATAAAGTCTCCTGAGACGGAGAACCCCTCAGCAGATGTGTTGGGAGAAGACGTTGCGGCGACAAAGGGTTTAACAGCCGCAAGGGATTCAGCCGGACAGAATGCGGTTCGATCGGCGCTAGAAATCCCCTCGCCAGCTGAGGTGGAGAGCTTAAAAGCCGCAGACCCTATCTCCGAAGCATCTATCTCTAAGGTGGCTCACTCTGAAGGGGCAAACTCTGAAGCGGCCAATTCTGAAGAAACTATCTCTGAAGCGCCTCGGCGACGACGGAGACGGTCTTCAGCGGCAGGAGATGATGCAAAACAGCTTTCGCTGGAGACTCAGAACTAAGCTCTGCCGTTTTTAACTGCTCTGCTCCTTTGAGGCATGTTATGGTCGAGTTTCATATTCAGACCGAGAGTGAAATCCCGGCATCCACCCAGCTCTTTAGCCAGATTTGTTTTGCGATCGCCTCTCGACAGTTTCCCCCGGGCTATCGTCTCCCCAGTACGCGCCAGCTTGCGATGCAGACTGGTCTGCACCGCAATACGATCAGTAAAGTGTATGAGCGGCTCGCCACGGCAGGCTTCGTAGAAGCTCACATGGGATCGGGTATTTTTGTGAGAGTTTTGGGGCAGGAAGTTACACAGACCGCCACCCCATCCCAGACCCCCCTACGGGAAATGATTGAGCAAAGTTTGGATGGGTTCTTACAGCAGGGGCATTCCCTCCACCAAATTCGAGACTTATTTCTGCGCGCTACGGATGAGCGACTGCGCGCCAGCACCCAGCTCATTGTCACCGTCCCGCGTCATGATGTGGGTGCGGGAGAAATTATGCTAAAGGAGCTGCAAACGGCGCTTTCGATTCCGGTTCAGCTTATTTTTTTAGAAGATTTAGACGCCAGCCTCAGCCAGCAGACGGCCGCCACCCTCGTGACCGTTCGCTATTTTGCCAGTCAGGCAGAAACGGTACTGAAGGAGCTTCAGACGACCCACCCCAGCGCTAAGGCGTTTCGGATTATTCCCATCGATATCTATAGCTATCAGCAGGAACTCTCCCTAATTCAGTCCCTCAAGCCCGGCAGTCGATTAGGATTGGTGAGCCTCAGCGCAGGAACCCTGGGCGTCGCCGAGGTGATGATTTATAGTGTCCGAGGCGAGGATATTTATGTGATGACGGCGCAGTGTCAAGATGTCCCCAAGCTAAGAGCTCTGATTAAGCAGGCCCAAACCATCATTTGCGATCAGGCAAGCTGCAAAATTGTGAAGCAGGCGATCGCCCAGTACGAAGAAGACCTGATTCGGATTCCAAAGGTTGTGTGCTGCCAAAGCTACATTGACCCAAACTCCATCGAAGTGCTGCGTCGAGAGCTAGGGCTAGATAGCTAAAGCAAGGTTAGCGCTAGGGAAATACTAAAAAACTCTAAAAGACCTTAGAGAGCTGTATCTGCATAGCCCTCTAAAGTCTCATGGCCTTAACTCATCGTTTATTTAATTGAGTCAGTTTAATCAAACCAGTTTAATCAAGCCAGTCCCATTAAACCAGTCCCATCAAACCAACTTAATCAAACATCAACCCAATCAGTAACTCAAGGCTGACAAAATGCTTCTGCCTAGGCGCGGCGTCTGCGCTGCTTGCGCTTGGCGATCGCCTTCCGTTTGCGCTTTTCAAGCGGCGTTTCAAAATGGCGATGCTTTTTCATGTCTGGAAAAATCCCAGCCTTGGACACTTCCCGCTTAAAGCGACGTAGTGCGGATTCAATACCTTCACTCTCACCAGGAATCACTTGGGTCATTCGGTCTTCTCCTTTGAAATGGACAGTAAATAACAGAAACGAGAATTCAGAGATACAGTCAAGAAGCGCAGCGCTAAGGGCTGCTGGCAGCAGGAGAGTCACAAGGCATTGTGACTGACCGTCCAAAAAACCTTAGAGGCAGAACCTTCATTCACAGAACATTCAGACACAAAAGGCAGACGAAGTGCCTGCCCCCCAGGGTTCCCAGCGAAATAGCCTCAAGCAGAATGAGCGCAATTCAAACATTGACTTTTGAATCAATTTTGAATCAAATTGACTCTTGAATCAAATTGGCCCTTGAACCAAGCTGATCAGCAGATACCGCTAGCGATTGTTTTGCCAGCCACCCCCGCCACCGCCAAATGAGCGCTTATCTTCACGGGGCTTTGCTTTATTGACCTTCAGATTACGGCCCATCCATTCAGCGCCATCAAGCGCCTCAATTGCGGCAGTCTCTTCAGCATCAGTTCCCAATTCGACGAAGGCAAACCCTCGAAAGCGTCCAGTTTCCCGATCCTTAGGGAGCTGAACACTCTTGACAGTCCCATACTCTGCAAAAGCTTGAGTGAGGTCGTCTTGGGTCACCGAGTAAGATAAGTTACCAACATAGATGGACATGGAATGTCTCCAAAATCAGAAGTCAGAGCAAAGTTCAGATTCGGAGAGACGCCTATCGAATGATTTACGCAGCCGAAAATAACCTACATTACTGAGGGTAGCATAATCTCTATCCCAATCGCCCTCAATCCTGAGCGTAGCCAGCGCTGCTAGGGCAGTTCCACTGAAGTGGGTTTCGCAATGTGCGGCAGCCCCCAGCCAAGCTTCTCTCGCAAAATTTTAAAGAATTCTGGAGACCCCAATCGGATAAATCTTGCGGAATAAGGAGACTTTCGCACCCGTACCCGATCATCTTGAGTCACGTAGCAGCCCGCATTGCCGTCTACCACTAGAATGAGGCGCTGCCGATTGGCCGGAAAAATGACCACGGGTTCTGTGTCAGAAAAGACTAAGGCCCGCGAGGCTAGAGAATGGGGGCAGATGGGTATCAATTGCAGCACGGAAACCCCTGGCGCAATGACTGGCCCACCCGCAGCGAGGGCGTAGGCGGTTGAACCCGTTGGCGTTGAGACAATGACGCCATCGGCGGCAATATCCACCAGCGCATGTTCACCCACTTCAATTTCAAAGTGACACATGCCCGTTAAGGGTTCTTTATGGAGCACCATTTCGTTGAGGGATAGCGCTTCCCAGACAACGGCACCTTCATGGATGACCTCAACGGTCAGCGTGACCCGATCTTCTACGGTGTAATGGCCCGCAAGGATGGCGTCGATCGCTTCCGGGAGCTGATTGAGATAGGTTTCGGTGAGAAACCCCATGTGTCCAGTATTAATCGCTAGGATCGGAATGTCTGCGGGGGCAAGCTGACGACAGGCAGAGAGCACGGTGCCGTCTCCGCCTAGGACAACAGCAAACTCCATATCCTGATCAAAGCCGGGAGGCACTAGGTTGGCGATCGCGGAGTAGCAGGCAGGCACCTCCGGTCGGGAGTAGCCCAGAATGCCGTTTTCCCCAGTGGCAAGGACAACCTCCCATCCGGCAGCTTCGAGGCGCTGCGTTAACGCTTCAGCGGTACGACAGGCAATGGGCTTAATATCGTTATAAACAATTCCCGCTTTCCCCACGCGCTTCGGCCTCTTGTCACTGTTTCGGAATTTTGGGATGAAAATCTTAGGATAAAAGTTTGCCAGAAATTAGGCTAAAAAACTGGCCAAAAAGTAGGCTAAAACGTTGAGATCAAAAAACTGGGAATGCCAGCTTGCTGCTTAAGTTGATTGGGATGACTTAAAGGGCGATCGCTTTTTAGACTTTTTCTGCTGTTGTTTATCGTAGTCCAGCTCCTTCAACTTTTTAAGAATTCGGCCAAAGTAGTCTTGTAGGTAGGATTCGAGGGTGGTGATGCTGTCTGGATCAATCCCAAAGGTTTCGTAGACGGAAGCCATGGGCGTATCAAGGGGCCGCCCAGAGGTAATCACCTCCGTAAAGGCAAGGCGATCGGCAGAATTCCACCCCCACTGAAAAAAGCCCACGAGTCCCTGAACAGCTTTGAGTAGACCGATGGGAATTCTCGCGATTTTAGGCTCCTTACCCGACAGGGTCTTACAGAGATCTGTGATGGCTTCTGGCGTCCAGGCCTTTGGCCCAGCCAGATCAAAGGCGCGACCCTGAGTTGCATCTTGCTTCAGCGACTGGAGCGCAAACCGCGCAATATCTTGGGTATCCATGAACGCAATGGGGGTGGATTCCCCCGTCACCCAAACGGCCTGCCCCTCTAAAACGGGGATGGCATACTGCCCAATGAGCCCTTGAAAAAATCCACAGGGCCTCAGAATGGTGTAGTTTAGCCCAGACTCTTTGAGAAAGGCTTCGGTACAGTTCTTGATATCCATCAGGGGCACTTTAGGATACTGCGAAGCGCCCATAATGGAGAAAAAGATAAAGCGCTCAATCCCTGCCTTCTGCACCGCCTGAATTAGCGCGACTTTTCCCTCCCAGTCCACTTGGCGAATGCTGAGGGAGTCTGTGGCACGGGCCGTGGAGGCGTCAATCACCGCAGTGACCCCTTCGAGGGCAGGGGGAAGGCTATCGGGGTTACACAGATTCCCCTTGATGAGATGGGCACCCCATTCTTTCAAAAAGGCCGCCCTTTTAGGACTCCGAACCAGGCAGCGAACCTCATATCCCTCATCTAAGGCTCGACGAGCAATTTGCCTACCCAAAGTCCCAGTTGCACCAACAATTAATAAAGCCATGAGGGATTTAATAAAAATATCTTAACTTTTGTAATATTTTATCAGAATTCCATGAGCTCACCGATCTTTCTGAATGGGCTTTCTGAATGGGCCTTGAGAATTAACCTGAGCATTAACCTTAGGGATAGGACTTGGAGATGGGCTTTTTTAGAGAACGCCCTTAGAGCTAGGGATTTCGTGTTGACGGCGCGGATCAATGGCCACAGCCATCCGCAGCGATCGCGCGAAGGCTTTGAAGGTCGCTTCAATGATGTGGTGGGAGTTGATGCCGTCAAGCTGACGGATGTGGAGGGTCATCTGGCTGTGGTTGACTACGGCCACAAAAAATTCCCGCACAAGCTGGGTATCGTAGGTGCCAACGCGCTGGGTGGGAATCTCTAGGCCATAGCTTAGGTGTGGCCGACCGGAAAAATCTAGCACCACCTCCACCAGTGCTTCATCCAAGGGGGCAATGAAGTGGCCAAATCGCTGAATGCCTTTGCGATCGCCCAAAGCTTGTGCGAAGGCTTGGCCGAGGGTAATGCCCACATCTTCGTTGGTGTGGTGATCATCAATGTGCAGATCGCCCACGCAGCGGGTGGTGAGATCGATGAGGCCGTGGGCGCTAATCTGATCCAGCATGTGATCCAGGAAAGGGACGCCAGTCTGGTTATTGGCCTTCCCCTGTCCGTCGAGGTTGAGAGAGACGGAAACATCCGTTTCCTTCGTGGCGCGATGCACGGCGGCGGTGCGATCAGAAGATGAGTTTTCCAGATGGGTTAGGGCTGAGGGAGAAAGATCGCGCGTTTGCATAGTTATTGTGATCTCTAGTTGTGATCTCTAGGTGTTATCTCTCGTTAAATTATCTCTGGTTCGCGCTCAGGATGAGGGAGAAGCCTGACTGAAATGGTACCTGACTGAAGTGGAGAACATACCCGTCTATGCAGATTCGACTTGCCCAACGTTCAGATGCGCCCCGCCTCAGACAGCTTTTCTATGACACGGTGCATCAGGTCAATATTCAGGACTACAGCCTTGCCCAAGTGAATGCCTGGGCACCTGCGCTGAGCGACCCCCAAAGCTGGCAGCCTAAGTTTGCGCACCAGTGGACATTAATTGCGGAAGAAGTTGCGGAAGATATTGCGGAAGAAGTTGTTGCAGAAGAAACCTTTCAAATTCTAGGCTTTTGCGAGCTCCAGCAGGACGGTCATATTGGCTGTTTTTACTGTCATGCGCAGCATCAACGCCAAGGGGTTGGGTCGTTTCTGCTGCGTCACCTAGAGGCGATCGCACTGCAGCAGGGCCTTTGCTGCCTCTACACAGAAGCCAGCATCACGGCCAAACCGTTTTTTGAGCACTGGGGCTTTCGGGTTATGCAGGTGCAAGATGTGGAGCGGCGTGGTGTCCTTTTGCGGAATTTCGTGATGGAGAAAGCACTGACCCTAGGGAAGGAGCTTGCCGTAGATAAAGGACTGGAAAATAATTAACCCTTTGGGATTAAAACCTTAGCATTAAAGCTTTACGTCCTGGCGGACAGGCACGAGTTCCAAACTGCCGTGATCGGGCACACCTAGCGCGCCGGGTGCCCCAAACCGCCAGTGCTGATCGAACTGACTCAAGACATCTTGGCCAATCACCCCATCCACGCCAAGGGTTTGAAAGACCTGGCTATCGGCCACAAGTACATCGTGATTGGTCAACCGATGGGTTTGCAGCGCCAGAGAATCCAGCCGACTCCAGCGCGCTTCAATTCGCCCCCCTAACCCCATCACCTGCACGCCATCTTGAGGCTTGAGCTTCAGCCCTAGTCGCTGACTGAGCGGACGGGAAAGGGTGGTGATAGCAGCGCCAGTATCCAGCAAAAAAGTATAGGAGCCTCGGCCATTAATGGCGATCGCGGAGGTGGTCATCACGCCCAAACTACCCTTCAGCGGAATTCCCCTCGCAACAGGCGCAGAAGGCCGCAGCAGCGACAGGCTTTTTTGCTGAGGGCGAATCACTAAATCAAACTGACTCAAGAAGTCTAGCCCCAGAATGCCGTCGCTGCTGAAGGGGGGCTGTTGTGTCGAAAGTCCTAGCCCGCGCAGTTGGGAGACGCGCGTCTGTCCCAAGGTTAAGGGAGGCAGCGTATACAGAATAGGTGACTGTAGCTTAGGCTCCTGTCCTACCGCCACGTAGCCCAATAGATCGGGCGGTGCCGGTTGACCCACTAACTTGAGCTGGCGCGCAATCTGATGATCGATGACGGTATTAGAAGCTCCGGTATCGAGCAAAAAGGAAAACTGCTGCTTTTGGATGGTGACAGGCACTCGATAGAGCTTTTGTCCCGGCTGAGTTTGGAACGACAGTGTGGTTTGACCCTGCCCCTGGGGTCGAGGCATTTTGGCACCCGTTTGGCGCATCAGTTGGGCAAGGCGATCGCCTGCATCTGGCCGCACACTCCCGTTAGGGTGCAGCATCACCACGGAAAAAATGCAGCGCTCTGCAACTTCTTGGGTGGGCATGACTTGGGTGGGCATGACCGTGCGCTTCGCAGAGTCTCCAGTTACCGCGTTTTCAGGTTTCTGGGTAAATCCGGGCAGGGGAGGGCTATCTCCCCTAGACTGCGCCAAAATACAGGCCTGCACCTGCTCCAAGAGCGTTGGTGGCAGCTTCTGTTGCGCAAGCACTAGGTCAGCAGGCAGTCCGCTCAAGAGTGCGATTACGTAAACTCGCGCGCCCGTTCTTGCAGCAGATTGGGAACCCGTCAGTGCTAAAGGTCTTAGCACTAAAGGTCTTAGCGTTCCTTTGATTCTGTGCGCCAAGCGGTGAGAGGACAGAGATCTGGGGTTAGGTTTCGGGTTAGGCATCAAGATGCACCAGCTCGATATATTTGGGATGATCTAAGAAGTCTTGGGCAAGCAAAATACCCGCAATGCTCCAGGTTTGATAGCGACGTGCCATATGCCCAATCAGTCGACCATTACTGCCGTCATAGTACTCCGGCCATCGATCCATGACCAAACGCTGTCCAGCTCGCAAAATATCTTCACGGAGCTGCTCAATCAGCCCCTGATGTTCGGCTTTAATGGCGGCAGCAGCCAGCATCCAGGTCAAGACCGGCCAGCTCCCGCCGTTGTGGTAAGACCAGGGTTTGTTTTTAGGATCGCAGCCTGTGACTAGCTCCCATTCCTGTCCCTCTAGGGCGGGATAGCAAATCTTCATGGGCATTTCGCCCAAGAGTTCGCGGCGACGGGTGTAGATTAAGTTCATGATGCGGAAGGACTGTTTGGTCTGCGTCAGGTTGCTGAGAACCGCAATCAGGTTCCCGATCGCAAAAAAGCGCGTGTCTAAGTGGGAAGGCCCTAGGTTGCCCACGAGGTAGCCGGTATGATCCGGAAGCCAGTTAATCAGGTGCTCAAAGGGAATGGACTGGGAAAAGAGGTTGTACTTATTAAAAAAACGCTCTTCGATAAAGGAGGGGGAGCCGACAGGGTGGGTTTCTCCGTACTGTTCGTTTTGAGCTTGGTAAAGGGTACGCAGTCGGGGTAGATCCATCCAGTAGTCATCACTAATTTGCCGCTGCAGCCGGACGAGTCGATGGCGAATGCGCTTCTGGTAGGGTTCCTCTGGCCGCAATAGCTCTCTGGCGGCTTTTAGCCCTGCATAGAAGAGGGTTTGAATTTCTAGAGGATACCCGTTTAGGCCCATCCGCCGATCAATCATGCAGGCCCCATCCGGCACCAAGATCATCGGTTCCCCGTCAAATCGATGGGAGAGGTATAGGCTCAAGATCAGCCGTACTGCTCGCCGCAGCTTGGGGCGCGGCTCGACCCCATCAAAAAGCTCAGGATGCATGGGGGTTTGATCCTGTAGGCAGGCTTTGTAGTATGCCCTCAGTAAGATCAGCCACCAGAGGGAGGAGTCTACGGGCGTTACCCGCGCGATCGCCCGCTCTCCGTAGTCTGGCTTGATGTGGTCATCTTCTACCTTAAAGCTGGCGGGCATCATCCCTGGCGATCGCTCTAGCAGATGGGCTTTGTCAGGCGTAATCTGGAGGTTTGTCATCACTGACAAGAAATTACCTACCACCTGACGGCTCTGTACCGTGCCCGTCGGGTGTCCTTCTAGCGGCTCGTTTTTGATGAGGCAAACCAGCGCCACGGGCACAAAGTCTCGAATAAAACACTGGTCATAGTTCACTGCAGAGGAATCCGACGGAACATCTGCGGCCTTGGTGCCAATAACCTCTCCGGCGTAGCTGACCCAGTATTTGGGCTGGCGTAATTCTTCCCAGGCCCAATGTTTTATTTCGCTCCAAGACAGCTTGACCATTCCGCTCCTAAATATTTCTTAGACCTTCTTAGGTCTGTATTTCCTAGATTCGTATTTCCTAGATTCGTACTTCCTAGATTCGTATCTCTGCTTCGATTAGCTGCCTACAGCCGCATACAGAGATTAATGTCTACAAAGCACGCTCCTGTAGCCACCCTCGCAGGAGATGACTGCATTATGCCTATACTTGACCTAGGGCAAGCTGAGGTCAGACACATCCCTGGAGCCTTTCCGAGTCAAGATCTTGGCTCAAAATCCATAAAATCCCTGTTGCTTCTGCTTAGCCTAACCCATCA
Organism: Thermosynechococcaceae cyanobacterium MS004; assembly: GCA_022402525.1. GTDB lineage: Bacteria > Cyanobacteriota > Cyanobacteriia > Thermosynechococcales > Thermosynechococcaceae > JAAURS01. Next base: position 52,825 of record JAKRSB010000099.1, read on the forward strand.
AAATCCTAGCCCATTCCTATCCTGGCGATCGCCCCATGACTGCAGCTACACCCCAAACCCGAAACTGGCAGCCCATCGTCAAGCAGCTTGAAGCAATTGTGGGTCGCAACGGCATTATTAGTAGCCGAGCCGAGCGATCGGTTTATGAATGTGATGGGCTGGCCAGCTACCGCGAACTGCCTGGACTCGTGGTGCTGCCCCAAACCACGGAAGAAGTAGTGGCGATCATCCAACTTTGTGATACCCACAATATTCCCTTTGTGGCGCGGGGTTCGGGTACGGGACTGTCTGGAGGTGCGATGCCCACAGAAGACTGTCTGCTGATCGTCACCACCCGCATGAACCGCATTCTAGAGGTGGACTTAGACAATCAGCGCGTTGTGGTGCAGCCCGGTGTCATCAACGCCTGGGTGACGCAAGCCGTCAGCGCTGCCGACTTTTATTACGCTCCAGACCCATCCAGCCAAATCATCTGCTCCATTGGCGGCAACATTGCCGAAAACTCTGGCGGTGTCCACTGTCTCAAGTACGGCGTCACCACCAATCATGTGATGGGCATGAAGATGGTGCTGGCTGACGGGTCGCTCATTGAGGTGGGCGGCAAAATTCCTGAAATGCCTGGGTATGACCTTACGGGGGTGTTTGTCGGGTCTGAGGGCACGTTGGGCATTGCCACAGAAATCACCCTCAAAGTTCTCAAAACCCCTGAATCGGTCGAGGTATTGCTGGCAGACTTTGCCAGCATTGAGCTGGCGGCTCAGTCGGTAGCCGATATTATCAGCTCCGGCATTTTGCCTGCGGGGATGGAAATTATGGACAACCTCAGCATTAATGCAGTGGAGGATGTGGTGGCGACGAACTGCTACCCCAGGGATGCCGGAGCGGTGCTGCTGGTGGAGCTAGATGGGTTGGCCGTGGAGGTTGCAGCCAGTGGCGATCGCATCCGGGCGCTTTGCCAAGCCAACGGAGCGCGAAGCATCACGGCCGCCACTGACCCTGAAGACCGCCTCAGGCTCTGGAAGGGGCGAAAAGCAGCCTTTGCCGCAGCCGGAAAGCTCAGTCCCAATTATTTTGTCCAGGATGGGGTAATTCCGCGTACCCAGTTGGCCTACGTCATCAAAGAGATTGAGGCGCTCAGCGATTTTTTTGGCTATCGTGTGGCCAATGTCTTTCACGCTGGGGATGGTAATCTGCATCCACTGATTTTGTACGATGAGTCCGTGCCGGGAGCCTTTGCGCGGGTCGAAACCCTGGGGGGTGAAATCCTGAAGCTCTGCGTTAAGGCGGGCGGCAGTATCTCAGGAGAACACGGCATTGGTGCAGACAAGCGCTGCTACATGCCGGACATGTTCTCTGAAGTGGATCTTGAAACGATGCAGTGGGTGCGCCATGCCTTTAACCCCAAGGAGCTTGCCAACCCTGGTAAGGTGTTCCCCACGCCGCGCACCTGCGGGGAAGGCGCACACTTTCATCCGACGGGTGGACTAGGAGAAGGCGATCGCTTTTAAGCTCATCCGTCTGGGTTGATATGGATGGAGGTCACCTAAGGGCTAAAACCGTGAGTCCGAGGGGATATAATTGGAAACGTTAGATTTTGAGGATCGTACCTGTGACGCGCGCAACGATTGAAACCGACAAAGGCACGATTAATATTCAGTTTTTTGATGCCGATGCCCCCAACACGGTCAAAAACTTTGTAGACCTCGCCGAGAAAGGCTTTTACGATGGGTTAACCTTTCATCGCGTTATTCCCAACTTTATGATTCAGGGCGGCTGCCCAAACGGAGACGGTCGGGGTGGTCCAGGCTACACCATCAAGTGTGAAATTAATCCCAATAAGCATGTCGCTGGCACCTTGTCCATGGCCCATGCAGGGCGCAATACCGGGGGCAGTCAGTTTTTTATCTGTCATTCCCCTCAATCACACCTAGATGGCATTCATACGGTATTTGGCCAGACGGAAGATCTCGATGTCGTGAACGCGATTCGCCAAGGCAGCAAGATCCTCTCAGTCAAGATCGTCCCAGAATAAGGCGTTGAATAAAGCGTTCCGGAATAAAGCATTCCAGAATAGAGTGCTCTGGAATAAGGCGGTGGCCGGAATCGCTGACTGAAACAAGGAAACTCAATCACCTAATAGGCCAAATCACTTAAGATAAACTTAGTGAACTCATTCGCAAACGCTCAAAAATCAAGTCCAAGAGAAAGGTAACCTATGGCTGCAACTCTAGAATTGACCCACGAAAATATTGAAACGGTCTTAGATGAGCTACGCCCCTATCTGATGGCGGATGGTGGAAATGTGGAGCTGGTTGAAGTAGAAGGCCCTGTGGTGAGAGTGCGTCTTCAGGGAGCCTGTGGCTCTTGCCCAAGCTCTACCATGACGCTCAAAATGGGAATTGAACGCAAACTGAAGGATAGCATCCCCGAAATTGCTGAGGTTGAGCAGGTTCTGTAAGGCTTCATTGCTCCATTCAACGATTGTGTCGCTGGTTGTGTCGCTGTGACGCGATCCAGTGACAGTACGATGGGGCAGTGTTGCGCTCAATATTTCTAGTGTGTGTCAAGCGCCTGAGTCGAGAGCAGGGTGCATCGGCTGAATGCGTTTGCTGAGCGAAAAGGGCTGCAGCCGATTCACCAAGACGATCTAGACCAGGGCAAGACAACCTTTGCCGAGCTGTGGCAGGAGAATCTCATTCATCTGGAGAGAATGGTGGCAGATGTGTGGGACTTGCTGAAAAAGTTTGGGGTGGCGGTTTGAGAAGGGCGATCGCGCTATTGAAGCAAGCTGAAGCCCAGTTTTTGGAGGCTACGGGGAGGGGTGAGAGAATATATCAGAGGTTCGCTTTAGATATCTCTGATTGGTGGCTATGGTGTCTTGCATAGAAAGATAGGATTTGCTCACCATAGTGTTCTTGGTTAAACCGTTTCGTCACAGTATGACGAGCCTGATCACCCATTTTTAAGCAAAGTTCAGGGTGAGAGAGTAAGTTTTCTAAGGCCTTGGCTAACGCAGGGGGGTCACCAGGAGGAACGCCGATCGCATCAATGCCATGGGTGAATAGCTCTAATGCTCCGCCAGCTTTGGCGACGATGACTGGTTTACCACAGGCCATAGCTTCAATAATCGATAGTCCGAAGGGTTCGGGTTCGGTGCTGGCATGGACAACAATGTCTAGCCAACGGTAGATGTCAGCGATGTTCTCTTGAAAACCTAAAAAATTTAGATGTTCGGAGATTTTGAGCTGGGTGGCATACTGATGCAGTTCAGCCTCTGAATACTGTGAGCCCTGAGTTTTATAAATAGGTCCGCCAATGATGTAAAAGTGGACTGAGGGATGCAGTTGCGTCTGGAGAATCTGTGCTGCTGCGTCTAAGAAAACTTTATGCCCTTTCCAACGGGCAAAGGTCGCAACGAGCCCAATCCGAGTGGGGTGGCTTGTGGATAAAACCTTAGATTCGCTTGGTGTGAAGTGATGAATGTTGATGGAATTGTAAATGACGCTTAATGGCAAATGCGGGAGACATTTTTGGGTGTCTGCAGCAACGGCTTGAGAGATGGCAATGCCTGCTGTTGCTCTAATACTAGCCCAGCGGAGTAATTTGGCAACGAGAGGACGACTGCTATAAAAATCATGAATATGCCAAACGATAGGCGTTGATCTGGGCTGGATTAGGGAAAGTAACAGATGAGGTTTGATGCCGTTGGAATGAATTAAGTCTGGGGCAATTTGATGAATGGTCTGCCGTAAAACCATTAAATATTTCACCAGACGAGGCAATGAGAGGGTTAGATCCCCAAAAAGCCGACTGATCCCCAGTAGCTTTCGGTTTTGCTTAAAGATACTATCACCTGATTGATTGAGTCGCTCTGGTAAGGATAGAACCAGAACCTGAACGCCTAAAGCAGCGGATTGATCTGCTAAGGGGCCATTAGAAAAGAGTAGAAGGTGCAGTTCTATGGTGGGTTGGATTTGCTTGAGCGTCGCAAATATTGTGAGTAAAACTCGCTCTGCACCCCCAATCTCTCCAACGGGATTAACGTATAAAATCCGCATTGTCATGAGTTTCTGAGTTTTAGGTAAGCTTGAGCAATGATTGATGCATGGGTAGACCAAGAGTATTTACTTGCCTGTTTGAGCTTAGTCTGAAGTGATGGGGCTTGCTGTGGTAGATCGATCAGCCTAGAGAGTGTTTCTATCCAGGTTTTAATATCACCCACTGGACAATATATTGCTGCGTTGCCCCCCACTTCTCGGAGTACGGGGATATCACTGGCCACAACTGTCGAGCCACAGGCGAGGGCTTCAATAATGGGTAGGCCAAAGCCTTCTGCTTCACTGGGTTGCAGTACCACAGATGCTTGGCGGTAAAGAGCAGCAATTTGACTACGCTCCAGTCCATGAAAATGGTGAATGCTTTTATGAAGATCAAGCTGAGCGATTTGGGTTTGCTGGGCTACGCTCCAGTCGCCGCTGACTTTAACCAAAGAAAGGTTGGGGTATGCTTGACGTAGGGTAGCAAAAACTTCTAGCAAAACGTCAATGCGTTTCCGTGGTATACAGCTCCCCACATGGAGCAGAAAGGGGGTTTGGCTGATTTGTGCATTTGGCAGAGGGGCTGCTGGGGCGTGAGCGTTGGGAGAAAATTCTGTTGAGATCCCCAAAGGTGCCTGGACTAAGCGTTCGGGCAAAATTAAGCTAAATTGCTCGATTTGTCGACGAACTTCTGCGGTTGAGTAAAAAACAACTGCGGCTTTCTGAATGCCGGCTAAAATACGACGGCTCATTGCTCTATACCAAGCTGGACGTATCTCCTGGGGAGGATTTAGTAAAGAGCGGAAGGCATCTATATCGTGACAGTAAATTCCTGTACGTTCTGGTGGTAGTACATGGATCATTTGAGCGTAGCTATGGTCACAGATATGAAAGAATTTAAACTGGTGAGCAATAGATTTTGCATGATGAGGATAATCCCAGAAGCGGTTGAGTAGGCGATCGCCATTAAATGCAACTTTCTGCTGGCTTAACCCTGGCAATTGCTGCAGGCGAGACACAAAAGGAGGACAAATCTTAATTGTTTCTAGTTCGTTATTATGCTCATGCTTTAGGTGCTTGTGCAGCATCTGAGCGCATAAGTCCATACTAGGCCAATCTTCTTCAGGGTAGTCATAGAATAACGCTAGCCGATGAGGAGTATTGACCATTTTATTGTGTAAAACTTTACTTAAAATCTATTGATTTTAGATTGAATTTAATTATGAAAACAGCGCTAATTTGTGGAATTTCGGGTCAAGATGGTGCTTATCTTGCAGAGCTTTTATTGAAAAATGGATATGTTGTTTATGGTACTTCTCGAGATGCCCAGGTGGCTCAATTTTCTAATTTATTAAAGCTAGGAATTCGTGATCAGATTAAGCCTGTGTCTATGGCGCTGAATGACTTCCGCAGTGTACTTCAGGTTATTACTAAAGTGCAACCCGATGAGATTTATAATCTGGCAGGGCAAACTTCGGTCGGCCTTTCTTTTGAGCAGCCTGTAGAAACCATGGAGAGTATTGCCCTTGGCACTCTTAATCTATTAGAGGTTATTCGGTTTAGTGGTGCAAAGGTAAGGCTTTATAACGCTTGCTCTAGTGAGTGCTTTGGGGATGCCGCTGAGCTTGCAGCAGATGAGGAGACGCCCTTTCGTCCCCGCAGTCCCTATGCTGTGGCGAAGGCTACGGCCTTTTGGCAGGTGGCGAATTACCGAGAGGCTTACAATATTTTTGCTTGCTCTGGTATTTTGGCGAACCATGAGTCGCCTCTACGCCCCCAGCGGTTTGTAACTCAGAAAATTGTTGCTTTTGCCTGTCAGATTGCCCAAGGCAAATCTGAAAAACTGAGTTTGGGGGATATTTCGATTCAGCGGGACTGGGGCTGGGCACCGGAATATGTGGATGCAATGTACCGAATGCTACAGCAGGAAACCCCCGATGACTATGTGATAGCAACGGGACATACGTCGAGGTTGCAAGATTTTATTGCGGAAGTCTTTTTAACCTTGGGCCTTGATTGGCAAAAATATGTTGTTACGGATGCCAGTCTATTTAGGCCTACAGATATTGCGGTCAGCCGCTTAAATCCGGTAAAGGCGCGCTTAAAACTTCATTGGCAAGCTCAGGTTTCTATGGCTGAGGTCGCTCGTAACATGGTTGAGGCAAACCTGACAGCCAGATCAACAAATCCGCTACCATAGGCTTTAAGAGATTACGCTAGCGAGATCACCTTTCATTATGACTTCGGTACTCGTTCAGTTCCAAAATCCTTTGCCTGTTGTCACTTGGGAGAAGCTGCCAGCAGATTTTCTCCTACCCGATGAGCCTGTTGAGAGTACTCTTCAACCTTTATTCGCGGCCGCCTTACGGGAGTCTCTAGAACTGCTTCAACGTGCAGATAGACTGGCGGCTCAACTCAAGGTGCTAGGGATTGAGACTGAGTAGTGTCAGTCAATATAGTGCAAGTTAATAATAGTGCAAGTTAATGAAAATCTCTGAGGTGACGATCTTTTTGTCTCAACTTTTTTGTTGTCATTAATGCCTGTTGTTACCTATGTACTACACTGCTGCTCAGTTTGAAGCACAACTACCCGATGCCACTCAGCTATTGAGTGATGAGCCTGAAATGGAGAGTTCTTTACACTACACTCAGTTATTAATTTTGGTGACTTGCCTAGAGTGGCTGTGGCGAGACCGCCAGAATTTTTTTATTGGAGCTAACCTCACCATTTATTTTAGTCGGCAGCAATTAAAAAAACGAGATTTCCGTGGGCCTGATTTCTTTTTGGTTAACCCTACTGAAAAGCGGCATCGTGCTTCTTGGGTGGTTTGGGAGGAAGATGGCTGTTATCCGAATTTAATTATTGAGCTGTTGTCTGACTCAACGGCGAACGTGGACCGAACCCTGAAGAAGGAACTTTATCAAAATCGGTTTCGTACCCCGGAGTATTTTTGGTTTGCGCCCAATACCTTTGAATTTATGGGATTTCGCTTGGTTGGTCATGAGTATCAAGAGATTCAGCCGAATGCGGCAGGCTATCGATGGAGTGAAGAACTCGGCTTGTATTTAGGAGTAGAGGCGGGTCAATTAAGATACTTTACGATAAATGGGGAAAAAGTTCCGACGCCTGAAGAGGCGAATCGGGTTGAAGTCCAAAAAGCTGAGCAAGCGCAAAGGAGGGCTGAGCAGGAGTATGGCAGAGCTGAGTTACTAGCGGCTCAACTCAAGGCGCTGGGTGTTGAACCTGAGCGGTATGAATAAATGACAAATTCTTTGGTGACGGCCATTGTGCCCCAACTGCCTCCTGCGATTGATGGGTTGGGTGATTATGGTCTAAATTTAGCCCGTCAGCTCTATCAAGATTTTGGGGTGCAAACACGGTTTGTGGTGGGTAGCCCAAGTTGGTCTGGTAATGGGGTGACTGATTTTGAGGTGGCGGTGGTGGCGGAGTGCTCGACGGCGGCGCTGCTAAGGCGATTGCCTACGGATTCGACGGCGACGGTGCTGCTGCATTATGTGGGCTATGGCTATGCTCGACGAGGATGCCCTAGTTGGTTGGTGCAGGGGTTAAGGGCTTGGCGCGGGCAGTCTGAGGCTCGGCGACTGGTGACGATGTTCCATGAGGTATATGCTCGTCGGGGTTCGATTTGGAATAGCCAGTTTTGGACTTCGGATTATCAGCGGTTTTTGGCGTCGCGCTTAATTCAATGCAGTGATCGCTGTGTTACGAGCAACCCAGCCTTTTCCCAGCTCATTGAGCAATTTAGCCAGGGGAAGCATCGTCAAGTACCAATTTTGCCGGTTTTTTCTAATATTGGAGAACCAAAAGTGCTTCTGCCGTTGGCGGATCGTGCGCGGCGGCTGGTGGTGTTTGGGGGGCGAGGACCTCGATCGCGGGTCTATGGGCGTTCTCTGACGGGGTTAGTGAGAGCCTGTGAGGAATTGCAGATTGATGAGGTATTGGATATTGGCCCACCGTTGGTGGATGAGTTGCCTAAGGTGGCGGGGCGACAGGTGAAGGCTTTGGGCATTTTGCCCAGTCATGAAATTAGTGAGCTACTGGCTACCAGCTATGCTGGTTTTTTTGATTACCCTATTACCTTTCTCGGAAAGTCAGGGGTCTTTGCTGCGTACTGTGCCCATCGGGTTTTGCCGGTGGGGGGGAGCTACCCTGTGGCTTCTGAGGCAGGTGTTATGGCGGAGCAGCATTACTGGCAGGTGGAGCAAGATGCTGAAGGGATAGATGAGATAAGGGCACAGAGAATTGCGGATGTGGCCTATGGTTGGTATGAAGGTCACTGTCTGGCTGCTCAGGCTAGCTTGTTTTCTGAGGTTTTGCATAGGAGCTTTAAGCAGTGAACTGAACGAGTCGGAAAGCTTATGTTTCTCTGAGACTAGCGTACTGAGGTGTCATTAGACCTCGTGATTTTTCGTGAACGGGGTAGGCTGATCAATTTTTATTCAAGTATGTCAGGTTTGGTTTTGGTATTGGGTATTCTATCTAGGCTCAGGCATGCCACTCGTTATTAGCCTATAAAGCACGTTACATACACAGGCCTGAAATAATATATGAGATTGGACTTACCTTACACCACCCCTTACAACCCTCTTTTTGATAAAGGGAGGACACTAGGTTGCTGGTTCCACCTTCATAAGTTACTGTGTACACACAAGTCAAAGAATAATCAAAGTGTGCTTAAATTCCCCCGGTAGGTTAAGCCAATGGAGGAGTGTCCATAGGGCGGGGTGGGCGGATCAGTAGCGCTATGGCTGACCCACTCCAGGAGAGAATTTCAAGAAAAAATTCATGTTAGAGCAAGGACTCTAGCATTTGTATGTATGCTGTATGTAGCCTTATAAGAGGGCTTAAAAGGGGGGATGCAAGATGTAGGAAATAAGAACTAAAGCCAGCGAATAAATTCGTGTCTATAAGAAAAAAGTCTGCCTGCGCAAACTTGCTATATCAAGGCTTTCGGCCATCTGCTATATTGCTTTTGCTTTTGTAGCTGCGTGTTCAACCGCCAAGCAAACAGTTTAGCGAGTCAATCAGACTATGGAGATACCGCTTCTTTCAGAAGTAAATTTTGCGTTTTTTGATTTTGCTCAATTTCGTATTTATGGCTTAGGCTCATAAGCAAAGAGTCGATAAGCAACGGGAAATAAGCTTGTTATCTGCTTTTTGAGTGTTAAGTTTTAACAGGTTTAGGATCTTAAACTTGCTCCAGTAGCCTTAAAGGATTAGCCTTTAAGATCTTTATACAGGATTAATTTATTAATACTGTTATTAATACTATTCGACAAATATCGCATTCTCATAATGCTTCCAACATAAATAATTTAGTCAGGCTCTTACAAACAAAATGGCTAATTTGGCGAATAATCGTGTAACTGAAACAAGTGAAGATGAGCTTATCATCAAGGCTGGTCGTACAGAGCGCCAATACTGGCAAGATTTATGGCGTTACCGTGAATTATTTTATTTTTTAGCTTGGCGAGATATTCTTGTGCGCTACAAGCAAACATCGTTAGGCATTGCGTGGGCTCTAATTCGGCCTTTTTTAGCGATGGTGGTGTTTACTATAGTGTTTGGTAATTTTGCCAAGTTGCCATCGGCAGGAGTTCCCTATCCGATTTTGGTATTTGCGGGAATGCTACCCTGGCAGTTTTTTTCAAATTCACTTTCGGAATGTAGTAATAGCTTGGTTAGCAATGCCAATCTATTGTCTAAGGTGTATTTCCCTAGGTTAGTGGTTCCGGCCAGTGCGGTAGTGGTTAGTTTTGTAGATTTTATGATTTCTGGAATGATTTTGCTGGGTTTAATGGCTTGGTATAATTTTGTGCCCAGTTGGCGAATTTTGATGCTACCGTTGTTTGTTGCAATCGCGTTTGCTGCTGCTACGGGGGCTGGGTTATGGCTAGCAACACTAAATGTAGAGTATCGCGACTTTCGCTATATTGTGCCGTTTATTATTCAGTTTGGTCTATATATTTCGCCAGTTGGATATAGCTCTTCTGTGGTCCCGGAGGAATGGCGATTTTTGTATTCGCTTAACCCAATGGTAGGTGTTATTGATGGATTTCGATGGGCAATTTTGGGGGGTGAAGCACAAATTTATTGGCCAGGCTTTTTACTATCTTTGGGAATTGTAATCCTATCTCTAGTTACGGGTATTTGGTATTTTCGCAGAATGGAACGCACTTTTGCTGATGTAATTTAAAATGCTATTAGCTTTTATCTGAACCTGTATTCTTAGCATTAAAGAATAAAATAATTTATGTCTGAAACTGTAATTCGAGTTGAAAATCTAGGTAAAAAGTATATTATTGGGCATCAACAAGAGGGACAAGCAAGATATAAGTCTCTACGAGAAGTTATTGTCAATGGAGCGCAGTCGATTAGTAAGTTGAACCCATTTCAGGGGAAGGAGGGAAATGGCAGTCACCCAGAGCGGGAGGAGTTTTGGGCGCTGGAGGATGTGTCGTTTGAGATTAAACGTGGGGATCGCGTGGGAATTATTGGTCGCAATGGGGCAGGGAAGTCAACTTTACTGAAAATATTGAGCAGGATTACTGAACCCACTGAAGGTGAAATTAAAATTAGAGGTCGAGTTGCAAGTTTACTGGAGGTGGGGACGGGGTTTCACCCGGAGTTGACGGGTAGAGAGAATGTTTACCTGAATGGTGCCATTTTGGGCATGAGCCGCGAAGAGATTAAACGCAAGTTTGATGCAATTGTGTCGTTTGCGGAAGTAGAAAAGTTTTTGGATACGCCGGTTAAACGCTATTCGTCTGGGATGTATGTAAGACTTGCGTTTGCGGTTGCAGCTCATCTAGAACCAGAAGTTTTGATCGTAGATGAAGTTTTGGCAGTTGGAGACGCACAGTTTCAGAAGAAATGCTTGGGTAAAATGGAGGATGTTGGAAAAGAGGGGCGAACAGTTTTATTTGTTAGCCATAATATAGGTGCTATTAAGGCTTTATGCAATTCCGGTATCTTTTTATCCAAAGGGCGGCTAGTAACCAATGGCTCTATTGATTCAGTTGTTGATCAATACGTCTTGACTGGCTCTAAACCAGAATCAGTTAGGGAAAAAATATTATCCAAGTGCAAACGATTTGAATTAAAACTGCCTTATTGGATTGATAATAATGGTAACAAGGTAGACATCTATTCTTTTGGTGAAAATTATAAATTGAGATTTGAATTTAATTTTTTTAAGCCTGTAAAGCGAATCAATCCGGGCTTTGCAATTATTGACTATCTAGGACAAAGAATTTTCACTTCTCACTTATTAGACGATAAAAATATTCGGTTTAACAAGACGCTTCTGGGTGAAGTTATTGTTGAGACAGATTTGAATTTATCGAGTCTTGCTCCTGGAAATTATAGTGTTATTTTTGGTGTTCGAGATGAGAATGAGCTGACGACCATTTACTCAGAAGGAGAGATCAACCTGGAAATAGGATCTAGCCAAAGTAAGAACGGTGCTCAAGGTATTTTGTGGCATACCACAGACTGGAAAGTTAAAACTCTGGTTTGATTTAGAAAGGCTCAAACTCAGATCACAAGTGTAATAACGAGAAAACTTATGATTCAAGTAGCAACACCTCACTTAACCGATTTATCTGATCGCAAGACCAAGAAATTTATTGTGATTACAACCATCAATGAACCAACTTTAGCTGTTGAAGGGTTCGCGAAAATTGATAATTACCAATTGGTTGTTGTAGCTGACAAAAAGACTCCAGCGAATTGGAACTATGAAGACGTACTTTTTTTGTCAGTAGAGGAGCAGGAAAAACACAGCTCTAGTCTTTCAAAACGTTTGCCATACAATCACTATGCTCGGAAAAATTTAGGTTATTTATACGCGATCAATCATGGGGCAGAGACTATTGTAGATACAGATGATGACAATATACCTAAAAAAAATTGGAGCATGCCTTTATATCAGGCATCCTACCTGAAATCATCTGAAGCCTTAGGCTTCGTAAACGTGTATAAGTCATTCACTAAAATTCATATTTGGCCAAGAGGTTTTCCACTCGACCTGGTTAAATCTGATTCTCATTTATTAAAGGAAAGTGAACTGACTAAAACGTTAGTCAATGTCGGCATTTGGCAAGGTCTAGCAGATGGTGATCCTGATGTTGATGCAATTTACCGTCTAGTCGATAACACACCTTGTTTCTTTGCTGATCGAGACCCAGTTGTATTAGCAAAGGGAACAATTTGTCCCTTTAATTCTCAAAATACTGCCTTTCAGAAAGCATTGTTTCCCCTACTTTACCTTCCATGTTTTGTTACTTTTCGCTACACAGATATTTTAAGGGGTTTAGTCGCTCAACCCATTATGTGGCTACTTGATTATCATCTTGGCTTCACAAAAGCAACTGTTACTCAAGAGCGCAACCCACATGACTATCTAAAAGATTTTGAATCCGAGATCCCTTGCTATCTCTATCCTTACAAGGTGATTGATGTGGTTAGCTCTAGCATTCGCTCCACCTACTCTGTCGCTGATAATCTTTATCAGGCTTACGCTGCTTTGTGTGGAGCAGGAATCGTTACGAACGAAGAAGTGGAACTTGTAACACTCTGGTTGCAGGGTATAACAGCATATCAATGCGTTAATTAGAGGAGTAGAAATTGTGGTAGCACTGCCTTCTATTTCGATAGTCATCCCTTCATTCAACCAGGGTTCTTACATTGAAAGAACCATTCTTAGTATTCTGAAACAGGATTATGAGGGTGAGGTGGAAATTATTGTTTCTGATGGTGGTTCTAAAGATGAGACGGTAGAAGTGCTCAAGAAGTATCCACAGATTAAATGGTGGTCAGAACCTGATGAAGGATTTGTAGATGCAGTGACAAAGGGCTTTTCTGCTGCAAAAGGTGAAATTCTGGCAATTCAAAGCAGTGATGACTTTTATTTAAAGGATGCATTTAAAGTGTCTATCCAGCCACTGATTGAACAGCCCGATCTTTCTATCATTGCTGGTTGTGATCTCTATTTACAGGCTGACAGAAAGACTTATTCAGCTTCCAAGTTAGATGAGCACTTCATTTCTCCTTACTCTCTACTAAGGAAACGAAATATTTCACAGCATTGTTGCTTTTTCCGTAAGGATGTCCTTGAGAAAGTTGGTGGTTTAAGGAAAGAGGTAGACACTTGTGCCGATGTTGATTTTTGGTACAGAGCGCTTCATTTTTTCAAAGCTAAATTTATTCCAGTCTATACAGCAGTTTATCAGCTCCATCCTGCGCAAAGAACACAAAATTTAGATAATTGGACTGAAAGTTTTATTAAAATGATCGAACTTTGTGAGTATGATCCTAAATATGCTGAGAGATTCAAATTTGAGGAAGAGGAAAAACAGTACTTGTACATACAATTTGAGCTTGTCTGTGGCTATAACACTGGTAGCCGCAAACAAGACAAGGAATATGCTTTGCAAAAAATTAATCTCATTCTTCAAGACCCTGATTATTCAGATTCTATTAAGAAAATGGTACGTGAGTTTGGAATCAACTATGGCATTACCGAATCGCAGAAAAATAGCCTATTCAATAAATTCACAGCTTCTTTGAAAGATGGCACTTTGGCTAAAAAAGCGACAAACAAAATGGGCAGGATTTTGGGAACTATGCCACAGCCAGCTTCTAATCTTACACAAATAGATATTGACTGGTGGCAGAAAGACTGAAGCCTGTTGTTCTACTTTGATGTCATTGCTCTCTTTTTCCCTTTTAAATTCATTATGTCTCTTTCCACACCCATTGCATTTATAATCTTCAATCGCCCTGATGTCACAGAAAAAGTGTTCAAGGCTATCAGGCAAGCCAAGCCAAAAATGCTTTTGGTTATTGCGGATGGTGCTCGCCCCGATAAGCCAGGTGAAATTGAAAAATGTGCAGCAGCAAGAGCAATCATTGATCGAGTTGACTGGGATTGTGAAATACTTAAGTGCTACTCTGAGATCAATTTGGGCTGCGGCATAAATGTTTCTCAGGGTATTACCTGGGTCTTTAAACAAGTGGAAGAAGCGATTATTCTTGAGGATGATTGTTTGCCTCATCCAACTTTTTTTCGGTTTTGTGAGGAGCTTCTGGAGAAGTATCGTGACGATGAACGCGTTATGCTGATTAGTGGAGCCAATGTTTTAGGTGAGTACAAGTCTAATTCGCAGAGCTATTACTTTTCTATGTTTGCTGGTATTTGGGGTTGGGCAACTTGGCGAAGAGCTTGGAAGCTTTATGATTATGAAATGAAAGATTTACCGCAGGCTTTGCAAGTAGGGTTCTTGAAAAATTACTTCCACAATCCAGAACATTGTTCATACTGGCAGGAACTATTTCAAAATCAGTGTGATGATGAGGCAAAGCTTAATACATGGGATTTCCAGTGGCTTTTTTCGCAGTGGATACAAAATGGTTTAGGAGTAATACCAGCAGTTAATCTAATTTCTAATCTGGGTTTTGGTGGTGATGCTACACACACGAGTGGTAGTAGCCCACTTGCTAATATGCCTATGTCGCCCTTGGATTTTCCTTTAGCTCATCCGCTTCTCATGCAAAGAGACTTTGAAATGGATAACTCGATTCAATCTAAATTTTTCGGTAAACAGAATGCTAATTTGCAGAGTCGAATTTTGAGAAAAGCTAAAAACCTTGTAACTAAAGCAATAGCAAGATGAATTTTATACTTATATCAAGATCTACAAGATCTAAAATTGCTAGCCCCGTTAGAAATGCGAAGAAAAATAGGCAAATAGAGTTTCTCCAAGCAGCCCTTCAAAATAAAGTGTGTGGTTGATAGTAGATCAGTTCTTGAAAGAGCTGACTTAATTATTAACTGTGATGGAAATGCTAATCAAATTATGATTAGAGATAATACTTATATTTTAGGGTAAGTTGTTACTTATACGGGAGAAATAGTCAAAATTGAAAATTTATGCTATGAGAACGTTGACTCTAGAATCTGGTAATTTGAATCTATTATAATCGACAACAGAGTTTTAATCGTACACAATGTAAATATTTTTGATGACAAAACACATTGATTTAGTGCTGCCTATCGGCACCAATATTTTCTTTACGTTCTGTTTAAGCAAGACCCACTGCAAGTGATGGATATTGATAAAGCTCCAGTTTTTATAGATGATGATGTTTGGATTGCATGCGGCGTAGTCATCTTGCAAGGAGTTACCATTGGAAGAGGCGCAATTGTCGGTGCGGATTCTGTCGTTACTCAAGATCTACCTGCCTGGACCTTCGTTTTAGGGAACCCAGCCCGTATCACTCGAGAACCAAAAGCAAAAAAGATGAGAGATTTGCCTGTTTCCACTGTAAAATCGCTTTACTTCTCTAGGCCTAGATTTGAGCAAAGGAGATCGGGTTGCTGAGATTGAATTTCCATCGCATTGTCTTGTTCCTGATACCTATAGTATCGATATTGAAGCACATATTCCTAGGGTTGAAGTTTTGTCACATTATCAATCTTTTATCAGTTTTGAAATCGTAGAAACAGGAAGTGATATGAATATATATATAGTGGGTGTGCTTTTGGGACAGTACTTGTGGATTTTCCGTGGAAAGAAAACACATGTGTAGATTATCAATGTTAATTAATGATTCAATTTAATTTAGTTTGCCACGTAATAATTTCATTAGTTGTAGATAGTCTATATGATAGAAAAAAAGATGAAAGACGTACTTTTAGAATCTAAACTTTTAAAAAAAATAACTCTCTTTTTAAAAACAAGAATTGAAGTCGAAGAAGCTAAGCAACGATACAATAACTTTTTGAACTATGCTAATATCGATTCTTCTGTAAAAATCTTGCCAAATGCGGTAGTTTCAAATCACAGTCAGTGTCCAAATTTAATAAATGTTGGTAAAAATTCAGTTTTACGAGGCGAACTTCTTGTATTTGCACACGCTGGAAAGATATCAATTGGTGATAGTTGCTATGTAGGAGAAGGAACTAGAATTTGGTCGTCAGATTCTATTGACATAGGGAATCGCGTTTATATTTCTCATAATGTTAATATACATGACACGAATTCACATTCCATTGATCCGTATTTAAGAAGCCAACATTTCTCAGCCATTATGACGACAGGACATCCAAAAGAAAATATTTTTGATATTAAAGGATCACCGGTACTGATAGAAGATGATGTCTGGATTGGATTTAACTCGACAATTCTAAAAGGAGTGACAATAGGAAGTGGTTCCATTATAGCGGCATGTTCTGTTGTAACAAAAGATGTTCCTTCTAACGTTTTAGTGGCTGGCAATCCAGCAAAAATAATTAAAACTATTATAAGTAAATCGATACTAAAAACATGAAATTTATAAACAAGTTAAAAGCTAAAATCCAGCAATTAGATAAAATTGATGCTCAACAAAAACAACTAAAATCAACTTTAGATAAGCTTCAAGAGTCCATAGGTAGAGTTGAAAATAGGCAGCTGAGTATCCTTGATAACAATGCTATTTCTGATAGTGAATTTAGAGTTTTTTCTCAATGGGGAGAAGATGGTATTCTACAGTATTTACTTAGGAATATTATGATTTCACACAAAATATTTGTTGAATTTGGTGTAGAAAATTATACGGAATCGAACACAAGATTTTTATTGATTAATAACAATTGGTCAGGTTTAGTTATAGATGGTAACTTGGAAAATATTGCGTATATTAAGCATGATCCAATTTATTGGCAGTACAATCTCAAAGCCGTCAACTCATTTATAACAAAAGATAATATTAATCAGCTATTTTTGGATAATGGTATTCATGGAGAGATTGGCTTGCTTTCTGTTGATATTGATGGCAACGATTATTGGGTCTGGCAAGCCATAAATTCTATCAATCCTGTAATTGTAGTTTCTGAATATAATTTCAGATTTGGTGCAACTAGGGCTGTAACTATCCCTTATGAGGCAGCTTTTGTTAGGACACAAGCTCATCACTCCAATATTTACTATGGTGCTTCACTCAAAGCTTTATGCCTATTAGCTAATAAAAAAGGATACAGTTTTGTTGGCTGTAATAGTGCTGGTAACAACGCCTTTTTTGTGCGTAACGACCTCAAACCTGATTCACTAAAAGAACTCACGCCAGAAGAAGGATATGTCTCGGCACAGTTTCGAGAATCGCGTGATGAAGCAGGAAATTTACTTTATCTGTCCCTAGAGGAAGAGCAAAAAATCTTAAATTCTTTGCCATTAGTGGACATTGAGTAAAGGTTGTAATTTAATTTACCTTATTCATTAAATGAAAATTGTACTAATTACAGGTGTAGCAGGTTTTATCGGTCGTTATGTTGCTCGTTATTTTTCGAAGCAGGGCTGGAAAGCTATTGGAACAGATAATTCTCCACCTGAAAATGCTCCACTGGCAGACCTATCAGCATACCAACGGCTACAATTACCCGATTCAGAATTTAGTAACTTATTACAGACTCATAAACCCGACGCATTGATTCATTGTGCTGGACGTTCTTCAGTTGCTTTATCAGTCTCCGATCCAGCCGCTGATTTTCACAGCAACACAATATTAACTTTCAATCTACTTGATGCACTTCGTCTTAACTCACCAGAATGTAAATTCATTTTTCTCTCCAGTGCTGCTGTATATGGTAACCCATCAAAACTACCCATTGATGAGAGACATCCTGTCTCTCCGATCTCACCTTATGGATTCCATAAACTTCAAAGTGAACAACTCTGCCTGGAATTCAGCAAAATTTACGACATCCCAACTTCCAGCCTTCGCATCTTCTCCGCTTATGCTCCAGGTCTACGCCGCCAAGTCCTCTGGGATATTTGCCGAAAGGCTCTTATCCAAGAACAAGAACTTGTTGTTTTACAGGGTACGGGCCAGGAAAGCCGAGACTTCATTCATGCTCTCGATATTGCTAAAGCACTTAGGGTAGTTATAACATCTGCTCCAATGAAAGGTGAAGTTTATAATCTAGCCTCTGGAAGAGAGTCAACTATTTTGGAGTTAGCAACGCTGGCACTTGAGTCGCTAGAACATCAAGGCAAAATCGCCTTTGATGGTATAGTACCTGTGGGAAACCCTTTGAACTGGAAAGCTGATATCTCTAAGCTTCAAACTTTAGGCTTTCAGCCATCGGTTCCCCTGGAAAGAGGTGTGCAAACATTTGCAAGTTGGTGTAGAGAAGAGCTGGTGGGTGTATGAGTAAGCCCATACACATCGGATTAATCATGCAAGGCGGACGCGGTTGGCTAGGTGGTGTTGAATACATTAAAAATATTATTCTCGCTCTAGCATCTTTACCAGAAGAAAGTCGAAAAAAGTTCAGATTATCACTCATTGTCAATGGGGATCTTGAACCAGAGTTATTAGATGATGTCAAGCCTCATTTAAGCCAGATCTATCGCATAGATGATTATCTTGCACCCAAAAACTTGAGAAATCGTATTTACTGGAAAATAAATCGAATATTGTTCAATGCAGAAAATCCTCGTTTTGTGAAGTTTCTCAGACAACAGAATTTTGATTTTATCTTTCCTTATTGGAGTAAGACATCTAGAGGTAGTAATTTCGCTGCAGCAGCATGGATTTATGACTTTCAACATAAATATCTGCCAGAATTTTTTTCATCAGATGAAATTCAGGCAAGAGATGCTGAGTTTAAGAATATTGCGAAGTCAGCATCCACAATTGTTTTAAGCAGTCAAAATGCTCAAGACGATTTTAAGAAGTATTTTCCTGAATTTGCTTATAAAACTGAGGTACTTTCTTTCAAAACCGCAGTTAGTGAGATCTGGTTCGAGGGAAATCCGGAACAAATTCAACTTTTGTATAACTTACCAGATCGTTTCTTTGTTGTCAGCAATCAGTTTTGGAAGCATAAAAACCACTTAACTTTATTCAAGGCGTTATCTCTTTTACAACAGCGATCAATTTATCCGATAGTTGTATGTACGGGGCATATCTACGACTATCGCCAACCTTCCTACTCAGACACTATTTTGCAAACGATTCACAAGCTGGGGCTTTTTCCACAAGTCTTTCTATTGGGACTAATTCCCAAAATTGATCAAGTACAACTAATGCGTCGATCTTTAGCTGTTCTTCAACCCTCACTCTTTGAAGGGTGGAGCACATTAGTGGAAAATGCTAGATGCCTAGGTAAACCAATGATTCTCTCCGACTTGGCAGTCAATCTTGAACAAAATCCACCTAATAGTACCTTTTTTAATCGAGATTCTCCAGAAGAGCTAGCAGACATACTCGCACTCTGGTGGGCAGAATGTTCACCCGGACCTGACTTACTTCAAGAATCAATAGCTAAATTGGAAAATATATCAAATATACGGGCGTTTGGTGATCGTTTTCTTGAAATTGTTCATAAGTCTCTTATAAAATAGAAGAAGTTTATGGAGAACTATCAGGGTTATTGCAAAGTTTTTAATTTAGCTGTACAAAAGTTTTTTTGATGTAAATGTCGTTGCAAACTTAATGCCTTATAACATTACTGATTATTTGATAAAATTAGGAAATGATGAAGATTCAGTAATGGTATTGTCAAGCTATTTTAAGATGCTCAATTAAGAAGATTCCGGGTCAAAATTGTTAATTGATTGACCTTGCTGAATATTCGTTAGAACGGCACGTTAAACGTTATATTGAATTTTATGAACATGTGTCATGAATATAATTATTGAATTTCAAATGATCTTAGTTAAAAAAATATCTTTTTCAACAAAAAAAATTAAATATGCTGACATTTTATGTGAATAATTTTCTGCAAGACAAAATATGGTTAACTCCATTGCTTAAATACCCACAATTCTTTAAATGGACTAAGTCACCTGAACATGCTGATTTTCTGGTATTAGAATGTCCTTATGAAGTAATATATGATTATTCAAGCGAAGAATACTTGCTTTACGGCATACAACCTTCTGAAATTAAACTTCTTCAAGATAGTTTCCAATCTTTGAAAGAAATTTCTGCGAAAACGAATAAAAAAATCATAATTTTTTATTACCGCGACTCTTCATCCCCTCTTGAAATACCAAATTCAATTATTTATAGAACATCTATAGATAAAATTAACAAAGAAAAATTAACCTTTTCAATGCCAGCCTTTATATCTAAAAGTGATGAATCTTATTTGATAGAGAATTCAGATTTTAGATCTAAAGAAAGGAAGCCAATTGTGACTTTTAGAGGCCAACATGCATCACTGAAGTTGCCAGCTTCCACTGAAATTCGGTTATTAGCAAATAGCATCTTAAATGGGATGGGTTTTCGCTACCGTGTAAATACTTTCATTCCGCAAGGGTATTTGGCCAGAAGAAATGCTATCAAATCATTACTGAATAGTAATGATATCGAGTTTGACTATCTTTCTGTGACGTGGGAGGAGCAGAAGTTTAATTCACAGCTATATAAAGGATCGTATCTTGAAAGTCTGATAAAATCTAATTATGTTGTCTGTTCTGCTGGATTTGGAAATTATTCGTTTCGTTTTTATGAAACTTTGGCAGCAGGGCGAATACCAATATTTATAAATACAAATTCCGAACTGCCTTTTGAAAATATTATTGACTGGAAAAATATTACAGTATGGTGTGAATATGACGAAAGCAGACATGTCAACAGCGTAAGCAGTAAATTGCTGCAGTTTCATAGAACAATTTCTACACAAGGTTTTCTGGAGCATCAAGAAAAACTTAAAAAAATCTACAAAAATTATCTTTCTATGGAAGGATTTTGCCTCAATATTTTTGAGACACTTTATCAACTTATTAATTAAGAAAGATTCAAAATTATTTTTCAGATATGCGATGTGCGACTAAAGTTAAATCACTAAAAATACAATTCCTACGTTGCTTATGCGACGCTTACCTCTGTTGAAGACTTAGAAAGTTTATTTTTGCTAGGCAGGCTAGAACTACAATAAGTATGAGAAGGCTACTTGTAACTGCTTCCTCTGGGCTGATTGCCTCAGAAGTCTTTAGGTTTTTGCTGATCGAGGCTGGTAGATTTGCGGTATTGATAACAACCAGCGAGCTGTATTTTTTGTTGCTCAAGGAGATCCTCGTTGGAACCAGCGACGCTTGCAGGAAACCTCGGAGGCTTTGTTCATCATGAACTCGATATTCACGATCTCTTGGGCTCCTTCAACCTAAATAAAATCTAGTATTGTTATGGAAATAGTATCCGATCCAAATGCTAGTAAGCGCAAACATTTTATTTCGCTAGTCCTAAAATACGCCAAGCCTGGATCAGGAAGTAGTATCCAGTTTCTTAATCAACGGACTTGGACATATCCCGTGACTAACCTTTCTCGGATTATCAAACAAGCACCCTACGCAATCGTGGGAGGTGTAGCTACCAGGCTATATATGCCAGAAAGAATGACCCTAGATTTGGACATTTTAGTAAAAGCTGAAGATGCAAAACTAGTCTATCAAGATTTAGTCAATTCAAATAGTCATAAAATTGGAGATCTAAGTATTCCAGGCAGCCAATGGGAATTAGCAGATGGCACATCTTTAGATGTGTTAGAAGGAACAGCAAGTTGGGTCGCAACAGCGATTCAAAATCCTAATTATGCTCCCGATGGTTCGCCAGTGATTGACTTGAACTACTTAATCCTAATGAAGCTGATTGCTGGTAGAAGCCAAGATTTGGCAGATGTTAGCAGGATGTTAGGCGGAGCGACTGATTTACAATTATACCAAATTAAGGAATTAATCGTTCAATTTCTACCGAGTTCTGTTGAAGATTTAGAAAGTTTAATTATGTTAGGCAAGCTAGAACTGCAATAAATATGGAAAAGCTACTGGTAACTGGATCTTCTGGGCTGATTGGCTCAGAAGTCTGTAGGTATTTTGCTGATCGAGGATGGCAGATTCACGGTGTTGATAACAACCAACGAGCCGTTTTTTTTGGTGCCCAAGGGGATACCCGTTGGAACCAACGACGCTTGCAGGAAACCATTGAGGGGTTTGTTCATCATGAACTCGACATCCGCGATCGCCAAGGCATCCTTAAGCTTATTGAAAGCCTCCAGCCAGATGCAATCGTCCATACTGCCGCCCAACCCAGCCATGATCGAGCTGCTGACATCCCGTTTGATGACTTTGATACCAATGCAGTGGGTACGCTCAATCTATTGGAAGCCACTCGTCAGTTTTCGCCTGAAGCTCCCTTTGTTCACCTATCCACTAATAAAGTCTATGGTGATGCGCCTAACGAGATTCCCTTGATTGAACTAGAGACTCGCTGGGACTATGCTGATGCGACCTACGAGCATGGTATCCCCGAAACCTTTCGCATTGACCAATCTAAACATTCCCTGTTTGGTGCATCCAAAGTTGCTGCTGACATTATGGTGCAGGAGTATGGACGATATTTCAGTATGAACACTTGTTGCTTGCGTGGTGGGTGTTTGACTGGACCTAATCACTCTGGCGTGGAGCTACATGGTTTTCTTAGTTATTTAGTAAAGTGTAATTTAGAGGAGCGCACATACAAGATTTTTGGCTACAAAGGCAAACAAGTCCGAGACAACATTCATTCTTATGATGTTGTTCGTTTCATCGAAGCTTTCATTCAATCTCCTCGCAGTGGTGAAGTATACAACCTCGGTGGTGGCAAAGGTAATACTTGCTCAATTCTGGAAGCTTTTGAATTGGTGGCATCCTTATCTGGTAAGCAGATGCAGTATGAATATGTAGGTAAGAACCGAGAAGGCGACCACATTTGTTACTACAGCGATCTTCGAAAAATGCAGAACCATTATCCCAATTGGTCAATTACTCGTTCTTTGTCTGATGTTTTCAATGAAATTGTAACTGCTTGGAAAGAGCGGTTGAGTTAGAACTATGAGTGATTCGTCAGCATATCCGCCAAACCTACCAAGATTATTATTGGTGAGTGAAGCTCCTCTCAATCAAAATGGTACGGGTATTGATCGCACGTTATTTAATTTATTCGACCATTACCCAATGGATCGTTTCATGCTTTATACCGTTGGGGATATATCGGGTCACAGTGATACATCTCCACCCTTTGATGCTAATGTGGCAACATTTAAAGAGCGTCATGTACCACTGCTTAATAATCGATTGGGACGTTTTTTAAATCCATTGCTGCAATCAATTAATCTTCAGTTGCTCGATTGGCTCCCTATCGCTCAGTCTCAAAAGATTCAATCGTTTGCGCCAGAGATAGTTTTGATCTGCCCGAATGGTCCATCAGCATTGGTAATTGGGCATAAGGTCACCAAACAATTAGACTGCCCTTTTTTGATCTATTTTATGGATGACTGGATTGCCATTAACTCCAGTCAATGGTTATCAGGAGGAATTCAAGAGTATAGTCAATCGCTGCTCAGTCAAGCATGTGGTTGGCTGATGATCAGCGAACAACTCAAAAAAGAATTGGTTAATCGCTACAATATATTGCCTATGAAAACGCTGATAGTTCACAACCCAGTAGATGTTTCGTCATTACCCCCTCCAGACTTTACACTTCATGAGGGCACTTTTAAGGTTGTCTATGCGGGATCAATTTGGCCAATGCATTACGATGCAGTGGCGGTGATTGCTGAAGCTATATATCAGCTTAGGCAAGATGGATGTGATATAGAACTGGTTTTGCATACACCTCAAGTATTCTGGAAGCAATATCAACAATCATGGGAATCTTGGCAAGTCACCTATGGCTCAATGATTCCTTACAACCAGCTACAGACCTATTTGAAGCAAGCTGACTTATTGCTAGTAGCTTCCTCCTTCAAGCCTGAATCAGCCCATCTTGTCCGTTCTTCATTACAAACCAAGCTGACTGACTACATGCTATCTGGCAGATCTATTCTCTCCTGCGGTCCTGCATATGCCGCCTGCAATGATTTTGTTTGGCAATGGAACTGTGGTTTAGTTTGTGAAACTCAAGTTATCCCAGATATTAAGCTATTACTATGCCAAGCAATTGAAGATCGCAGTACTAATCAATCCTTAGCTCAGAAAGGGTTTGAAGTGGTTTCTCGGGAGTATGATAAACCTTATATAACGCTCCAGTTATTTCAATTTATTCGAAAGAACTTGCCAACTATCTTGACTACTCAGCCTCTTTGTAATCACTAAAATGTTTATCAAATCATCAAATCAACCAGTTAGCTATCATTGGAAAGATGTTGTTCAAAGATTGAGTGCTGAGAAAAATTGGCAGAAAGCATCTCACTATCTTTCACTTCATGAACAAGAAAATGGCATCAAAATTAAAAGGCTTTGGCAAATTTTAGACCAAGCTTGGGATGAGCTGAAAATATCTAAACCTGATGCTGATTTGTCTGAGTTTCTCTATGAATACTATCAGCACCCGGTTTGGTTGATCAATGCAGCATTTTCTGAGTCTGATGAAAGCACGATCAGCGATCGACTTGCGGCAGTTCGTTTAATTGCTCATAATCACCCCAAAAAGGTCTTAGATTTCGGGGGTGGTATTGGCACTGTAGCCCGACTTTGTTCAATTACCTTACCTAATATTCAGCACATTGATTTGGTAGATATTACAGATTTTCGCCATACTATCCAGAACTATCTTGAAGAATTTTCTAATATCCGAGTTTTGGAATGTCCTGAGCCACCCTATGATGCCATCATCTCGACCGAGGTATTAGAGCATCTTCCTGATCCAGTTGAGGCAGTGATTGAAATGAATAAACTACTGCGAGCGGGTGGAGGGTTTGTAGCCAGTTGGAGTTTTAATCCTTGTATTAAATGTCATCTCCCACAAAATTTCCATCTAAACAATATAATGCATTGGATTATTCGCAGTTTAGGTTTTGGCTTTTATGGCTTTGAGCGTCGAGGTTCCGGTGTGTATAGCTATGTCAAACAGGCCGACATCACTACTAAAATGATTACCCAAGCTCGAAGATTAGAGCAACTCTCACGATTTTCCCTGCCTCTAGATCGATTATTCTTATTTGTGCGTGGATTGTAAGATGATCCGTGTATTTTTACTCTGTTCAGGTTTAGGACACGTTAGGCGAGGGTATGAAACCTTCACACTAGAATGCTTTGAGACATTGAAATCAGAACCTACACTCGATGTCACTCTCTTTCAAGGAGGAGGAACTTCAAATCCAGATGCAATCTCTTTATGGAATTTACCTCGCAATCATCTATATACAAAAAAAATTGCATATGCTTTTAGTAAAAAATCTAAGTTAAGTGATCCCTATTTTGTGGAACAAGTAACCTTCTGTCTTAGCCTGCTGCCATATATTATCCAAAAGAAACCCGACGTTATTTATTTCAGTGATTTTAATCTTGGCACAATGCTTTGGCACTTGCGTCGAATCATGAATCTTTCCTACAAACTGCTTTTTTCCAATGGTGCTCCAAATGGTCCTCCATTTACCCGTATGGATCATGTCCAGCATCTAACTCCATTACATTATCAGATTGCTATAGATGCAGGTGAGTCAAAGTACAGGCATAGCTTAGTTCCTTACGGGATTAATTTGCAGCATGAGTATCATCAACTTTCCCAGTCAGAAAGGGATTCTTTGCTTGCCAAGCTTAACCTACCTGTTGATCGCCCCATTATTCTATCCGTTGCTGCAATTAACAAAACACATAAACGGATGGATTATGTAATCCAAGAAGTTTCCCAACTACCTGAACCTCGACCATTCTTGATATTGTTAGGACAGATGGATCATGAATCTGCAGAGGTGATTCAACTTGCTGATAGACTGCTTGGCAAACTAAACTTTCTGGTAAAGACAGTTACATATGATGAGTTATGTAATTACTATAATATTGCCGACCTATTTGTTCTTGCTTCTTTGAGGGAAGGTTTGCCTAGAGTGCTGCTGGAAGCCATGGGACATGGTTTGCCTTGTCTTGTTCATGATTATGAAGTGACAAGATTTGTTTTGGGTGATGAAGGTAATTTTTCGGATTTTAATAAACCTGGAAATTTGACGGCACTAATGCAAAAAGTATTATCTCAACATAATAATTTCAACAGATTACAACTACACAACATTGCGTTCAAACGATTTAGCTGGGAGTGTCTAAGAAAAGGCTATATTTCATTAATAAAAGAGACGGTAGAGACATGTGACAGTAAATTAGAATTGTAAGTAGTGAGAAGAATAGGAACTCACGGACCTTGAAAGCCATGAATGAAATGTTGATACAGCCAGGTTAAGTTCTTTTAGGAATGGGTTGAACTTTAATTTTGAATCAATGTATGAAACTGCAATTTTCAGTGGTTATTCCTACTTATCACCGTAATGACCTACTTGCTAAGTGTTTAGATTGTCTTGCCCCCGGAGTTCAGACTATATCACCTGAATTTTATGAGGTCATTGTTACTGATGATGGATCAGAATCTACTGCGGAGGAAATGATTAAAGAAAAATACTCATGGGTCAAATGGGTGGCAGGGCCTAGACAGGGCCCCGCAGCCAACCGAAATAATGGAGCAAAAGTTGCCCAAGGAGAATGGTTAGTCTTTACAGATGATGATTGTTTACCCGAAGCGGATTGGCTATTTGCATATTCTAAAGCAATTAATCAATTCAGTTTAGCCCTTGAGGGCTCAATTCATCCTATTGGTAACCCTAATCAAGATCTTGCAGAGTGCCCTGTTAATTTGGAAGGTGGATGTTTCTGGTCTGCCAATGTTGCAATAAAATCAAGCTTATTCTTTGATCTTGAAGGGTTTGACCCAAATTATGTTTTGGCAGCACAAGAAGACCAAGATCTAAAGTTAAGAATCGAGTCTGTGACGAATATTACCTTTGTTTCAGATGCAAAAGTTTATCATCCCGTTAGATATAAGACACTATATAAATCAATCAAGCAAATACCATCGCAAGTAAAAAACTGGTGTTACTACGTGAAAAAAAACAGTTTAATTTATCAAAATGGTGGTCTATATGTATTTATGTTGAGACTATATAAGCTTTTCTCATGCAAAATGGTCAACCAAGCTCTGAATGTTCAACCAGGAAACAGTCTTATATCATTTCTATACCTAGTTTATGGACTACCACTAGCATGTTCTATTCTTGCTACAAGAACCAATTATAATTATATTGACAAAGGAGATACACCATGAATGAGATAAATAGTACACTTAAGCCAGTGAGCCGAAAGTTTAATTGGTTATCTAGCGTTAGCGGTGATTCAATAATCTTGTCCGAATTAAATCAATCTATGTCTTGGTTTTACGGTTCGCATGATGGCCGGAAGACATACCAAGAAATGCTTGAAGCAAATAATAACAATATCAATGATAATTCTGACATAAACTGGTTGCCTCAATATATTTGTAGTCTACAACCTAACTCAATATTAGAAGTTGGATGTAGTAGCGGTAGAATGTATAGGCATCTAATCAACCATGGTTATCTTAAAAATTACTGTGGAATTGAAGTAGCAGAGCATATAATTAATAAAAATAAAATTCTTTATCCTCAAGCTAAATGGGAATGTTCTTCAGCATACGAGATTCCTTATAAAAACGAGTCGTTTGATATTGTTTTTTCAACATATGTTCTTGAGCACTTAATATATCCAGAGAAGTCATTACATGAAATGATGAGAGTTTTACAACCAGGAGGCTATCTAATTTTAGTGTTTCCTGATTTTGTTAGTGTTGGTCGTCTTCCATCACAGCAAATGGGATTTTCTCCAATTGAGTCTGCTTTCAAAAAGCTAAGGTTAGGTAAGATTATAGATGCGATAATTAGCTTATACGATAGCCGCATTAGGTTACCTTATGCCTTGAAAACCGCATCGCAAAGATTAGGACCATTTCCAGTTAATCTCTCACCCATTTGCTTAACGTATCCTGACATCATGGATGCTGATATTGATGCAATATATATTGCATCAAAAGACGAGATCCATAATTGGGCTTCTATAAATGGGTATTCTGTTACATATCCTAAAGGAAAGGAAGGCTTTTTTAGATTGCATGCATGTATGAGTATCCAAAAATGAGTGAGACAATTCCAAAGATAGTTGTAATTACACCAGTAAAAAATGAAGAGTGGATATTAGATCGCTTTTTATCTGTTACTAGTCAATTTGCCGACCTAATTATAGTTGCTGATCAGCTTTCAAATGATTCGAGCGTTGAAATATGTCATAAGTATCCAAAAGTTCATTTAATTCAAAACTCTTCTGATGAATATGATGAAGCAAAAAGGCAATACTTACTTATTGATGCTGCCAGGGAAAAAGTTCCTGGACATAAGATAATATTAGCTCTTGATGCTGATGAAGTAATGGCCGCTAATGCTATTGAGTCTGAAGGTTGGAAAGCAATGCTTCAAGCAGAGCCAGGTACTGTTTTATGTTTTGAGAAACCTGATTTATTTTTATCTCCTTATAAGGCTATACGGTATACTACTCCGTGGCCTGTTGGTTACGTTGATGACGGTGTTGAACATATTCCTAATTTAATTCACAGTATAAGAGTCCCAGTTCCTAGTTATGCGTCAATATTACATGTTCATGATGTAAAAATCTTACATTATGGATTAACACGTAAGTCCGCACAAGAATCGAAAATGAGATTCTATAGTAGTATTGAAAATATTAAAAATACCAGATCCCTCCCAAACAGATGGGCTTTCTACAGTTCTTCAAAGGATTATACAAAAGCAGGTAAACTATCTGATTCAGAGCCTTATTGGTATTCTGGATGGCAAGATCTCGGAATTAATATGACAACAATTAGATTAAATAATTATTATTGGTATGATTATGAAGTCCTTAAGTTCTTTTGCCATTATGGATATAAGAAGTTTTGGTTTGATGATATTTGGGACTTTGATTGGGAAAGATGCCGATTATATGCCATAGATATTGGTTTAAAGAACATACCAGATTATAAAGTAGTTCCACCTCCTTTCTACATTAAAATCTTTTCAAATCTGTTTGCTAATTTCTATCACCTTTTATCCACTGCTAAAACAATATTAGGTAGATAGTTATGATGCTATCAGTTGCTGTTCCAACATATGGAAAGAGTTATTATCTTACAGAATGTCTTGAATCCATTTTTGCTCAAACGATAAAAGTTGAGTGCATAGTTTGTGATGGTGAAAGTGAATTTAGTTTTGATGATTCCAGGTGGTCATGGGTTAAACATATTTCGATAAAGCCTGATCCTGGTATGGTTGGTTGCTGGTCAATTGCTGCCAATAACGCGAATACAAAATATATATCATTTCTTGCGGATGATAATGCTTGGGAACCTACATTTGCTGAAAAAATGGTGGATTTTTTAGAAGCAAATCCAAATTGTGATGTTGTTTTTTGTAACCAATTATTTATTAGAAATAATGGATGTGTTGACTATAGCTATAGCCAATCTGTTAATAGAAGCTATGGAAGAGACATATTAGAGAGTGGAATAATTGATAAGGCTTGGAAAAAGCACATTATTAAATATAATTCAATTCCCTTGGAAGCTTGTGTGATTCGCAAAACGCTTTGGGATATGTATGGATCATTTGAAATTAATGCTTACGGAGCATTTGATCTTCACTTTTTTCTGAATATGCTTACTAGTGATGTTACCTTTGGATTTGTTCAAGAGCCTCTCTGTAGATTTAGAATTCATTCTGATTCATATACTACTCGCAAGCAAGAAGAACATATTCGAGGATCAATTTGGGCACTGAAGTCTATTATAATTGATAATTCTCACTTTGATAGAATAATATTTTTTCGTTTGCTTGAATTTTACTTTAGATTGGCTAAATTATATTTTTCAAAATCAAGGGTCATACGCTTCTTTCAAAATACAAACTAGTCATCATCTTGTTTTATGTCTATCAGTTGCCATCTTTGCGGTTCAATTTATACTCGTCAGATCATTTGCCAGTCTGAGTGGGAGATTTTTCAATGCAATGCTTGTACTAATGCTTTTACTTTACCTCCCCCAAAAAATATAGATTATTGTGATGTTGACTTTCATGCATCAACTTTAAGTGAAGCTAATTCTCTATCTTATAATTCTTTACATGATTTACCTGGGTTATGGCAAGACTCTGTACGTATGCAAGTCCAGTTATTACTTCGTAGCCTGAAAAGGGGTTCCACTATACTTGAGGTTGGCTGTGGTGAGGGAATATTGCTTTATGAATTGGCTCAGCACGGGTTCAATGTAAAGGGAATTGAACCTTCAAAAAATGCATGTAAAAGAGGTAGAGCTAAGGGATTAGATATAATCGAATCATTTTTTCCTAATTCAACAATAGATATCCATTTTGATGCAATAGTTATGTCTCATGTAGTTGAACATTTTCCCAATCCTATAGAGAGTATTAAAAGTGCAATCGATTTAGTGCTACCAGATGGGCATTTATTGTTTGTCCAAACTAACTACACAGGAATACTGCCTAAGTTACTTAGGGAAAAATGGTATTGGATGCCTGATCAGCATTATTATCACTTTACACCATTTGGTTTAAAATATTTGCTTGATAAGTTTATCACTGAAGCTTCAATTGATGTCGTTGAGACTGAATATTCATCACTTATCCATAACGGAAAAGCTAGGATTGTTTCAGAGCTTATTTCTATCGCTCCTAAATTCTCGGATCAATTTCACCTTCTTTTGCATGCCAAAGCTTCTAATTATTTACTATATTAATTATTTCCTTTGCCATAATATCCCATCCATGTTTAATGAATTTGTTTTTCGTCTGTAAAATCTGTGATTCAAGGAAGGTGATATTGTCGTGCCAAAATCTCATACTTTCTATTAAGTGTTGATGGTTATCTGTATTATCTAATAATAATTTCTTTAAGCTATCGGGATAGCGTTCAACTATACCAGCAGATGAACTTACGATTGCAGGTAACCCACAACAAATCGCTTCATGAACCCCTAGTCCATAAGCTTCATAACGAGTTGGAGCAATTAGTAAATCTGATGCCCTGAGAAGATCAGGAACATCGTTTCTAAAACCAAGAAATTGAATTTTGCCTTTTAGCCCTTCATTTAATGCTCTTTCTTCCCATAGAGGTAACTCGGCACCTTTGCCAACAACTATTAGGTCGACATCCCAGGCGGGATCATTTCTTAGTTCTTTCCATGCCTCGAAAAGGGTATCGAATCCTTTGCGCCGATCGCCCAAGGCTCCAATAAACATAGCCTTTTTTCTGTCGTCCAACCAGCCAAATTTTTTCCGTAAGATTCTCCTTTCTGTTTCAGTCGCTGGGTAAAATAAATTAGGGTCGCTCCCATAGTAGATTACTTTAATCCGCTCTTCAGGTATTCCATAATTATCAATAATATCCCGACGGGTACGATTAGAGTTGGCAATAATGATTCTTGCTGCTTTTAATGAATTCTGCTCATCTCTTAATGCCCATTTCAAGTTGTACTTCTGCTTTAGTATCCTAACCCAACCAGTCTTAACTTCTGGGGTATAAGCGGCATGAACGTAATGAACCCAGTTAGCTTCATTCCATTGACAGTTACCGCCGTTGACTAGAACTCGCCCGTTTCTCTTAGCAACTTTTTCAGCTTCCTGCTTCCCCATAGCTCTAAGAATCGGTTCACTTAAGGCGTATGAATTCAAAATCTTAGGAACTTTTACAAATCTAATATTTTTATTTTTCAGTAGATCTTGATCTGCCCGATAAGCAACGAGAACAACCTCACCACCTTCCCTTGCAAGAAAATCAGCTAACGCATAATTAGCTCGATCCATCCCTCCAGTTTTTACAAAATCAGCAGCAACAATTAAAAAGGGTTTCATCTTTGATTATATAGATGTTTTCTTTGTTATAGATTTTGATCCTATTGCAACTAAAATTGCAGCATTCAAGACCCAAAACTCCATGCCCCCTTGCCCAATAAATAACGGGTAATTGAACAGAACTGCAAAGGCACCAGCATCATATGCGATGATTAAAGCCGCCCAAAATCGCAACTCTCCTTGACCGGGCATCATAGAAATTTTCCATACCCCATGAACTGTAAAACCGATCGCCAGCACATATGCAATAATTAAAGGCAAGCCGCCATCAAAAAGCCATCCTGTCCATTGAATTTCTACCCAAAGCGCTTGGGTTAATGGGTTGCTGCTGTCACCAAAGTAACCATTCAAAGGCCCCCAACGCCCTAATCCTGCCCCTAAAGGATACTGAGGCAGTAGATCTTGAATTGTAGTAGTTAAGAAGTGTCCACGATTTTGTTGAAAAACCTGGCTCGGGTCATCAGATGTCAAACTCATAATCCGGTTTAGAGTTTGTTGACCTCCCACAGCGACCGCCCAACTAAAAACCGCTATAAACATTGCTATCATACCCCCAGCCATAGTTGATGCCTGTAATATTTTACCTTGTCGATATAAGATAAAAAACAAAATAATCAAACAAATGATTGAGTTTACTAGTGTTGAACGGATTTGAGACATATAAATACTAAATAGTCCAATGGCAACACTAAGCGCCCCTATAGTTTTAAAGATATGATGCCGTTCTTGTAGCGCAATACCCGTTCCGAAAAGTAGCGCATAAAACCCAGACCTAGCGGCTCCTCCCGGAACATCAGTTAAACCCATGGGTCGGAAGACGCTAGAACCATTTGCCAAAACAATTTTCAGATTTTCGCCACCCCAACCTTGATTCTGAATAGCTGTGGATAGAAAAGGTTGATATTGCCCAGGAAAATAAATCTGAAGTAATCCAAATATAGAACTTAGAGTGTGAAATCCCCAAAGAATATAAATTAGCCATTTGAGCGCAGAAACACTTATTGATAAGCGACTAACCCAGAACAGAGGGGCGATTATCGCTAGATAAAGAGCACATTGAGCTAGCCCAGCAGGCACACTATTGAGCGAGGGGTTGAAAAAGAACTGCATGAGCAAGATCATCATGATGCCAATAGCCGTAGCTTTACCGGGTAATTTTTGACCCGGGCCTGGCAACCATACCAATAGAAATAAACTCATTCCAAAGGCTGCAATCCGCATGAGTGGACGCAAAACCCCAAACTGAGGGAAGAGTAATAAGATTTGCAAGCTAAATTGGAGAACTAGGAATATATGTAACCATCCAAATGTTTTAGTAATTACTTGAATCGCTCTCAGTCGCTGCTCTTGATTAGAGTTCTGAGTATTTGGACTGGTTGCCATAGATCAAAACAGATAATGGGGATTCAATTTTTCATAAATATTGGGACTGACGTATAAAGCATTACAGAAATTTAAACAACCATTCCCTTCACAGTTAATTTCAAATAAACCATATAATTTGTAATTGTTTAAACTCATGATGTCTTCAACTTCTCCAAATGTAGTTTGCCCCTTATACAATTTGAAGAATTGAATTCCCAAATAGATTAAATCTATACTTCCAGCGGCAAGCATTTTTTTGTGCCTTCTAAGGCAAATTTATCTGCCCCTTGTATATCAAGCTTCAATAAAGATATCAAATCGATTCTATTGTTCTTACAATAGTCTGAAATGGTTGTTGTATGAACTTCTATCGTTTTTTTCTTGAACAATTCCATAATAATTGTCATCTTTGACCTCATATGGAAGTATTGAATTAATAACACTTTTACTCATGATCTGAAAATTAGTAGTGCCAACAGAATTGCTAATTGCCTGGTCGACAATTGTTATATTGCTAACACCTCTAAATCTTGATTTTAATAACTCAACCATATCAGGTGTTGGTTCAAATGCATGGATGTGTGCATCATTGAATATGTCATTGTATATAGCTACTGTATCTCCACGGTTTGCACCTACATCAAAAATTACAGGATTGGAAACATCGATCGTGCGTCAAGTTATTGTGGAATAAGTTAATAAGTCCTTCCAACTCCAAGGCTCAGTCGTTAAGTTTGCTCTCTGGGCTGCGGTCGTCTGTAATCGACTGTGTTTCCAAATCCAATTAAAGTAACTCACGACCAGTCTTGCTGTCACTTTGCTCTGTTCCCATGATTTGCCAAATTTATTCTGTCTCCGATGCCATCTGCCTGTTTGCTGTCGGACAATTCCGTTCGTCCTTTCTAGACGCTGGGTCTTATCCTTGTCAATGTAATGAGTGACTTCAGGTGGTAAAACCCTTTCATATCCGCCCCAATCATCAGTACTCCATTGTTTACAATCCGTTTTTCCTTCTGTCGTGACTATTAACTCGCTGAGCGTTTCATCCGTATGTTTGCCCACTCTTGCCGCTAATATCAAACCGCTCTGCCCATCTAAACTCAGTGCAATCCAGCAATCTCCCACCATTAATTCATCTGGAACACACTGCTTCTGTTTTTTTTTTACAAAAGACCACATCTCATCTCCAATCATTTCATTGGTTTGGGCTTGTGCAACTTCTTGATTATGAATCAGTTGAGCTTTAGCGCTGGCTGAACGAATAATACTGACAACGGTGTTGTAAGCTAACTCTGTTATACGAGCAACACCTCTGAGGCTGCTACCTTCACTATGGGCTTGCAACACTTGCCGAACTTGTTCTCGACTAATTTGTCGATGGTAATAACTGGTATCAAAACTCTCACTGAAGGTTTGCCTGCATTCTGGGCAACGGTAGCGCTGATGTCCATTGGGCATTTTCACATGCTTATATAGCTTGTAATGACCGAAGAGCTTGCATTCCATAGTTTTAGTAAGGTGATATTTGATGCTTACTCTAGCAAATCAACATTTATCTGAAGCACAACCGCCTTCGTTAATGATTATTTCTGTTATTTCAAAGCCTCTATCCTGTTTTTTCTACCTATGCATAGAATGTTGTCACTAAACCTTCGCCCTTTAAGGTGTAATGATCTAGGCCAATGCATAGACGTAAAAGGGATACGACCATCATCGGTATATTTGACATCTATATCAGCCAGTCCACATTCAATAAAGATACGCCTTAGATCAATTTCAAGTAAAGCTGTGATATGGGATGGATAGAGCCCCGGTGCTTCTTGAAAGGCATTGAACTCGTTTTTAAGCAACATTGTGAGCTTGCTGAGCAAACTTAACTGATTCGGTGTTGTAACAATGACAAATCCCTCAGGTTTACATATCCGTGCGAGATCACGTACAAAGGCTCTTGGATTTTCTAAATGTTCGATGGTTTCTACTGAAACAACGACATCGGCACTGGCAGTATTAAGAGGGATTTGTCCATTATCAAAGTTATGAGCAAAAAAGTGAGCTTCTTCAGGAAAGCCGTCATATTGATTAATGTCTACACCTATATAGTGATCGCATTTTTGATTTATATAGTGCCACAGTTGGCCACTTCCGCAACCAACATCAATTAGTGTACCTCCTCCTTTATGATGTTTTGATAAAACCCTCGAAACCATTTGATAAACAGCAGCACTACTACTTCCAGCACTTTCTAAAGCGCGCGCCTGGGTTTCAACAATCATTTTACCTCCTAGTAATATTTTGTAACTATACTCCTTCAAGACCAAGATTAAATGCAATTTATGCTGACTTCTGAATGACCTCCGTCAGGACTTGATGAAGCTCCCTTAGTTGTCTTGTAGGGTTACATAGCTGATTTGCCCTAATAGGCCCCCCCTGACCTAATCGTTTACGCTCTAAAGGGTTCGCCACCAATTCCTTAAGGGTATCGGCTAAACCGACCACATCTCCAGGGGCGACCAATCTCCCACAAGAAGAATCAACAATTTCCTCAGCGCCTCCCATCGCCGTCGTCACCACGGGCAAGCCAGCGTATAGTGCTTCAACAAAAGTATTCCCAAAAGGTTCTGGCCCTGTATTAGGCTGACAGTGAATATCCGCTGCTACGAGTAATTGCGGCACGTCTCTTCTTTGTCCCCAAAACTTAACCCGATCAGTAATTCCTCGCTCTCGAATCTGCTGTTTTAGTTCCGCCAAATATAAAGATTCTTCAGGTCGTTGATCACCCCCTATAATCCAGCAAATCCAGTTGGGCACCTCGGTCATTTGAGCTAAGGCATTGAGTAGTAAAGTATGTCCTTTCCAGCGTTCTAACCGAGAGGACTGAATAATCACAACAGAATCTGGATGAGTCCCCAACTCGTCTCGTACCTGTGCCCGAGTTTCTGTGAGATCAGAAAATGTTGGGAAGCACAAAGGGTTGTAGAGCACTCGGCATTCAACACCTGGATAGAGATTACCCATACTTTTGGCGGTAAAGTGACTGTTTGTAATGACTAAGTCTGGAACAATTCCCTTGGCTAGATGTTCTAACCAATGCTTCCCTTGGGGGAGATCAGGAGCTCGAAAAACTAAGGGTAGTTTTTGTGATCGAACCACTGATCCAAATATTGCTTGAGTCCAACAGCCATGGCAAATAACAATATTAAAGATCGAACTCCTTAATAATTTCTTAAGTCGATGACGAGCCCGGAATATACTCCAAGGCCGACTAAATCGAGTAACCCCAAGGTTGTAAGGCGGAACCTCGGCAGCCACTAAGTTTTCGGCTAGTCTCCCCCAAAAACATAAACCAAATTCTGGTATCATCTCTGGGCATAAATGTCGTTGCAGTGCTAAATTTGATAGTAAAGTCTCAACTCCTCCATATAAATTACCAGAATATAAATGAAGAACCTTCATTTTTAAAACCCCCCGGTTTTGTTCGAAATCTAACTTTATGACGTAGAAAGTAGAAAATTATGAGAAATAAATTTTCGGCTAGTCCTTATGTTTTTATCTAACAGAATTTTTTGTCAATACTTTGAATGTCTCCCGTACTTTACTAGGTTAAATTACTGTCTTAAGCAGATGGAATAACTGCTGCTGCTGCTGCTGCGGATCACTTAGTTGTTTGGCGCGGATGGGTGCCTGGTTAGCTAATAAGGCCCGATTCTGGGGCGACTGAATCAATTCTTTTAGGGTATTGGCCAAAACCTTAGGGTTATTTGGAGGTATCAACCTACCACAGTCAGGCGTAACAATTTCTTGCCCCCCTCCAATCTCTGTTGTAACCACAGGCAACCCTGCATAGAGAGCTTCAATAAAGGTAATCCCAAAGGGTTCAGGGCTAGTATTGGGCTGACAGTGAATGTCCGCTGCCGCTAATAGGGCAGGAATATCAGCTCGTTGCCCTAAAAAACGAATGCGATCTTTCAAACCGCTAGACTGGGCTTGAGCTTGCAATTCCTTTAAATATTCATGTTCCTGGGGACGTTGGGCACCCCCAGCAATCCAGCAGACCCAATTGGTTAAATCTTGCAGGTGGGTCAAGGCTGAGAGTAGTTGAACATGTCCTTTCCATCGTTCCATGCGAGAGACTTGCACAATCACAACTGTCTCTGGGCTTACTCCAAACTGAGAGCGAACAGTCTGCCGAATTTCGGAGTAATTATTCATTTCCAGTTGCACTACTGGCAAATGCAGATAAGTTCCTTGTGCTTTTGGGTAAAACTGAGTTAAGAACCTCAAGGTGTATTGGCTGTTAGCAATGGCTAAATCGGGCACCACTTTGTGAGCCCAACGGTCTAGCCAATGTTGACCCTTGATTACGTCATGGGCAAAAAACACCAACGGTAACCCTTGACGTTTCACTACAGGCCCTAAAACAGCCATTGGCCAGCAAGAATGGCAAATAGCCAAGTTATACGTTTCTTTTGCTAATAGTGCCTGCAGCCGTCGGCGTGCCCTTAATACAGTCCAAGGACGGCTCACTTTCACCTTCCCAAGCAAAAACACTGGTACATCAGCGGCCGCCAGGGTTTCAGATAACCTCCCCTCAAAACATAAGCCAAAGTGGGGCTCCATTTCCGGGCAAAGGTGCCGCTGTTGGGCCAAAGTAATCAAAAATGTTTCTACCCCCCCAAACAAATTACCTGCATAAAGATGTAAAACTTTCACACAATTAGAACTACCTATAGGTATATTTTCTATAAATTCTGATGGGTAGTTAACCCCACCAATTTTTTTTCTGGCTCCCTAAGATTTAAAACTTTGTAATAGAAAGTAGAGCAACGACTCACCATGGTTTGGTCGCTAAATTCAGCCTTAGCACGACTCTGAGCAGCAATACTAAGCCTTTTACGAAAAGCTTCATCTCTTAAGACTCGATTTGCTGCATCACTGAATGCCTTAGCATCATTGATGGGGACAGTGAAACCCTCTCTTTCGTTACGGCTAACCCAGGGTACACCACTTCCTGCAATTTCAGTATTAATTACAGGACATTGACTTGCCATAGCCTCAACCTGGACAAGACCAAACGCTTCACTACGCACATTTGAAGGGAACCAAAATGCCGTTGCCGCATGATATGCGCCTACTAATTCATCCATTTCAAGTCTGCCCATCCATTCTATTCGCTTGTTTACCCCTATTGCTTCTGCATAGGCTTTGAGCTCACTATCTAAGGGCCCAACGCCAACAATCATGAGCACTCCAGGGGTATATTGTAATGCCTCAATAGCAATATGAATTGCTTTGTAGTAAACAAATCGACTCACACAAAGCCAGCGAGGCTGAGCAAACTTATGCTCAAGGTCTCTCGCAAATGCTATCGCTAGCCCTGATGGATTTAAATAAGGAGACAAATCAATCCCTAAAGGCAAAATACAAATTTTACTTTTAAAAAGCTTTAGGAACTTAGATCCATCAAAATAGTTTGGACTTGTTAAAAGAATACAGTTTGCATCACGGTAGACTAAATACTCAAAAGGGCGAAGAACCTGCTTTAATACTTTCTGCTTTACGACATCACTATGATGAGTGACAACCAGCTTAGGCTTTTTGAATCTAAGGATCTTGCTCATTACATCAAAAATCAGCCAGGCGATTAGCATAGTTGGATTTGGAGTATGAAGATGAATAATGTCATACTCTTCTTGGGCTAGGTAGTATAAATGTTTTACTAGACTTGGACATAAGTCAAATCGAGCAAATGTTAATATTTTTCTCAGCCTTACAACGTGAATTCCGTCATCAACTTCATGAATTGTTTTACTACTCGGCGTGAATTTTTTATGTTTAGGAAATGAGTTTATGCATAAAACTTTGACAATCAATCCTGACTTTAATTGTCCAAGTGCTAATGTTCTTACGTGAGACTCAATACCTCCAAAGTCTGGAGGATAGTATTTTGATAGATGGCAAATTTTTAGTCTCTCACTCATAAAGCCCCCCTTGCCGAATTTAAGAATTTAAGTTTGAGCTGCTTGAATTTCTGGTACACAAACTTAATTAAGTTGAATGGAATCTAGCTTAATTTTAATATTATTTCAATGCTCATCCACTGCTGATTATAAACAATCTATGCTGTTGAGCATTTTCAAGATAGGCTACCTCCTTAACTGACTCTATCACCTCGAAAATTTTGTAATTCTAACTACTCATCTTGCGTACCTACCTTATACACAAAAGTCGAGACATTTAAAACAGTATAGATTCACAATATTCACCTACTCTTTCCTTTTAAAGGGTAGGACAGAGAGAATGAGTGCAAGAGAATAAAGGAACACCTCATAGGTGATTCTAGAAATATATATACGCCTAGATTATAGCTTTACTACAGGCAATTTTATGTGTGTATGTACACTTTAATTATTCTCTTGTTGTAAGTTATTTAATCTGTCATTACTTGCAATGCTGCTTGGTTATTTCTAGGCAGCATTACATGACCCTGGCAAAATTGTGGAGTTTTAAGCTGAAATATCTCCAGATTTGAAGAATTAAGCGAGTGAATGTAGTATCTGATCTAATATTGGAACGGTCAGTATTTTGTGTCTATTACGATATACTAGAGCTTATGTTAACAGTCTACTTTGCTACTTATAATAAAAATCACTTAAATTAACCATAAGAAAAAGTCTTTTCTATTTTATTTGTCATAGGCTGTTGCAAAGATAAAATTAATATCACCTTTCGTTGAAATTTGCTACATTCTTTTCTTCCTTGTCTGTATAATCATTGGTTTCACTTGCTTCTGTTTTATCTTCTGAATAATAATTCTTCGTGTAATAGTAATAGCTATAGCTTTCATTCTTTAGAATGACCCCATTGGCAACAATACCTAAAACATTTACTCCAGACTGTTCCAAACTGCTTTGCACCAGTCTAGAACTCCCTTTCTCTAAGACTTCAGGTCGTGCTACCAGCAAAATCCCATCCGTGAAACGGCTTACGACCAGAGGATCGGCACTCACTGATACTGGCGGTGTATCGATCAGAATATAGTCAAAGTTCTTTATTTGCGCCTTCAGAAAACTAGCCATCCGTTCTGAGTCAAGCAGTGCCAGAGGGTTTGGCGGAATTGGCCCAGCCGTTAGCACTTGCAAGCGGTCATTAATAAAATGAGCCGGAAGCGTACTAAAGTCTTTTTTATCTGTTGTCGTCAAAACATTAGATAATCCAAGGCCATTGGGGATCTCCCAGATTTGATGGGTCGTGGGCCGTCGTAAATCACCATCAATTAGTAATACTCTGTGTCCAATCTGGGAGAGCACCGCTGCCAAATTCGAGGCGGTTACCGATTTCCCTTCATTGGGCTGTGCACTTGTCACCGTAATAATGCGAACCGGCGCATCAGAACGCAAAAACTTTAAATTTGCCTGGAGCATTCGGTAGGCTTCACTGACCAATGAATGAGGCTCAGCAAAAACAGGCACTTTCCGAAACTCCTGCCCTGACACTTCAAACATCGGAATATTCCCCAAAAGTGGATAGGGGTATGCCGCTTGAATCGAATCGACGGTTTTGAAGCGACGATCAGCTATTTCTAATAGATAAGCCACTGCCGCACCCACCAATAAAGCGCCAACTGCATTTCGAATTAAGTCCAACCCTCGATTGGGCGCAATGGGAACCGTCGGTAATACCGCAGAGTCAATAATCTTAACTGTCGGGATGATTTGGTTTTCGGTAACCTGAATATCTTGCAAACTTTTGAGCAACGATTGATAGGTTGACTCCGCCGCCCCTAGCTCTCGTTCTAACTCCCGTTGGCGTTGCTCTAGGCCAGGAATCACCTGAGCTTGAGTCGCAAACACATTTTTTTGACCGATTAATACCTGCTGCTGCTGCAATAGAGCTGTCTTAGCCGCTTCGTACTTAATTAAACTATCAAGCAACCCTTGGCGCGTTGCCCCTACAAATAAAGATCCTTGGATAGGGCTTCCATTACCATTGAGAGACGCCTTAACTCGTTCTCGCAGCAACGCCTGTAATTCTTGCTGGCGATCCTGTAAATCTAAAATAGCAGGATGATCAGGGGCAAACCGCGTTCTGGCTTCTTTGAGCTGCTTCTGCACCTGCTCGACACTAGTCAGCACATCCTGTACCGCTGGTGACTGCCCCACAGCACTTACCGCCACAGCCTGCTGAGCATTCACACCTAATTGCTGCCGGAGCGTCCCTAATTGACTGTTAATCTCAGCAAGTTGCGTCTCAAGGACTCCCAATTGATCTAGAACTTTGACCTGACCTTCTGTGGCAGCAGACTTTGTTGCCGCCAAATCAACTACACGATACGTCTCCTTAAACCGACGCAAGGCAGAATCTGCCACAAAAACCCGCTGACGAACCTGAGGAATCTGCCCCACAATAAACTCACGGGTCGTCCGCGACTTGGCTCGATTCGACTGTAGATTTGATTGAACATACACCTGCATCAATTGGTTCACAACCTGCAATGCAAATTCAGCGTTGTTGCCAATAAAAGAAACCTCAACCACATCCGTCCCTTGAACCGGTAAGATGTTGATGCTATTTTTCACTGTATCTACACTAGGCCGAACATTACCTTCGCCCAAGGTAGCAGGCAATCTTTGTATCACAGACAACAAAAAACTGCGAGAAAGAATGTTTCGAATTTCCGATGCTAACTGTCGCTCGTTTCCGACCGCAGCGGACTCCCCCAGCCCCTGGATTCCAATCACATTGGGTTTATCCTCATTGAGGTTAAAGCGAAGCTGTCCCTTGGCTTGATAGAGATTGGGCTTACTCAGAGCATTGAGCGCCAAAACAATAAACAGCCCCCCAGCCACAGCCACAGCGGGCAACCAACGCCGCTTTAAAATCAACCAGTATTTGACAAAACTTAAATGCTCTGAAGTTCTCTCGACTGTCTGCATACTGGTTCAGAATATTATTCTTTCAATAGAATTGGAATTATTCTTTCAATAGAATTTAATGTGATGAGGAAGTATTCCTAAAACTATCAAACCTCACTTCATAGGGCATGCCGTTACAGATAACACTTTTTAGCTCGCAAAACCAGTCCACAGTGGACAGTCAGCAATTCCAAACTCGGAATGTATAACAATCGTCATCACTATGGCACCAGCTTCAACATACTCTCCATTTCATTCCTCAAGTCACTAAATTGGAATTGTGTTGAGATATGTAATGGTAGGACGATCAATCAAGTGAGTTTTAAAGACATTGCCATACTGCTCTTGGCACACAGCAATAAAACTCTCTGGATTCAGGGTAAGCGCAAGGATAAAGATAACGATAGTGGGTAGAGGTTATAGGATACCCAATTCTCCAGCAGGATCATCACGCCAAAAGTTTTTTTGAAGAATGACTACTGACGTAATGACGTAAGTTGAATCAACTGACTAGTACAGCTTGGCACAAGTAGACTTACCATCTAAGAGGACATTTGGAAAGTACCCTGCAATCCTTATAGAGAGAGACTTTGCTGAATAACGACGAAAACTCGTCAAACTCCCTAATGCCAAAGGTTCTAGCTGAGTTTCCAAACATCCTCTAAAGTATATCCAGAAGTATATCCAGAAAGAGTTCTTCTATCCCATGTGACGGAACCAGTGCCATAAAATCCCAAAAGATAAAATCCCAACAGATAAAACTGAGTAGGCTAATATGCAGGTTCTTGTCAAAACTGCGATCGCATTCGCCCTTGCAATTCTCTTGGTTGCGCTGCTTTCTCCCTTGGTGGTTATTGGGGCAGGAGAGCGGGGTGTCTTAACCCACTTTGGTGCCGTTGACCCCGTCCCCTTATCGGAGGGAATTCACTGGCGGACACCCCTTAGGGATCGGGTTGTGCGGCTGGATGTGAAGGTGCAAAAACATGAAGTCAGGGCGAAAGGCTCGACCAAAGACCTCCAAGACCTCAACGCAGTCTTTGCCGTAAACTTTGCCCTAGATGCAGCGCGCATTGCTCAGACCTACCAGCAGCAGGGTAGCCTTGACCAGATTGTAGAGCGCATTATTGCACCCCAAACTCAAGAAGCCTTCAAGACGGCAGTGGCGCAGTTTACTGCAGAAGAATCGATTGTGCGCCGACCGGAGCTAAAGCAGCAGTTTGATCTGATTTTGACCGATCGCCTGCAAAAGTATGGCGTCAATATTTACGACACGAGCGTTGTGGATATCCAGTTCTCGCCAGAATTTGCCCAGGCGGTTGAGGCCAAGCAGGTTGCAGAACAAGACAGCCAGCGCGCAGTCTATATCGCCGAGAAGGCCGAAAAAGAAGCTCAGGGCCGCATTAACCAAGCCAAAGGCGAAGCAGAAGCCCAACGGCTGCTCCAGGTTTCCCTAGACGACAAGATTTTGCGCAAGCAGGAGCTAGATAACCAAAAAGAGGCGATCGCTAAATGGGACGGAAAATTACCCAACGTCAACTCAGGGGCTGTTCCCTTTCTCAATATTGATGCTCAGCAGTAATGGCTTAGAGGGAGCCATTGTCCATAATTACCGCCTAAACAGGCTTCTTAAAACATTCTGAGCTGAAAACAACAATGCCGTATAAATAGTGACGCATCACAATGCCGCACCCTCCTGACTGGCTACCACAGCCCCTTTGCGCGTCTCCCGTTGGGCAAAATGGTTGTCCAGTTTAAGTGGGCTAGACTTAGCTGGGATTCCGTCAGGGTTGCGCCCATCAGGTTTGCGCCGCATAGGTTTGTCCCGCGTAAATTTGCGTTGCTCAAGTAGGCGTTGCTCAAGTCTGCGCCTCGTAAATCTGCC
This sequence comes from Thermosynechococcaceae cyanobacterium MS004, assembly GCA_022402525.1. Lineage (GTDB taxonomy): Bacteria > Cyanobacteriota > Cyanobacteriia > Thermosynechococcales > Thermosynechococcaceae > JAAURS01. The sequence continues at coordinate 96,827 of JAKRSB010000099.1, forward strand.
CCTTCTAGGTCAGAAAAACTGAGGTATGCCTCCTGAAGCTTGGCATTCCGGAGATTCACGCCGACCAAACTCGCCTTCCCTAAATTGGCACCGTTGAGGTCAGCCCCGCGCAGGTCAGAATTTTGCAGCTGGGCCTCATGAAAAATTGCTCCGGACAATTGACAGCGCGGCAGGGATAAGTTGCTGAGGTCACAGCCACTAAAGTCCCGCTTCCCTTGCGCAAAGGATTGCTGAAGCGATTGGGCGGTCAGCTTTAGGCTGCTTTTGCGCCCCGACGCCAAACTATCAGAAGGATTTAGCCCACCCGCTCCCTTAGGTCTGGCAGGGGGTCTACGGGCAGAAATTTTAGAAAAGGACTCGGACGTTGGATCCTGTGCCCCCATTCGGGAAGGTGTGCGGGGCGTAAAGCTGCTGCTAGGGCGATTGGGAGCCTGTGCTGGACGCGCGCCAGCTTGGCCGATCGAGCTTCTGACTGCTGAGTTAGAGGGGGGGGCGCTTATGGAGCCACCACTAAAGGATGGATCTTGACTGTCGGCCAAGGCTTGAGCAACCTCCCTCGCGCTTTGGTAGCGATCGCGCAGGGACACTTCGAGCATCTTTTCAATGATGCGCTGAAATCGAGGGCTAAGGCGTACATGCTCACGCCAGTTTAGCTCTCCGGTCGCCTGACTATAGTTCAGATCCTTGGGAGACTTGCCCGTCAACAGATAAATACAGGTAATCCCTAAGCTATAGACATCGCTGGCATAGACCGGACGCATGGCCATTTGTTCTGGGGGCGCAAAACCGGGAGTCCCTACGGCAAAAGAGGTGAGCGTAGTGTTTTCTGGGTTATTGGCTGCGGCTTGATTCACCTGGTCTTTGACTGCGCCGAAGTCAATAAGCACCAGCTTTTTATCAATCGAGCGTCGAATAATGTTGGCAGGTTTAATATCCCGATGAATCACCTGCTGATCGTGCAGGTAGGTCAAAATCGGCAGCACCTCGCGTAGCACCTCTTTGACCATCGGTTCATCAAACTGGCCAGAGCGCCTTACCTCTTGCTGAAGGGTTGACCCGCTCACGTATTCCTGAATGAGATAAAAGTCTTGCTCAATTTCAAAATAGTCCAGCAGGCGCGGCAGTTGGGGGTGATTCCCAATTTTGCCCAGTGTTGCAGCCTCCCTCTGAAATAACTCCCGCGACATCTCTAGAATGTGCGCTGCATTCAGCACCGGACGCAGTTGCTTAATCACACAGGTGGGATGCCCCGGCAGTCCTTCATCAACTGCCAAAAAAGTCGTCGCAAACCCACCCCGTCCTAGAATTCGGCTAGACCGATAGCGATCGCGCAGCAACAAAGGCCAACCACAAGCCTGACAGGAAACAGCATCGGGAATATTATTAGGGTTATTGCAGTTGGGGTTTAGGCAGTAGCTCATGCCGTATTGCTCAAGTAAAGTGGGACAAAACCCTTGATCGATAAAAAGCCCAAAATGGCCTCGCTCTAAAATCTTTTCTCTTAACGTGCTCTGATTTTAGATGTAGCGCATTAGATAGAACTCTAAGTGCTGTCGTCTAAGAATCATGGGCTCTGCGCTAGATTTAGGTGCTCAAGCAATATTGTTTTGGTGACGTTGCTCTGGCTATATTGCTCTGGCTATATTGCTCTAGTTATATTGCCCTAGATTCACACCTTTCCTGACTTCCGCAATCTGGCTTCGGACTTTGGCCTCAATTCCCTACTTCTAAGATGAGGGGATCGCCAACCTCCTAACCCGTTGCTGAATTTTTTCAGTCTCTGCCTTCAGCCCACGCTCTCCAGAGTGTCCAGCTTTTTCATCATGACACTTTTCCTCCCTATCAGTGTTGAATTCTGACTCACGGTGTTCATACTAAGAGCAGTGCAGCAGTCTCTACTGTCCTTTGTTAATCAGAAGACTTGATTATGAAAGTGCTTCAACACACCTCAGAATGCTTAGCTATTCAGGAAAGACTCATTGGCATTTGGTTGTTGAGTCTGGCCAGTATTGGTGTGGGGATCTTCATGTTCTTTCTCTTTGAACCCCCCGTTGATGTAGTAGGAGCTTGTTGCATTGCGCTGGGCTGCATCTTTGCAACGCTCACCCCTTCCGAGACGTTCATTTTCGATAAAAGGAATGGCTGCCTGACCGCTCACAAACGGCAGATCCTTCGACAGCAGACCCGCGCGCTATCCATTAAAGATATTCAGGCCGTCCAGGTTGATAGTCAAGAATTTCTGGGCGCTCAGTTCTATCAAATCAAGCTACAGCTCACGTCTGGAGAAAGCCTCAAGGTTACAAAGACTGTTACTACAGACCTCCAGCAGCAGCAAAGAATTGTTCGCCATATTCGCGGCTTTTTGAGCATTACTGCAACTGTCCAGGGTGAACTTTTACAGCCGACCAGGCCCATTTAGTCTGTCCATTCTGCCTATTCAAAACTCTCAATCTGTATTACACCCTCCACCATTCACTCCAGCCACACTTCATCACAGCAGTACATCACAATAGACCATCACAAAAGCCCCAAAGCAGCATGCCATAAAAAAGACTGCTCCAGCCAAGATGAAGCAGTCCACTTAGATTGAATCAATCAGAGGACTTGAATCAATAAGAGGGATTGAACCAATCAGAGGAATTGGATCAATCAGAGGATGCATCTAAAAAAGGCTCAGGGCCGAGTGCTGCCAAACAGCCATGAAACCTAGAAGGCTTACGATGATAGCTCTACCGCCACCGCCCCTTATTTATTGAGAAGACCTTCAAACTGCCGAATTGCATAGGGCAGTATGCTTCGTAAAGCCCAGCCACCTGCCAAAAGGAGGGGTAAAAGAACGATCAAAATGCGATAGTCAAAATGCATTGTGGGTAGCCCTCATGTAAAGCTTTTTCAAAGAGTTCCGCTTCTATTTTCCTATACTCGGCTAGATTTACAACGCTGATGATTCAACTTATCCCAGGAATTTCTTGAACCAGCTTGATTTGCTCTAGCTTGATTTATCCCAGCTTGATTTGTCCCAGCTTCATTTGTCTCTGAGGCAGGGTAAGCCCTAGCGCTAGTGATGATGGGTATGTGCCCCATGGGAATGTTCATGATGGTGAGGCTCTTGGGCTGCTGAGGTAGGGATCGGCTCCGCCAGCAGCGCTTCGATCTGAGGCGTTGCCCAGCGCGCTGCCATTGCCAAAAACTCAGGATGGTCGTTGACGCAGTCCATCTGGACAAAGGTAACGCCCGAATTCTTATTTTCTAGATTGTGGATGACGTGATGGACATCTAGAAGGGTTTCGTGATTTTCCGTCGCAAAGCCGATGGGTGCAAACACGATCGCCTTTGCGCCCAGCTCAATCAGGTTTTGGGCCGCTTGGTCAGCAGCGGGCTGAGTCCAGTCAATGAGCGGGGTGTCGTGGTTGAGCCAGCCCACCGAGATTAGCGGATAGCGATACATGAGCGGCTCTCTTGCTTTTTCGTAGAGGGCCTGACTCTCCGCAATTCCCGACACAAAACCCTTGGCCTTATGGGGACAGCCATGATTCATCAGCACAATGCCCACTTGAGAGGGCAGGTAGCGATCGCCCAGCTCTTTCTGGATCGTTTGCTCAACGCGCTTTACCAAAAGCTGAATGTAGTCATCCTGGTCAAAGAAAGAGGGAATGTAGCGCAGCCCCTTTACCCACTGCCCATCCGCATCCGCAAGTTCAACCAGGGCATTATTGACCTGCTCAACGGCAATACCGCTGGTAAAAATAGAGTCCACCACTAGGAGGGGATAGATCAGCAGTTTGCTAAAGCCTTGGGCCTTAATTTCGGCTAAGACCTGGGAGGGCAGAAACGGCGCGCAGAAGTTAAAGGCCTTAAAGACCTGCACGCGATCGCCCCAGGTGGCCTGAAGCTCCGTTTCAATTCCGGCACGCTGACGCTCAAAAATTGCGTTGTGGGGGGAGACAAAATTATGGTGCGTGTGTCCCCATTCGTGACGGTCAAACAGAGCAAGCAGCTTAGCCAAGGGGGGATAGATCCAAGCGGGCACTGGCGCAAATTTGGCAGTCAGAAGGTTGAGCGCCTGCTCGTTATAGTTTGCAAAGTCTTCGTACTTCTCAACTTCGCCATAGCCCATCAGCAAGACTGCCACTCGTTCATGGGCTGGACGGGCAGAGATGGCTTCTGAAATGGCTTCTGGAACGACTTCTTGAATTCTTTCTGGTGTTGCAACCATAGGGCTTCCTTTGGGATGTAAAACATAAAGAGGGGAATGATGGCAGCCTGAAAAAACCATCTAATAACGATGCGTAACAATGCGTAATTTCGAGAGATGCACCAGAGATTAAGCTTCATTCGCAAGCTTTGAGTGCAAAACAGGAAATAAAGCTCAATTTCAGGGGATAGTTTGGATGGCTTTAGTTTATTCTAACATCCCCCCCCTGGGGAGTACGAATTAATGTAAGACTCGTTAAAGGTCTAGCCCTATCCCCTCGGAGGGAGCGCGAAATGGTCGTAATTTTGTGCCCTGGCTTTCATGATCCGCAGCTGACGGGTAATTTTTGGGATGCCGTTCGGCGGCAGTCTGCTCAGCAAGGTGAGGACAGCCTACCCACGGCCTTAGTGGTGCCAGGGGCAACCCCTTGGCTGGCAACCCCTTGGCTTTTGTCGCCGCTTTACGTGCTGAATTTTCTAAATCAAGCGGTGTCTATTACTGAACCGATTTTGATCATTAGCTTTAGTGCTGGGGTCGTTGGGGCGATCGCAGCGGCTTGGGGATGGCAGGCTCAAGGGGGCTCGGTTTGCGCTTTTGTGGCGATCGATGGCTGGGGAGTGCCCCTAGGGGGGACGTTTCCTATCTATCGGCTTAGCCACGATCTCTTCACCCACTGGAGCAGCCAGCCCTTAGGAATGGGACAAGCGCCGTTTTACGCAGAGCCAGGGGTTGCCCACCTAGACTTATGGCGATCGCCCGAATTGGCCTGGGGGTGGTGGCTGAAAGAAGCTCAGCCACAGCGCATGACCGCAGCCCAGGTTATTTGTCACATCCTGCATGGGTCAACAGAAACCAAGCGGGTTGACTCACAAAACGCTTCGCTTTGCGATTGAAACCGCAGCCACAAGAAACCCACATTCCGCAGGTTGCAGCGCCATTTTTTGAATTAAGTCGAAAGCCGTTGTTGGAGAGGGGTTCCAAGGAAATAGAGTGTCTAACAAAAAACTTGTGGATATTCGCAGCCTTTAAGACCTATTGAGAATCAGGATGTCTCTGATAGCTATAATCCTAAGCGCTTCGTAATCAATACCTGAGACCATTGCGAACCTGCGGAATCTTGGCAATTCGCTAGCTCCAATCACTCAAAGCACTGTGGAATGCTGATGTTTTGTCGCCTACCGCTTCAGCATCAAACAGCGAAGGGTTAAAAGGGTTAAGGAGCGATTAATAAATTTTGATGAAATAAAATTGCAGCGTCACTCCGGAGGCTCAGAGGCCTAAACCATACGCTCAAGCCATGTCGCTCAAGCACTTCAGCACAAAGTTTCTCTAGACTATTCCCCTCAACCCACCAACCCAACCGAACAAAAGGTTAAGACGCACCCGCAATTTGTGCTTAACGCTACAATTTTGATTTGAAAGAAGTCTCTAAGATCACTCTGACTTAGTAGCTGAGCTGCAAAGTGTGCATAGAAATGTGCATAAATAATTGCTAATAGCTGATTTTTTTTCTAGTGAGGGGTGCAACCCAAATGACTCGACCATTCAAAAGACGCGATTTTCTATTTATGGGTTCCGCCTTGGCCGGAAGCCTATTACTGAAATCCTGCGGGGGCGAACCCAGCACAACGGAAGCTTCTCCTGGCGCTTCCCCTGCGGCCACGGGTGACGGCATTAAAGTGGGCATCTTACATTCCCTGAGCGGCACCATGGCCATCAGCGAAAAGAGCGTGGTAGATGCAGAAAACTTGGCGATCGAAGAAATTAATGCGGCGGGGGGTGTTCTCGGCAAGCAGATTGTGGCCATTACAGAAGACGGCAACTCTGACTGGCCCACCTTTAACGAAAAGGCTAAGAAGCTCATTGATCAAGATAAGGTGGTAACCGTCTTTGGGTGTTGGACCTCTGCCAGCCGCAAGGCCGTACTGGAAACCTTTGAAACCAAAAACCACATGCTTTGGTATCCCGTCCAGTACGAAGGGCAAGAATGCTCTAAAAACGTTTTTTATACAGGTGCTGCACCCAACCAGCAAATTGAGCCTTCCGTAGACTGGCTCTTAGAGAAGTACGCAGGCAAGCCGTTCTTCTTGGTCGGGTCTGACTATGTGTTTCCCCGAACGGCTAACACCATTATTAAGGCACAACTTGCGGCCAAGGGCGGCAAGGTTGTTGGGGAAGACTACATTCCTTTGGGCAACACCGAAGTCACGGCGATTATCTCCAAAATCAAGTCTGCAATGCCGGACGGCGGCGTAATCTACAACAGCTTAAATGGGGATAGCAACGTAGCCTTCTTTAAGCAGCTCCAGGGTGCAGGTCTAGGGCCTGATAAGTATCCTTCCATGTCCGTCAGTATTGCGGAAGAAGAAGTCAAGGCCATTGGTGTGGAGTACCTGAAAGGTCACTTTGCGGCTTGGAACTATTTCCAAACAGTGACAACCCCTGCCAGCACAAAGTTTGTAGAAGCCTTTAAGAAAAAATATGGGGCAGATCGGGTGGTCAATGACCCCATGGAGTCTGCCTACATTGCGGTCTATATTTGGAAGCAAGCCGTTGAGAAGGCTGGTACTGCGGATGACCTAGAGAAAGTGAGAATGGCGGCGCTGGGTCAAACCTTTGAAGCCCCACAAGGGCTAGTGACGATGGAAAACAGCCATCACCTTTCCAAATTTGTGCGCATTGGCGAGGTGGGTGACGATGCGCTATTCAAAATTGTGTTTGAGACGAAGGAAGCGGTGAAGCCTCTCCCCTGGAATCAATTTGTACCAGAGACCAAGGGCTTTTCCTGCGATTGGTCTGACCCAGCAAAGGGAGGTAAGTTTAAGGCGACTTAGAGCGCAGACTAGTTTGTAGTCCACAGGACTTTAAGCACATAAAATCCCCCAAGCCTTAATAGGTCTGGGGGATTCCTTAATGGGTCTACTTAAGGTGATGATCCAAAGTGACACATTAAATACAGTTACCCAAAGCTCTTTCAACCATAATTTTGGGGATCTTAGCGGGTTAAGTCTTGAAGGAAGGGCTTCTTTGAACAGAAGCTTTCTACAGACATGAGTGGGAAAAAGTATCCTCCAGATCCATTTTGTTGTCTGCCGATGTACGAGGGAAATTAGTGTCAGGACTCTTAGACGGACTCTTTAATGGCATCAGTATTGGTGCGGTTTTACTGCTGGCGGCCTTGGGGCTAGCCATTGTGTTTGGGCTGATGGGCGTGATTAATATGGCTCACGGTGAGCTGATTATGCTAGGAGCCTATACAACCTTCGTGGTGCAAAACATTTTTAAGCCCCTCGGTGCACCCTGGTCTGATTTCTATATCTTTTTTGCCCTCGTTGCGGCGTTTATTGTAGCGGCGCTGGTGGGGGTATTGCTGGAGCGAACGGTGGTGCGCTATCTCTACGGTCGCCCGCTGGAGACGCTCTTGGCAACCTGGGGCGTGAGCTTGATTTTGCAGCAGTTTATACGCAGCGTTAGTCCGCAGTTTGTGGTGGGGGTGGGTCTATTCTGCGCCCTCTATTTTGGCGCGATCGCCATTATTTCGCGGCGACCTGATTTTGAGCGTATTCGCAACTGGGCCATTGCGATCATGGTGCCCATTTCAGTGGCGATCGCGCTGACGGCTTCGAATGTGCTGGGGCAAAGCTTCAAACTTGGTTTTACCAGGCCTTGGTTTGGCACCCAGGGGGTAGACGTGACTGCACCAAAATGGCTGCGGGGTGGCTTAGCCATTGGCGATTCTCAGCTTCCCTACACGCGGCTCTTTATTATTGCCCTGACGATTGTGTGCTTGCTGGGTATTTATTGGTTCCTGAATAAGACCAACTGGGGGCTGCGCATCCGTTCCGTGACCCAAAACCGCACCATGAGCGCTTGCTTGGGTATCCCCACCCAAAAAGTAGACGCCATTACCTTTGCGATCGGCTCTGGCCTTGCGGGAATTGCAGGCTGTGCGGTGGCGCTCTTGGGCTCGGTTAGCTCAAATACGGGGCAGGCCTATATTGTGGATACCTTCATGGTGGTCGTCATTGGCGGGGTCGGGAAGCTCATTGGCAGCATTATGGCCGCTGGCGCGATCGGCATTTTGAGCTATGTCATTGGCTCTAACGCCATTGGACCGCTTTTTGACTCCATGCCCTTTGTGAAAAGCATTTTTGAATTCTTTGCCACGGCCAGCATGGCCAAGGTGGTTGTTTTTGCCTTGATTGTTGTATTTTTACAGTTTCGTCCGGCAGGGCTATTTCCCCAGAAAGGCCGAACGGTGGAGGCTTAGGAGAGCACTATGACAGCAGTTAAATCTAGTCCGCCTGCCCCACCAGAGGTTGCGCCGCGCAAGTCGCGTACGTTAGTGCGTGAAGTAATCATCGTTGGGGTGATCGCGGCTGTATTTGCCTTTCTCCTGCCCGCTATTTTGGGCGCAGCGGGTCAGGGGGTGCGCATTAATCAGCTTGGCCGGTTTATTTCCTTGGCGATCGCCGCCCTTGGCATTGACCTAATCTGGGGCTACACCGGAATGCTAAGTCTGGGGCACGGCATCTTTTTTACTTTGGGTGGTTATGCCTTTGCCATGTACCTCCAGCTTCAGCTTCCGGCTGGCCAAATCCCCGATTTTTTTACGCTCTACGGCGTCACAGAGCTCCCCTTTTTCTGGAAGCCCTTTTATTCCTTTCCCTTTACCCTCGTGGCGATCGTCGCGATTCCCACAATCATCGCAGCGGTCATTGGATATTTGGTGTTCCGCAACCGCATTCGCGGGGTGTATTTCTCGATTTTGACCCAGGCCGCCCTGATTGTGTTTTTCAACTTTTTTAACGGGCAGCAGAAACTCATCAACGGCACCAACGGCTTTAAAACCGATAGCGCACCGCTTTTTGGCGCGCCCGTCAGTGACCCCAAGCTTCAAACGCTGTTTTATGTATTGAGCGTTTTGTTTCTGGTGGGTGGGTATGCCCTCTGCCGCTGGCTGACCAGTGGGCGACTGGGGCGGCTTCTGGTGGCCATTCGGGATGATGAGCCCCGGGTGAGATTTTCTGGTTACGACCCCACAGGATACAAGGTGTTTGTCTTTGCCGTATCTGCTGGGCTGGCGGGCATTGCGGGGGCGCTCTTCACCGTCCAGTCTGGCATCATCACGCCCAAATCTATGGACATTGCTTTTTCCATTGAAATGGTGATTTGGGTGGCGGTTGGGGGTCGGGCAACTTTGGTAGGAGCTGTGTTGGGCACCATCCTGGTGAACTTTGCCAAAACCTTACTCAGCGAACAATATCCTGAATACTGGCTCTTTTTCCAGGGGGCACTCTTTTTGCTCGTGGTGACGGTATTGCCCAACGGCATCTTAGGCTGGCTGCAATCTGATGGTTTGCTGTGGCTACGGACCCTCGGCAGACCCCAGAAAGTTTCCACCTACCCAAGCCTTGAAGAAGATATAGACGTGAAATATGAGCAGCAAAATCTTAGAGATTGAAAATCTAACCGTCAGCTTTGATGGGTTTAAGGCCATCAATAACCTCAACTTCAGTATGGATGAGGGCGAACTGCGTGTAGTGATTGGCCCCAATGGTGCAGGTAAAACCACGTTTATGGACATCATTACGGGCAAGACCAAGCCCACGGAGGGCACCGTCACCTTCAAAGGTCGGAACCTGCGTCCCTATAAGGAGTACCAAATTGCGCGGATGGGGATTGGCCGTAAGTTCCAGACGCCGCGAGTTTACCAAAAGCTGACGCCGCGCCAGAACCTAGAACTGTCCTGTGCCCAGCACAAAAATGTATTTTCATCTCTATTGGGACGCTCAGCTCCAGGAGAGCGCCGCACGGTAGGTGGTCTCCTGGAAACCGTCGGGCTAGTGGCCAAAGCAGACATTCCGGCGGAGCTGCTTTCCCACGGCGAAAAGCAGCGCCTTGAGATTGGGATGCTGGTGGCCCAGTCACCGGATCTGCTGCTGGTGGATGAGCCGGTCGCTGGCCTCACGGATGAAGAAACCGAGAATGTAGGCAGCCTACTGTTGGCGCTGGCCGAGAGCCACTCCATTATGGTGATTGAGCACGATATGGAGTTTGTGCGGCAGATTGCTAAAAAGGTGACGGTGCTGCACCAGGGGTCTGTCCTGTGTGAGGGCACGATGGACGAGGTGCAGAATGACCCTAGGGTGATTGAGGTTTATTTAGGCCATCAAGAGGACGAGTAAACGCCATGAGTTATACCAAAAGTTCAGCAGCGGTAGAGTCTTCTGGCGCGATCGCAGATCCTATGCTGGATATCACGAACCTCAATGTCTACTACGGGGAAAGCCATATTCTGCGCAATGTGGACTTTGGGGTGGCCTCTGGCAAGATGGTCTGCCTCATTGGGCGCAACGGCGTGGGCAAAACCACAATGCTAAAAACCATCATGGGCTTGCTGGCTCCGCGCACTGGCTCCATTCAGTTTAGAGGCGAGTCCATTGTGCGCAAGTCGCCGGATCAGCGGGCGCGGCTGGGCATTGGCTATGTGCCCCAAGGGCGAGAGGTGATTCCGCGCCTGACCATTAAAGAAAACCTGCTGCTGGGTCTAGAAGCCCTTCCGGGCAAAGGCCAGAAGAAAGAAATTCCAGAGGAAATTTTTGAACTATTTCCCGTCTTGAAAACCATGCTGTCCCGGATGGGCGGCGACTTGAGCGGTGGGCAGCAGCAGCAGCTTGCGATCGCCCGTGCCCTGATGGGTCAGCCCAAGCTTTTGGTGCTAGATGAGCCAACGGAAGGCATTCAGCCCTCCATCATTCTGGAAATTGAGGCGGCGGTAAAGCGCATCATTAAAGAACGGGGCATTTCGGTGTTACTGGTTGAGCAGCATCTGCACTTTGTACGGCAGGCGGACTGGTATTACGCCATGCAAAAAGGCGGCATTGTGGCTTCTGGCCCAACCCGTGAGCTAAGTCAAGAAATTATTCAAGAGTTTCTGGCTGTTTAGGTGCTGCCTAGCCCCAACGAACCCAGTGCCGAACCTAGTGCTGAACCCAGTGCTGACAGTGCTATGAACTGACTGCCTCAGACAATTCTCCTAACGCTTGATAGCCTCGCCACTGGTGAGGCTTTTTCTTGTATGTATATCGCTCAAGCATGTCGCTTAACGTGAGTTCGATGATGCACTTGAAGCCCCTCACCCCAAACCCCTCTCCCAAAGGCGAGGGACTTAAGAAGCTTGATTTTTAATTGCTCCCCTTCTCCCTAGGCAGAAGAAGGCTGGGAGGATGAGGAGCGGTTGCTTTTTGCCGGACTCACGTCGCTCAAGATGTATCTGCACTGCCCAGAAAACAGGCGATCGCGTTACACAGATTGGGCAGTACGGTTTCAGAAAACTTAACCGACCCTTAATAGATAAAATCTATTTTATTTTGCCTATAACAGTGATGAATGCCTGTATCTCCCAAAAAGGGGATGCAGGTATTGCTGCCAACAAAAACGCTTGGATGCCTAAACTGAGTTGATATATGAATTATGCTGTGGCTAAAATGTCCTAGACAATATTGATACAAAGTGATTCTTTTTGGTTAAAATCTATTATCTAGCATAGAATCTATCTATGTAAAAGATCACATCATTTCACCACTATTCCGCAACCGTTCAAGGAACCCACCTATTGTGAAGCAGGCTACCCTCCATCAACTGCAAGTTTTTGAAGCGATCGCCAAGCACGGCAGCTTTACCCGCGCTGCAGAGGAGCTGTACCTCACCCAGCCAACGGTTTCTCAACAGATGAAGCAGCTCACTAAGGCCATTGGAATGCCGCTCTTTGAGCAGCTTGGCAAAAGGCTCTATCTCACCGAAGCAGGTGAAGAGGTCTTAAAAAGCAGCCGAGATATTTCAGCGCGTTTTGCCGATTTAGAGATGACCCTCGCTAACCTGCGCGGCATGAAGCAGGGGAAGCTCCGACTGTCAGCCATTACGACCGCAAAATACTTTGTTCCTCGGCTATTGGGTTCCTTTAGACAGCACTATCCCGGAATTTCGATTGCCTTTCAGGTCAGCAATCGGCAGCAGGTGCTAGAGCGCCTTGCTCAAAACCTAGACGACCTATACTTTATCGGTCAGCCCCCCGCCAGTGCAGATATTATTGTCCGCCCCGTGATGGAAAATCCCCTGGTGGTGGTCGCCCCCCACGATCATCCCCTCGCCCAAGAAAAATCGATCTCGCTCCAGCGTATGGCTGAGGAGCCTTTCATTATGCGGGAGTCTGGCTCTGGGACAAGAATGGCGGTAGAAGGCTTTTTCGCCGAGAACCGCGTTGAGATGAATGTGGTGATGGAAATTGGCAGCAATGAGGCAATCAAGCAGGCGATCGTGGGGGGGCTTGGCCTATCCGTGCTTTCTCGCCATGCTTTAGCCTTAGAAGGCATCCACGGCCCCTTAACGGTTCTCCCAGTGGAAGGATTCCCGCTTCAGCGTCACTGGTATGTGATTTATCCAGACGGTAAGCAGCTCTCGGTGGTGGCCAAGACGTTCTTAGACTTTTTGTTTTCGGAGGGCCGGCAAATCGCGGAGAAGGCGGATATGGCGTTTGTGACAGGGGAGTGACAAGGGAGTGACCGCTGAAACTACAGCAGTTTGACTTATGCCCGCTAAGATAAGTTATGGGAGACAGCGAATGAATAAGTCCTGCGGGCAGGCTACGCCAACGCGCCTACAAGACCAACGGGTCTACAAGAACAACGGGTCTACAAGATCAAAGTCTGCCGATGCAGACTAAATACATCAACGGCTCCAGCAGTTCGCCTGTGCGGATTTCGTTCTTGGAGCTGCGGTTTCAATCGCCAAGCGAAAAGCTTTGTCAGAAAGATACCAGTCAATCAGGCCGTTTTCTCTTGCAAGAATGGGTTCTCAATCGTTAATGTTTTGGGTGATTTGTAATGGATTGGAAACTCCTTGGACTCAGCTTTGTGATGGTTTTTGTCGCGGAGCTGGGCGATAAAAGCCAGCTTGCCGCCATTAGTCTAAGTGGACAGTGTCAAAATCCAAAGGCAATTTTTTTAGGATCTGCGACAGCCCTGATTTTTGCCAGCTTTCTGGGCGTGCTGCTGGGGGAAGGGGTGGCGCAGGTGTTCCCGACCCATATTTTGAAAGCGATCGCCGCGATCGGGTTTGCAGGGATGGGGCTAGGGTTACTCTGGCCAGCACAGTCTGCTTCGTAGGGCTGTCAGCGGTGGTGACAATCAAAAAAGTGTCACTTCTCAAAAGAAACAGCCGCTGTAGGGGGATTACTTTAGATGTAGTGAGGAGTGATTCAGATAAGAAGCTCTTGAGGTCGAAACACGGAAAGACTCTCAAGAGCTTTTTCTTTGCTCATTTTCTTGAACCGAAAGATAACTTCCTGACAGGTCGCGCTCAACACACTGTTGCTGAAAGCGTTTTTTTGCGGAATGGGTTCGGAACAGTTGCCTAAGCTGAAAGCTAGGGTGAACCTCACAGCGAAATGAAGAGATACCCGTCCTGGAACTTTGCACCCTTGACGCTTTGACCTTTGAGTTCGGGCGGTAAAAGTAAATTCCGCCGCTGATCGCCAGCGGCAATGGTGAGTTCTGGGCCAGACTGGGTAAGCTGCACCTGATTTTTGGCAACGCCTGGTAAAAACAGCTTGACCTGCCGCTGCGTTACATCCACCGTCAGGGGCTTTGGTGCTTGCTGTGCTTCTTGTTTGAAATTGGGTAAGCCCTCCATAAGCGATCGCCAGTCACCCTCATCCCGATGGGGCAGCACATGGAGCGGTAGGGGCGAAAACTGGGCGTGGAAGTCGCTGAGGCTAGTGGCATTACTCACCAGGCATCCGCCCACGGTTAAATTGATCTGCTGGGCACTCCCCCAGAGGGTCTGTGCGGCTTTGAGCGCCACCGGGTCTATGGTCGTCACCAGATAGGCCGCTACCCGCGATGGGTCTGCGATCGCCTGTTGACCCTGGCCTAAAATATCGTTAGCCTGCGAAAAGGGCTGGGAGAAATTGCCGCTCATCCAGTCGGCGTTATTGAGGACGGTAGCGGCTACGGGCTGTAAAAAAGGCGATATTGCTCGTCCCAGATCGGATTCAGCAAAGACTTCACGGAAGCGGCGCAGATACCAGCTCAACACCTCTGGTAGTCCAAACATCCGCAGGGTTGCAGCGCTGCTCTGGCCGTCATAGACAATCACGTCATAGCGTCCACTGGCATCGAGTGCCTTCAGGGTATAGAGCGCCAGCGCCGAATCCATGCCGGGTAAAACACCTAGCTCTTGGCCAAAAACTGACTTAAAAAACGGCGTGCGAAGATACTGCGCCTCTAGCTGCTTAACCTCATCCCAGCTTTGCTCTAGCAGGTAGGACGTAGACAGGACTGCCGCCCAAAGGCTGGAGGAAATTTCGCGCGGCTCTGAGGCTAGACCCGTCTCGCCCAGCAAAATGCCTAGACCCTCATCCTGCCCCAGCAGCAATACTCGCTGTCCTTGCGCTGCATAGGACTTTGCAGCGGCGATCGCAGCGGTGGTTTTCCCTGTACCGCCCTTGCCCAAAAATGTCAGGATAAACGCCATGCAAAATTCCTATAGGACAAGTTCATCGCAAGCCAGTTCGTTACGAGCCAGTTCGTTACGAGCCAGTCCAGCACGAGTCAATACTTTACAAGTTTTGAAAGAGCTAGTCTCGCTGATTGAATCGGCCATCAGTCTGCTACTGGACTGGCTCTAGCTCATCCTCAAAAAACCAGGACTGAACGTGGTCGTCAAACTTTACGATTACGCCAACGCCACTGCCATCGGTCATTTTGTAGCCTTGGATGGTTCCCACCTTACCCAGCACTTGACTGATATCGTCCGACACGCGATCGCGTATCCGGCAGAGGCGAACCTTTTGACCGACTTCCATGATAATTGCCCTTCTCCGACAAGGTAGACCAAACCACAGTTTATCAGGGTTGTTGCAACTTCCGGTAATGGCAAGGGAAGGAGATTTCCCCCTTTTCTTCTCTAGTAAACAGATCGAGAGGCAGGACGATTTGAGGGTTTAGTTTGATAGGGTGAGGAAGCAATCCACAAGATGAAATGGCGCAGTTCTATGGGTGATGGCACTGAGACTCCAAGGACAGAAACCCTAACGACAGAAGCTCTAATGACAGAGTCCCGAACGACACAGACTCTGATCATTGAAAAGGCGATCGCGCGTCTGCGTCAGCTCACCCAGCAAGATCGCCAAGCCCTCTGGCGCGTCAGCTTGGGCAACGGAGAGGCTGCATCTCAATGCGATCCATCGCAGTGGGATGCCTGGCCGCTGGCGACGCTGAATGAGCGCCAGCATATTGCTTGGCCAGCAGGTCAGCAGGTGCTGTGGCTGGGTCAAGTCATTACGCTGCCGGACGCTCTGGTAGATTATCCCTTGGCAGGATCGACGGCCAGACTGTCCCTAACCTGGTGGGCAGAGCAGGCTCAGGTCTACGTCAACGGTCAGCTTGTCCAAGAAGGTGACTTATTTGATACCTCAGCGCGTATCCTTTTGGCAGAGGCGCTTGAGCCAGGAAAAACGCTTGCGATCGCGATTCGGTTGGTGAGTCCGGCTCATGATGCGGGCGCACTGGTGCGATCGCGCTTGCTCTGCGAGTTTTTGCCCAGGGAGACTTCGAGTCTTCAGCGGATAGATCCAGGGATGCTGGCCGATGAGCTAGAAGTATTGCTGACCTATGTTGGGGCGTTTCGACCAGAAGACTTAGACGCTATGGCCCAAGCTGCCCAAGCGATTCAGTGGGAGTGTAGCGATTTAGCCGCGTTCAACGCCAGCCTCTGGGCCTTTGCACAGCATTTAATGAACTGGAGTGACTGGCTCAAGGGGCGCAGCATCCATTGGGTCGGCCATGCGCACCTAGATCTGGCTTGGCTCTGGCCAGTGGCGGAGACTTGGGTTGCAGCAGAGCGCACGTTTCAGTCCGTGCTGACGTTGCAAAGAGACTTTGATGAACTGAATTTTTGCCACTCAACCCCAGCTCTCTACGCCTGGATTGAGCAGCACCGACCTTCACTCTTTGCACAAATTCAGCAGCGCGTGGCAGAAGGGCGCTGGGAAGTGGCGGCGGGGATGTGGGTGGAGCCAGAGCTGAATCTGATTAGCGGCGAGTCGATGGTGCGCCAAGTGCTCTACGGCCAGCGCTACACCCAGGAACGCTTTGGGCAGATCAGCCGAGTGGTGTGGCTCCCCGATAGCTTTGGCTTCTGTACGCAGATCCCTCAAATCTTGCGGCAGGGCGGGATTGAGTATTTCTTGACCCAAAAACTGCGCTGGAATGATACCACTCAGTTCCCCCATGAGGCGTTTTGGTGGCAGGCTCCCGATGGCACCCGCATTTTTAGCATCATGACGCCTCCGATTGGGGAGTCTATTGATCCGGTCAAGATGGGGCAACACGCCCAAGGGTGGGAAGCACAAACGCTCTGCCCCGATAGCCTTTGGCTGCCTGGGGTGGGCGACCACGGGGGTGGCCCGACGCGGGATATGCTGGAGGTTGGACGGAGGTTGGGGCGATCGCAGCTCCTTCCCGCCCTGAAATCCAGCACCCTCACTGCATTCTGTCAGCAGACCCAAGCCAAACTCCAGCAGGCTCCTGAATTGATTCCGGTCTGGGAAGACGAGCTATACCTGGAGTTCCATCGGGGTTGCTATACCTCCCATGCAGATCAGAAGCGCTACAACCGCCGCTGCGAGCATTGGCTAACAGAGGCCGAACTATTTTCGGCGATCGCCACTCTCATCGCTCAGACTCCCTATCCCAAGGAAGCATTGGAAACGGCCTGGAAGAAAGTTTTGTTCAACCAGTTCCACGATATTTTGCCTGGATCGTCTATTCCTGAAGTGTTTGTAGATGCCGATCAGGACTGGGAATTCGCGCAACAAACGGCACTGGATTTGAGAGAGCAGGCGCTAGAGGCGATCGCCGCCCAAGTCAAGCTGCCCGCGCCGCCGCGCCCGAACGCTGTGCCTGTGATTGTTTATAACTCACTCAACTGGGAGCGATCTGAGGTGGTTGCCTGGACAATGCCCCCAGAGGTTTCAGGAGATTGTGAGCTGATGGATGCTTCTGAAATGCCTATTCCAGTGCATTATGACGGGCAGACTCACGCGTTGTCTTTCTTTGCTACCGTGCCTTCTTTGGGTTATCAGGTCTTCTGGTGCTGCCCTGGTGCTGCTCCTACTGCTCCTACCATTAACGAGTTGCCCCAGCACTGGCGTTTAGAAAATGATCGCCTGCGGGTTGAAATATGCCCTGAGACTGGAAATATTCGGTCGATTCGCGATCGCCAAGCCCAGCGGGAGGTTTTGGCAGCACCGGGCAACGTGCTGCAATTTTTCCAAGACCAGGGCCAATACTGGGACGCCTGGAATATTGACCCAGCCTACGCCCAGCACCCTCTAGAGGCCGCCACCCTTGTTTCAATTCGCTGGGTGAGCCAGAACCCAATTCAGCAGCGTATTCAGGTTGTGCGGCACTGGCGCAGCTCGCAGTTTGTGCAGGACTACGTTTTAGACCTGCATGCACCCTGCCTCAAGATCGAAACCCAGGCCAACTGGCAAGAAACCCATGTGCTGGTCAAAGCGGCCTTCCCTACCCCATTTTCGGCTGACCACGCCACCTATGAAGTACCCTGTGGTGCCATCCAGCGCCCCACGTTGCCCAACCCAGAGCTTTCTCAAGCTCAGCAGGCTAAATGGGAAGTCTCTGCCCTCCACTGGGCTGACCTTACCGCATCTGGTGCGGATGACAGCACCTACGGCCTTAGCCTGCTCAATGACTGTAAGTATGGCTATGATGCTCAGCCTAACTGCCTGCGGCTAACGCTCTTGCGGAGTCCAATTTGGCCAGACCCAGACTGCGATCGCGCTCAGCATACCTTCACCTATGCTGTTTATCCCCATTCCGGCTGCTGGCAAGATGCCCAGACCGTTCAGTGGGGTTATGGCCTCAACCGTCCCCTGCTTGCACGCGCCTTGGATCAGCAGCCTAGCCCAACGCCAGAGAACCCCTTGAGGGGCGATCGCCATAGCTTTCTGAGTACCCCAGATCATAATCTGGTGCTCATGGCGCTGAAGCAGGAAGAATCTTCTGAGCAAGCCTGGATTCTGCGCTTTTATGAGAGTGTAGGGCAACCTGCCAGCGGAACCTTTGAAACTACCCTGCCCATTCAGTATCAAACCCGCACCGATGGCCTAGAGCAGCCCACTGACCTAGCCCTTGGCGTCACGCCCTGGCAAATCCAATCCCAGCGGTGGTCTTGACATGAGTGATGAGATTAGCGGCCCATACAACAATCAGCGCTAGTCTGTGACCACTAATCTGTGAGCACTAGTCTGTGAGCACTCACAGGTTCATTGACCTTGGGGCTGACTTCTTCGCTGGGAAAGCTCAGGGTTAGGGCAATCTGGCCAGGGGGCGTTGGGTCTAGGGTCAAGTCCCCTGAGTGGGCGCGGACAATCTCGCGGGAGAGGCTCAGTCCTAGGCCTGTTCCTTCAATATTTCGAGTACGGGCTGGGTCGCCCCGATAAAACCGATCAAAGATGCGATCGCGCTCTGCGGCGGCCATATTTTTTGAAGCGTTACTGACGGTTATCCGGATCTGAGATCCACTTCGGCGGGCACTAAGGGTAATCCAGCCGTCCGGTAAGTTGTATTTGACGGCGTTGCTAATCAGGTTTTGTAAAACCTGAGCCACTAGATCGCGATCGCCCTGAATCCTGAGATTGGCCTCAATATTAGACTCAACAGCCAATACCGGATTGAGTAATTCAATATCTTCTAGGAGCTGTACCAAGAGATCAGACACATCAACGCTGACCCGATAGAGATTAATACGCCCTGCATCGACGAGGGAAAGTAACAGCAGCTTCCGGACAATGCTGCTGAGGCGACGCACTTCATCCAGGAGGCTGCTGAGGCGCTGCTGAAGTTCCGAGCCAGCCTCTGCTTGGTGCAGGGCATGTTCCAGTTCTCCCTGGAGAATTGCGAGGGGGGTTTTGAGTTCGTGGGCGGCATCTGCGCTGAACCGCGAAGCTTGATGGAAACTGCGGTCTAAGTTTTCAAGCATTTGGTTGAAGACCTGAATCAGCGCCGCAAACTCTTGGTCGGCACCGCCTACGGGCACTCGCTGATCTAGCCCTTCTACCGTAATGCCGTCCATCGCCTGGGTGAGCTGGCGGATGGGTGACAGCGCCCGACCCGATAGCCCCCAGGCGACCGCCGCCACCAGCAACAGAATCAGGGCGATGGAGAGCAGGAACGCATTGCGAATGGCTGCCATTTCTGTATCGACTGCCTGGAGACTAATGGCGATCGCCACTTGGGATTGTGCGGAGGAGATGGTGCCAATGCGCCAAGTATCCGTCACGGTCTGGCGGGTGGTAAAGCGCGGTGCAGAGAGCGGCACTTTAGGCCCTAGCTTTGGGGATGCTGAAACGGTCGGGGCTGGAGGAGCAGGTTGTGATGGTGCGGGGGGCAAGAGGCCGTCAATGTTTAAGTCCGTTGGCCAGTCCCTAGACTGGTACAGCACCGCTTTATTGGTTTGTTGTCTAATCAAAAATGCGACGGGGATTTTTTCTTTAACGCCAAAAAGGCGGGGCAGCAAGTCTTCCACAAGCTGCCAGCGATCGCGCTGCTGAGAGCGAGCAAGGCGCTGAAGCTGGGTTTTAGCCACTTCATCCAATCGACTAATTTGAGCATTGCGAATCAGCCACCAAGAGATTGCGCCAAACCCCATCAGCGCGCTACCGGTCAACAAAACCAGGCTGAGCGCAATACGCACCCGAAAGGAACGCAGCCTCATGAGGCTAACTCAGCGAGCCGAAACCGATAGCCCACCCCTCTCACGCTTTCAATCATGCTAGAAGCCATGCTGGATGGCTCAACGCGATCAAGCTTTCGACGCAGGCGCTGAATGCACACATCCACCACGTTGGTGGCGGGGTTAAAGTCGTAGCCCCACACATGCTCCAAAATTTGGGTGCGGGTAAACACACGCCCTGGCGATCGCATTAAATATTCCAAAAGGTTAAACTCGCGGGTTGTGAGCTCCACTTCGCAATCCTCGTGAAAGACCTTGCGCAGTAGGCAGTCTAGCTTCAGGGTGCCAACCTCCAGCAGATTTTGGCGATCGCCATCGCTACGGCGGATCACCGCATGAATTCTGGCCACCAGTTCCTCCACAAAAAAGGGCTTGGCCAAATAGTCGTCGGCTCCTAGATTCAGCCCCTCTAGGCGATCGTCTAGCTCATTGCGCGCCGTCAACAAAATGACGGGTACATTGCGCCGCGCCTCTCGTAGCGTCTTCAAAATAGAGAGGCCGTCTTTCCCTGGCACCATAATATCCAACACAATTGCATCGTACTGATGGCTCATGGCCAGCGAGAATCCTTCATCGCCATTGTCGCAGTAGTCCACAATAAATCCGCGCTCTTTGAGTCCAGCATTTACGAAGCTGGCAATTTTTGCCTCGTCTTCTACATACAGTAAATGCATAGGCCAATCAAAATACTTTTAGGCCAAACACTTCTAGGTAAAACACTGGCAGACACAAAAAGGTCGGTTTAGTCATGCTCTCTTTCCGAAAGTTTCTGCATTAATTCTAGCCAGAAATCCTTGAATAGAAGCTTCTCACAGTTGCTTGAGTATGGTTGTTTAGGCTCTAGAATTTAGGTTCTCAAATTCAGGTTTTTAAGCCCAATCTTCATTCTAAAACCTATTTTTAGACTCAAAATTACAAAACTGTCATTTAGATGTGGGTTGTTTTGTCATTTAGGGCTGGCCTAATGATACTCATACCCACGCTTCATGCTGAGTGGTGCGGAAAACTCATCCAGCTTCAACTGAAGCAGTAATTTAACCCGCGAGCTGCCAGCAAGTTGAGGCCATTCTCACCCCCGAACAGCGATCGCAGTGGTAGGCTGCCAAATCTCAAACCCCACTGCAAAAGCCTAATTTCAACCTGAACGCGGATCAGCAATCCAGAATTCAGGCAGTCTGTGAGGAAAGCAAGCGCCAAATTGAGGCTGTACTCACGCCAGAGCAGCGGCAGCAAAAGCGTTCAACCGATCCCCATTGATCTTAGGTGATTGCCTATGACCCACTTCAACTCATTGAGCTAAACCTCCAAAGCTTACTGATAAAGCCTACGGGCAAAGCTTACTGATAAAGCCTACGGGCAAAGCCTACTGGCAAAGCTTATGGGCAAAGCTTACGGGCAAACTCTCATTGAATTGAACCGTGAAGAATGTATAGAAACAGGAGAAATCGACCATGAAACGTCTACTCACTTTAGCGCTTGCCGTATTGCCCTTTGCAACGGTTCCAGTGATTACAGAGCCTGCTGCGGCTCAAATCAGAATTCAGTTCGGCGATAGTTCCCGCGATCGCCGTCCGGTCTATGTCAGACCTGCCCCTCGCCGAGTTAATCGAGTCCTGCGGCGGAATGCTCGCAGGGTCTGGGTGCCTGGACGTTGGGAGTATAACCAAAGAGGACGGCGTGGCCGTGTTTGGGTTCCTGGCTATTACCGCTAACGGTTTTTAGGCTAGAACAACCTCACAGGAGATTAGCGAGTCCGCTCACTGATGGAGTTGGCTAATCCAGTTGACTAACCCAGTTTGCTAGCTCTCAAGTCTTTTTCAGAAGCGCTAGAACAGAAACCCTAGAATCCCTCCAGTATAGATTGGCGAGATTCTGGGGTTCTCTGGCTCAGTCGTTTTGTTCAGTAGGAGGGCGGTGCATCCCCCTCTCTTCATAAATAACGCTCATTGCATCGTTGTTTGCTGGAGCTTCAATCAACAAATAAACCACCGGTTAAAATGCAGGGATCACCGAAAAGATGGCCTAATTAAAGCAAAAAACAAAGTAAGTGCGCCACTACCGTGCTGGGCAGACTTATTAGACTAAAAAAAATTAGACTGAAAGAGTAGCCATCGAGCATCTTAGTTAAGATTGATTTACGTTCACGGCAAGTCGCCATTTCCTCCTGCATTTTTATCTAAATTTGACCCTCTCTTTAGAAAGAGGTGAGTCCTAAACTTTTCAACTAATTTAGTAGGCATTTAGTAGATATTTAGAAGGCAAGTTGAGGATGCTGTCTAAGCATCAAACCCTATAGATTAATTCTCAAAACTGTTAAGCTTTAGACTATTGAGCGCTACTAAAGAAAAACACCCAAAGGATCAATGTGTATGTTGAGGGCTGCTCCACTTACCCACCAAGGCCGATTGAAAGCTGGTTTGGGATTGCTTTCAATCGGGTTGCTCTTGACCTTGACTGGGTGTGGAAGCTTGCCAAAGTCTGAAGCAGAGGCTCAGCAGAGATCTGGGCGGCAGGGGCAGCAAGGGCAGCAGAAAGGGCCAGCTTCGGTGGATGTGATAGTTGCCCAAACTAGTACGCTGAGCACACTACTCGAATACACAGGCACGACTCAGCCTTCTCGACTGGTGTCTTTGCGCACCCAAGCGGAAGGGCAACTCCTAAGCCTATCTGTGGATGTAGGCGATCCGGTGGCGCAGGGTCAGGTTCTGGCCCGCTTGGACGATACGGTACTTTCTACGGCTGTCATTGAAGCCCAGGCCGAAGCGGCGGCGCTGGAGTCTGGCGTGGCCCAGGCGCGGACGGAGGTGAGTGATGCCCTCAATCAAGTGGAGCGATCGCGGTTAGAGCTTCAGCAGGCTAGGGCGGATCAGGTGCGTTTTGAGCAGCTTTACCAGGCCGGAGCGGTGCCTAAACAGCAGGCCGAACAAGCCCGCACGACTGCTGATACGCTTGAGCAAACTCTACGCTCTGCCCAGCAGGCTGTACGCACCCGACAGCAGGCTGTGACCGCCGCCGCAAGACGGGTCGCAGCCCAGCGTGCAGTGACCGCACGGGAACAGGAGCGTCTCTCTTATGCAGTGCTCTCCTCTCCAGTCAATGGCGTCGTTTTAGAAAAAATCGCCGAGCCAGGGAACCTCGCCCAGACCGGCAGTGAAATTTTAAAATTGGGGGACTTTAGCCAAGTTAAAGTCTCGGTGCAGGTATCAGAACTAGAGTTGGGTCAAATCCGCACGGGCCAGGCCGCTCAGGTCAAACTTGATGCCTTTCCCACCCAGCAGTTTCAGGGACAGGTAACCAGGGTGTCCCCCGTCGCAGATCCTACGGCACGGCTTATTCCGGTCGAGGTGACTATTCCTAATGCCCAAGGGCGCATCGGGAGCGGTCTGCTGGCGCGGGTTAGCTTTGGGCAGGCGCGAACAGCCGTTGTGGTGCCAGAGGCCGCACTCCAGACCAATCGCGAGCGTCGGGGTGGGGGCCGGGGCGCTCGTGGAAATCGAGGTGCTGGCGGAACGCAAGCCAGCGGAGGAAGATCAAGCGGAGAACCGTCTTCCGGTACATCGTCAAATGGCGGCTCCTCGGCCAGACCTGACTCAGCCCAGACGGTTTCCCAGACGGGTTCCCAGCCTCGTCCCAATAGAGGCGGTTCAGCGGACGGCTCAGCGAGTCGTGCAGGCTCTGGCCGTGCAGATTCTGGGCGTTCAGGCTCAAGTCAATCGGGAGCAGATCCATCGGGAGCGACGACGGGCAGTACAGGCACATTATTTACCATCACAGGGTCAGGTGCTGAGACGAAGGTGGTTGCCCGCCGCGTGACGTTGGGCACCCGTCGGGATGGGAATGTCGAGGTGCTGTCTGGACTACGTGCAGGCGATCGCCTAGTAACGCGTAGCAGCAAAGCCCTCAAGGATGGCGACCCTGTGCGTCTCAGCGCAATCTCGGAGGGGCGGAGCAATCGAGGCGAAGGGTCACGTTCTGGTCGCTCTGAGCAATCGGGCGGGCGGTCTCCAGCAGAGGGCGACGGGCAACCAGCAGGCTCTGGGCGTCGCGCTCAAAGACCCTAGAGATTTTCAGATTAGTCAAGGCGATTACTTCAGATTATTGTTCAAGATTATTCTTCAAAACGTGAGTTCGATGACGCACTTGAAGCCCCTCACCTCAAACTCCTCTCCCAAAAGGGAGGGACTTAAGAAGCTTGATTTTTAATTGCCCCTCCTTCTCCCTAGGGAGAAGTGAGGATGGGAGGATGAGGGGCAGTTGTTTTTTGCCGAACTCACGTCTTCACAAGATTACGGGCACCAGACCAGTTCCTTGCTGCTTCATTCAAGGATTTAATCCCAAGGGCAAAATCAAAGCCCAAATCAAGGCCCAAATCAAGGCCAAGAAAGCTCCTTTTACAGAACTCAACTTCTAAGCTCAATCTGCCTAAGCTCAATCCGTCGAAAAACTCAATCCAGCGATCGCCCATCTATCCCTCCGGTCTAAGCCCATGACGCAGAATCCGCCACCCGCAAAATTTAGCATCAGTGGAATCGCCATTCGTCAGCACATCGGTACGCTGATGTTGACCCTGGCCGTTATGGTGATCGGGGCATTTTATATCTCAACGCTCCAGGTTGACCTGCTGCCTTCCATTACCTATCCCCGCATTGGGGTGCGGCTGAGCGCTCCCGGCCTTTCCCCAGATATTGCCATTGACGAAATTACCCGTCCCCTCGAAGAAGCCCTTTCCGCCACCGAAGGCGTCGTGCAGGTTTATTCCCAAACCCGTGAGGGGCAGGTCAACATTGACCTTTACTTCGAGCCAGGGGGCAATATTGACCAGGCACTCAACGAAGCCACCGCAACCTTTAACCGCGCCAGAGGTCAGTTGCCTGACACCATCGAAGCACCGCGACTTTTTAAGGTAGACCCTTCCCAGCTTCCTATTTATGAATTTGCCCTCACCTCACCGTCACTCACTTCCTCAGAACTGCGCGTCTTTGCTGAAGAAGAGTTAGGACGTGAGCTGAGCGTTGTGCAGGGCGTGGCCAACGTTGATGTGTCCGGTGGCGTAGACGAAGAGGTGCGGGTCGTTTTGGACTTGGAGCGTCTTCAGGCCCAGGGCATTGGCCTTTCTGCCGTCCTAGATAAACTCCGTAACTCAAACCAAGACATTTCTGGTGGGCGCATTCTCGGCGAAACTTCTGAACCACTGACCCGTGCAGTCGGGCGATTCCAGTCAGCAGAGGAGTTACGCAACCTATCCTTTGAGGTGGCAGGCGCGTCTCAGGCCCCAGCCCAGAGCGGAATCGGGACAGCACCGACTCCGGCACGGCGGGTTTACCTGCGCGACTTTGCTGAGGTGATTGATGGCACCCAGCAGCAGCGGATTTTTGTCAGCCTTAACGGTGAGAATGCCGTCAAAGTGAGTATTCAAAAGCAGCCGGATGCGAACACGATTAATGCGGTTGAAGGGGTTAAGAAGCGCGTTGCAGAGCTGAAGGAGTCGGGGCTGATTCCTGCTGACATGGGGCTACTCCCAACGCTAGATGAGTCGGTCTTTATCCGCAACGCAGTCTCTAACGTAGCCACCTCAGGGCTGATTGGAACCGGACTCGCGGCGATCGCCGTTTTACTGTTTCTGGGTTCGCTCCGCCAAACCCTCATCATTGTGGTGTCCATTCCTTTGGCAACCCTCGCCGCCATTATTTTAATGGGTGTTTTTGGGCTTTCTCTCAATGTGTTTAGCTTAGGGGGGCTAGCCTTGGGGGTCGGGATCGTGGTGGATAATTCCATCGTGATGCTAGAGGCCATTGCCGAAGGTGCAGGCATGACGCCGGGGCATGACACCAGCGCGAAGCTCAGCCTTAAGCAAATGCTGCATCAGTCTTCAGTGAGTAGTCAAGAGGTAGAGTCTGCTCTCTTGGCCTCCACCAGCACCAACCTCGTTGCAGTCCTACCCTTTTTACTCATCGGGGGCTTTATCGCCCTCTTGTTCAACGAGCTGATTTTGACCATTAGCTTTTCCGTAGCAGCTTCTATCTTGATTGCTGTAACCGTCGTGCCGATGATGGCTTCTCGACTTTTATCAATCCGCAAAAGCAGCGGCATTGGCAACTTTTGGCCGTTGCGGCAGTTTAATAACCGATTTGAAGATGCCGTTCGTAGCTATGCTGCGACGCTCCGCTGGGTGTTAGTTCATCGCTGGCTGGTGGTAGGCGTCATTGTCTTAACTTTTGCCAGCAGCAGCCTCTGGATGATTGGCCAGATTCCCCAGGAAATTTTGCCGCGTATTAACACTGGCCAAGCCAACCTAAACGCTCAGTTTCCGCCCGGTACGCCTTTGGCAACGAGCCGCAAGGTCATGGCCGCCACGGACGAAATTCTACGAGAGCAGCCTGAAACGGAGTACGTCTTTACCACAATTGGGGGTTCGCTGTTTGGCAGTAACACCACCGAAAATGCTCTGCGTAGCTCTAGCAACATTACGCTGAAGCCCGGTACTAATGTAGAAGCCTATGTTGAGCGGGTCAATCAAGCATTTCGTAAGCTCAATCTCGTGGATATTCGCCTACGTCTCAGTCCTGGACAGGTGCGCGGCCTCATTTTAAACAACTCTCCTGTCCGGGGCGCTGAGGTGGATATCATGCTTCAGGGGCAAGACGCCCAAGTCTTAGAGCGGGCGGGGAGAGAGGTTTTACAGACTTTGGAGGAGCGGGTAACGCTGGCCAGCTTTCGGCCTGATGCAGATGATCGCCAGCCTGAAATCCAAATTCGACCTGACCGTGAACGGTTGGCTGCTCTTAACCTAACGATTCAGGATATTGGGAATACCTTAGAAACCGCAGTTCAGGGTACCGTTCCAACTCAGCTTCAGCGCGGCACCCGCCTCGTGGATGTACGGGTCGAGCTAAACGAAGATGACTTGAAGCAGCCATCCCAGCTTTTAAGGCTGCCCCTATTTGTAGCGGGCAATCGTCAGATTCGCTTGGCAGATGTGGCGCAGATTGAGTCTGGGCAAGCTCCAGGGCAAATTCAGCGCATTAACCAGCGCCAAGTCTTCATCATTGCTGGCAACCTGACAGAAGGAGCATCCCTTGGCAATGCGATCGCCCAGGTCAATGAGGTGATGCGCGAAATTGACCTGCCGGAAGGCGTGACCACCCTCCCCAGTTCCGCCGCAGAGAGTAACCGCCAGCTTCAGGCAACCCTGCCTATCCTGGGTGGGCTGGCCGCTTTTATGGTGTTTGTGGTGATGGCGGTGCAGTATAACTCTCTGATTGACCCGCTGGTGATCATGTTCACCATTCCCTTGGCGCTGGCGGGGGGAATCTTTGGCCTCTTTATTACCCAAACGGCGATCGGCGCAACGGTGATTGTGGGTGCGGTCTTACTGGTGGGGATTGTGGTCAACAACGCCATCATTATGGTGGAGTTGGCCAACCAGATCCGTGAGCGGGAAGACTGCGATCGCTACACCGCAATCCTCAAAGCTGCCCCCCAGCGCTTGCGCCCCATCTTAATGACGACTATTACAACCGTCCTGGGGATGTTTCCCCTCGCCTTGGGAGCGGGGCAAGGGGGAGAATTTTTGCAACCTCTTGGGATTGTGGTGTTTTCAGGGCTATCGATCGCGACCGTCTTGACGCTGTTTATTATTCCCTGCTTTTACCTGATCATTCACGACATCTTTTCGGGCCGTGGGTCGCGAGGAGGCCGAATCCCCGCAATGGTGGATATGGATATAGACATTCCGGTTCTTCCCAGTCGGGAACCGATTCATAAACTGTCATCCGAACCAGGTGAATAGACCGCAGCAATTCACTTGACCCAGGTTCCAAACCCTTTCCAGAACCCTTTCCAGAACCCTCTCCGGCAAGGGTTTTGGATTTTTAGAAACTTCTGAGCGATTTAGATGTGTTTGGCGATGTGTTTGGCGATGTATTTGGCTGGATATCTTTTCAAGTTCTTGACATTCTGTCGCTAAAGTTATGAAAACAAAGAGCCAACGTTAACAATCGTGCTTCAGTGCCGGTTGTTTCCAGTCTGGTCACGATCATCTCTTCTCCTCATACGAGAGACTCGTGGGCTGATCAAACTTGGATCTTTTGTTCCTCACACCTAGACTGTTCCCAGCCCAGTGCTGGGAATTTTTTTTTGATGCTTTCCCCACAGCACAGTTGTCCACGATTCTGTAGAGGAGAGGCAATGTACCTCTTGTGCTGGTGTATATTTCATGAGTATCAAATTCATGGGTATCAAGCTCAGAGTGGAAGGCAGTTTATGCAGGTAGCGTTATGCAGGTAGCGTCATGCAGGTAGTTTTGTGTGGCTACTATGGTTACGGCAATGGCGGCGATGAGGCGCTCCTCGCTACCCTTTTACAGATGTTGCCGAAGCATGTCTCTCCCGTTGTCCTCTCCGGGAATCCAGCTTTTACCGAATCCTTGCATGGGGTGCCCGCCTGCGATCGCCGTCAGCCCCTAGCGGTATTAAAACTATTGCGTAGCTCACAGGCTTTTATCTGGGGGGGCGGTAGCTTAATTCAAGACTCGACGAGCGCCCTCAGCCCTTGGTACTACTGTGCATTGCTGCTCACGGCTCAGCTCATGGGCCTAAAAACAATCGCTTGGGCCCAGGGCATTGGCCCCCTTAACCGTCCCCAAACCCAATGGATTGCCCGTCAAGCCTTTCAGCGCTGTACGGGCATTAGCGTCCGCGATCTTGGCTCTCTGGACTGGACTGAGCGCTGGCGGCGGAAAGCAACCCTTGCTCCAGACCCGGTCTGGGCATTGGACGCCAGCCAGCCGACCACTTTAGATCCACTATTGCCCAGTCCTCGTGTTGCGGTCGTCCTGCGATCGCATCCCCTCTTAACGCCAGAACGGGTTGCGCTAATCACTCAGGCGCTTCAGGATCTTCATGCCCAAACTCAAGCCTCCATTGTGTTGGTGCCGTTTCAGGAAAGTCAGGATCTGGCGATCGCCCAAACGCTCCATACCGCGCTGCCCCACATCAGCCAAATTATTCAGTCCCGTGACCCGCGCGCGCTCAAGTTTGTGTTTCAGAGCGTAGATCTGGCGATCGCTATGCGGCTCCACGGCCTCATTATGGCCGCAGCAGAAGGCTGTCGCTGTTTTGGCCTCAGCTACGACCCTAAAGTGCAGCGGCTCATAGAAGACATTCGCTGCCCCGGTCTAGACCTAGCACATCTGCCCACGGAATCCGAAGCGCTAACCCAGCAGTGGAAAGAACAGCTTCACGCAGCACCCACCCTGTCCAAAGCGCAACGTCAAGCGCTGACCCAGCAGGCTGAGGCCCATGCCGCCTTGCTTGCCGATATCTTGCAGAATTGATTGCCCCGGATTGCTCGCCCCGGATTGCTCGCCCCAGATTAATTGCCAGACATAAACCTCGAAAGAAAATAAATCGCCGCTCAGCTCTCCTCCTGAGGGCATTCTTCCCAGAGGGTGGTGGTTTGCCGCAGGCTGCTGAAGTTGCCGTTCCCTAAAATCAGGTGATCCAGCAGCGGAATCGCTAAAAGCTTTGCCCCAGCCAATAGCTGGCGGGTTAAGCTCAAGTCTTCGGGGCTAGGGTCAACTTGACCAGAGGGATGGTTGTGCGCCACAATCACGCGGGTTGCGCCCTGCCGAATCACCTCACGGAAAATATCGCGGGGGTGGGCAATGGTTTCGGTGGCGCTGCCAATGCTGATAATTTGAGTGCTCAGCAGTCGATGCTTGATATCTAGCAGAAGCACCGCAAAGCGCTCTTGGGACTGCCACATGAGCTGTCCGGCTAGCAGTGCAGCGGCAGTCTCA
Source organism: Thermosynechococcaceae cyanobacterium MS004 (assembly GCA_022402525.1). Lineage (GTDB taxonomy): Bacteria > Cyanobacteriota > Cyanobacteriia > Thermosynechococcales > Thermosynechococcaceae > JAAURS01. The sequence continues at coordinate 126,640 of JAKRSB010000099.1, forward strand.
GGGTTTTCGATGGTAGTGGGTGCGTCAGGGAGGGAGCTAAACGCGCGCTTCCCTAGCTCAATGGCTGCCACGATCGCCGTGGCTTTAGCGGGGCCAATGCCGGGGATCCTCGTCAGCTCAGCGATGTGAATATCCCGCAGCACAATCAGCGGGTTGCGCTGGTGCTGGCTGAGCTGCTGCAATAAATACTGCCCCAGACCAATGGCGGAAAGCTTGCCAGGGCCTTGCCCTGTGCCGAGTAAAATGGCGATGAGTTCCGCATCGGTGAGGCTCTGGGCACCCTGGCTCATGAGCCGTTCGCGGGGGCGATCGCTGAGGGGCAGGTCGGCAACTCTGGGAGTGTAGGTCATGGAGAGGGAAAGGGACGCTATCCCTAAAATCCCCAGGCCGTTAAAAAATGCGATCGCCCTTTACGGAATGTCACATCTTGGCCTAAATGTACAGCTTGACCTAGATCAGGCATTGAGCAAGTTTATGGCAGCTTAAAGGGAAACTTAAGCGGGGCCCTTGGCGGTGGGGGTACGGGAAGCTGACCAGCCCGACAATCCGCTAACCAGTCCCGAATGGCAACGGCTGTACTGCCTTCACTGCTGTTGCGGGGCGGCTGGGGCGGCTGATCGGGGGTGGCTGGATAGGGGCCAAAGGTCGAGTACAGCATCACAAACTGCCAGTCCTTAGTCGTTGGCGTGAGGAAAAGCCAGTGATATTCCTGAAGATAGGAGAGGCGATCGCGTCCATAGCGCCGCTGAAGGGTCGTAAAAAAGACCTGCTGTGTGCTGCTAGAAGTCTCCGGCAGCGTTGACAGGGGAAGCGATTCAAACTCTGGGCGGCCAGCTAGCACCACAAAGCTAGCGCTAATCTGTGCCCGTGTCCGAGTACGATTTGCATAGCTGGGCAAATCTTGCAGCATTCGCTCCACCAGCGCCTCTATCGTTTGAGGACACGGCATCCGTGGCACCTCTGAAAGTCGATAGGGTTCTTTAGGCAGCATCGCCAGGGATAAATGGGGCATGCCAAAGACCAAGCCAAGGCCAAGCCCTGCTAAAGTCATTTGCTTCTCAGGTCGAGGCAGAAGAAAAAGCCGCAAAATCCTAGTCCTCTTTAGCACCCTATATCTGGCACATTACCAGCACATTACATTTCCCCACTTTCAAGAACCAGCTCTTACACTATCTGTTAAGGCTCTATTATTAAGACTCTACTTTTCAGACCCTATTTTTTAGACCCTATTGTTAAGACTTTATCGCTAAGACCTTAACTGAACAACGCAACTGCCGCACAGCTTCTTTACCCTATGGATCAAGATCAACGGAATCGGTTTCGTCATCTCCTGATTATTGACGATGCAGAAGGGCGGCGAACCATTGCGCTGGAGGCAACCACTTACTCCATCGGCCGGGACGGAACCAATTCAATTGTGCTGCATTCCAAAATGGTGTCGCGGCAGCACGCCATTTTGCTGCGGGTTACTTCTCCAGATTCTTCTAACTACCTTTTTCGGATTATTGATGGGGACCTCCAGGGCAAGCGCAGCACCAATGGCCTCATGATTAATGGGCGCAAGCTGTTTTCCCATGATCTGAAGCATGGCGACATGCTGGTCTTTGGTGGGGATGTTAAGGCTAAGTACTACGCGATTTCTAATCTGACGGATTCTGCCTTTGATGAATTTTGTGAGGAGAAAGATCTCTCTTCCATTCTCTCAAAGTCGGTCAATCCCTTTCAGACCCTAGTACCAACCGATGATGACTTTCAGAGCCTAAGTGAAGCCGCGCTGGTGCGGATGGCGTCTTTTCCAGAACTGACGCCTAGCCCCATCCTAGAAATTGACTTGTCTGGGGTGGTCACTTATCTCAATCCGTCCGCAGTGATGCAGTTTCCGGATTTATCTGAGCTAGGAACCCTGCACCCGATGATGCACGGCCTGCTCCCGATGACCCGCCCAACCCAGCCTGGGCACCGCAGTTTCTTTGTGCGAGAGGTGGAGCTTGGCGATCGCGTCTACGAGCAGTCGGTACACTACATTGCTGAAAGCGACCTAGTGCGCAGCTATGTCTCGGACATTACGGTGCGCAAGCGTGCTGAGGAACAGCTTCGGCATCAAGCCCAGCGTGAATCGATTATTAACCGCATTGTGCAGGCCATGCGCGGCACGATGGTCACGGCGGAGGTTTTGCAAATTACGGTGGGCTTACTGGTAGAAGCCCTAGAGGCCAGCCACTGCATTATTGTGCAAAATAATTCCGAAGGGGAACTGGTCAACCACTACGTGAGCCATACCGCCGTCGGTCGCCACGATCTCATTCAGGGCAATGAACGCATTCTCAAGCTCTGTGGGGAAGCTCTCTCGGAAGGGAATCAGGTGGTGTTGCGAGTGGACGATAGCCGCCTCGACTTAGAGGTGCTGGCGATCGCCCAGCAGTGTCAGTTTGCCTCAGTCCTGATCACGCCCCTGATCTACCTCCAAAACGATCTGGGCAGTATTTCGCTGTTTCAGAAAGCGGATTCTCAGAAAGTAGATCCCCAAAGAACGACTTCTCAGAGAATAGATCCCCAGAAAATAGATTCTCAGAAAACGGAGGTCGTCAGCGATAACCTGCGGGAGTGGAATATGGACGAGCGTGGCTTGGTCAAAACCATCGCCGATCAGTGTGCGATCGCCATTCACCAAGCGCAGCTCTATCAAAGGGTACAGGATCTTAATGCCGACCTAGAGCGCCAAGTACAGGAACGCACCGCCCAGCTCCAGCAAAAGATGCAGGAACTAGAGCGGCTCAATAACCTTAAAGACGACTTTTTGAGCACCGTCTCCCATGAATTGCGGACACCCATGTCCAACATCAAAATGGCAATTCACATGCTCAATCAGTTCCCGCTAGAAGATCGGCAACGGCGCTATATCGATATCTTGTCCTCGGAATGCGCTCGCGAAACGGAGCTGATCAATGATCTGCTCGATCTCCAGCGCCTTGAAGCTGGGGTGAATCCCGTGGGGGTTGAGAGTCTAAGGCTTCAGGAGCTAATGCCCCGCGTCCTTGACCCCTTTATCTCTCGGTCTAACGAACGCGGCCAGCATTTTGCCTCCGCCTGCGACCCTCAACTGCCGCCCCTGAAGTCAGACCGTGCCTGTCTAGAGCGCATCTTAGCCGAACTGCTCAACAATGCCTGTAAGTACACGCCCCAAGGTGGGCACTTTTCCCTCCACGTCGAATTTGTGCCAGAGCCGACAGAACGCGTCCGGCTCATTGTCCGCAACGATGCCGAAATTCCAGAGCATGAGCTGCCCCGCATTTTTGACAAGTTTTATCGTGTGCCCAACGCAGACCCCTGGAAGCAGGGCGGCACCGGCCTGGGGCTTGCACTGGTCAAGCGTCTGGTGGAGCAGCTCCAGGGTAGCATTCAGGCCAACAGCGCCCAAGGCAAAACGACCTTTCTGGTTGAGCTGCCCATCACCCCTTCCTTTAGTACGGATATTCAGCCGATCTCCTAAAATGCTTCCCTAAAAAGCTCTCTTAGAATAGTTCGCGCTCAATGGCCGCGATCAGCTCTGGTGAATCTGGCCCCACAGCACTCTTAAACCGATTGACCACTTCACCGGTCTTGCTGACCAAAAACTTTTCAAAATTCCAGGACACCTCACCCTTCGGCTCTGTTTGGGTCAGCTTTGCGTAGAGGGGGTGCTGCTCTGCACCGCGCGCATGGACTTTATCAAACAGCGGAAAGGTGACGCCAAATCGGGTTGAGCAGAACTGCTGAATCTTTTCGTTGGCGTCGGGCTCTTGAGATCCATAGTCATTGCAGGGAAACCCTAAAACCTCTAGACCTTGACTTTGATACTTTTCATAGAGCTTTTGAAGCCCAGCGTATTGTGAGGTATAGCCGCAGTAGGAAGCGACATTGACAATTAGTAAAGCCTTGCCGCTGTAGTCACTTAGGGGTTTACGTGCTCCATCAATGGTCTGAACGGTAATGTCTGAAATGGTTGTACTCATGGAGAAGCTGACCTTATCGGTGAGAATAATTATGAATAAAAGTCACTGGACGCTAATCACTGGGGTGTTGCAGTCGAATCCAATAGTATGAAGTCAATCATCAAGAGCCCAGGGTAATCCTACGGCCTTTTGCGCGATCACACCAATGCGTCCCAGATTTGCATCCCAGATTTGCGTCCCAGATTCACACCAGACTTACAGCAGACTGCTCGGCACATGCCGCCAGCCATTGTGGAGGATGGAAAGGATAGGGCAGCCAAAATCGGCTAATTGCCAGCTATCGGAGGTAATATCGTCAGTTTCCCGAATGTTCTATTGGACGCAACATAGATCTCTATACTGGGGAATGATAGAGACGTCAGCCGCGCCAATCAGCTCAGAAAAGCCTTGCCCAATATACACTTCACCACTGCGTCATAGAATCCCCGATGGCTTTTGCTCGACTTCACCTGTACGACCAAGACAATAATACTCAAGACGTTTATTTAGTCACCCCTCGTACTCGCCTCACCATCGGACGAAATCGCGCCAATACGCTGGTGTTGCCCAGCGCTAAAGTCCTGCCCTTCCACGCTGTTTTGTTTTGCCTCCAGGATGGCCTCCATCATGAATTTGTGCTGCAGGTCTGTCATCCCAGCGCACAGGTCTGGGTCAATCAAACGGCGATCGCCTCAGATGTGGTTAAACCCCTTCAGGATGGGGATCAGATCCTCATCGGGGATGTTCGGCTAGCCTTTGACTGCGAGCCCCTTCCCCCCGACCCCAGCCAGCCAGCCAGCCAGCTTCCTGTCACCCTTGTCACCCCCCGCAGCAGTAGTCCAACCCTAGAAATTACCGCGCCAGACTGGATCCGAGAATTTCCCCTCACCTCCCCTGAACTTTATCTAGGGAGGGATGCCGCCTGCGAAATCTGCCTAGACTGGCCCTCCCTAGCGCCCCAGCAGCTCAAGCTAACCTGGAATCAAGGGATTTATAGACTCGAAACCCTTGACCCAACCATCAGCTTGACCTACTTTGGCCAGCCGATCTCTGCCAAAACCTTGACGGATGGCGATACCTTCGTCCTAGACCAAGATCTCACCCTTAAGTACACCGTCCTTGCCGCACCAAGCTCCACCAACCAAGTCGACACCATCTCCCTCAAAAATCTGACCCGGATTGGGTTTGGGCGAGATCCTCGAAATGATGTTGTCTTAGATCATCCTGTCGTTTCTCGCTTTCACTCGGCCCTAGAATGGCAGGCCGGCACCTGGTTTCTGAAAGACTTCAACTCTTCTAACGGCTCCTTTGTGAACGAGCGCGCCATGCAGCAATGTGCATTGCGTCCAGGAGATGTGCTGCACATTGGCCCCTACGAGTTTCTATTCACGCCAGAGGAAACTCTCGTACAGCGGTTTGAAGTCGGCAAGCTCCGGCTGGATGCCTGTAGCCTGCACTATCAAATTTCTGCCTCTGTCACCCTGCTAGACGATCTTTCCCTGTCCATTTTGCCAGAGGAGTTTGTCACCATTGTGGGGGTGAGCGGCGCTGGCAAATCAACCCTCCTCAATGCCCTGAGTGGCTTTCGGCCTGCGACGCAAGGAGGCGTGTTTGTCAACGGCCACAGCCTCTACCAAAACTACGATGCCTATCGCACCGAACTTGGTTATGTCCCCCAGGACGATATTATTCACCTCGACCTCACTGTACAGCAGGCCCTCGACTTTGCCGCCCAGCTTAGGCTCCCGCCCGATATTTCTGGCCCAGAGCGACGACGGCAGGTGCATCAAGTCTTGACGGACTTAGAGCTCTTGGCACAGGCCAAAACCCTCGTCAAAAATCTGAGTGGCGGCCAGCGGAAGCGGGTTTCGATTGGGGTGGAGCTATTGACCAAGCCCAGCCTATTCTTTCTGGACGAGGCAACCTCTGGCCTCGATCCGGGAACCGAACTCCAAATGATGCGACTCTTGCGCCGCATGGCAAGTCAGGGCCGCACGGTTATCTTAGTAACCCACACCACCAAGAATCTTATGATGAGCGACTTGGTGGTGTTTTTGGCCAAGGGTGGACGCATTGCCTACCTGGGCCCCCCGAAAGAAGCACTCCAATACTTTGGGGTTGAAGAATTTGATGAAATCTATATCAAGATTGAAGAAGAACAATCTCCAGAGGCTTGGGCTGAGCAGTATCAGCAGTCTACGTATTATCAAACCTACATTCTGGAGCGGCAAAAGTGGCTAAAGGGGAAGGTCACTCCCCAAAGTGCCTCGGAGGAGGCGATCCCCAGTCAGCCTAATGCGCCCTTTTGGCGTCAGTTTAGGCTGCTGCTGCACCGTAGTTTAACAATTTTGATTCAGGATCGCCTCAGCTTCTTTTTCTTGCTGGCGATCGCCCCGATACTAGGGCTGCTGGACTTTGTGCTGTGGCAGCGCAATATGTTTGATGTTGAGAAGGGAGAACCCAGCCAAACCTTCACTCTTATGTTCATTTCCGTCCTCATTGCGGTGATTGTGGGGAGCCTCACTACCATGCGTGAGGTGGTAAAAGAAGCCGAGATTTATCGACGAGAGCGTATGGTGGGCCTCAGAATCTTGCCCTATGTGTTCTCTAAGGTGTGGCTGAGCGTGGTGCTAGCGGTTTACCAGTCCGCCATTTTTCTGGCCACGAAGGCGATTGCCGTTGATCTGCCGGGGGGATGGCAGGTGGGTGCGGCGATGTACTTCACCCTTTTTCTGTCGACCCTCGGCGGAATGGTGATGGGGCTGTTGGTGTCAGCCTTGGCCTCCTCTCAAAACGTTGCGCCCCTGCTGACCATTTTGTTTTTAGTTCCTCAAATTACCTTTGCCGGATCATTTTTGCCCCTCAAGACCATTGGCCCCGTCGGGCAGGCCATCAGCCAATTAACCATTACCCGATGGACTTTTGAGTCCATGGTGACCCTATCGGGAATTGGCAAAGATGTTGCGAACGACAAGTGCTGGGAGCAGCCCGACGAAGCGCGTAGAGCCCTGACGGAAGCAGATAAGGCGAGCTGCCAGTGTCTGGGGCCTCAGCTCTTTAAGCAGTGCGCCTTTCCTGGCATTCGTCAACAGTATGACCCAGCCGTAGACCAGGCAGAGCCGATTAAACCGACCAGTCCGGGTGACCCGCCCCCCGCTCCAGACAATCTTCTGGCCAATGCGCAGCAGTATGCGGACGATCTCGAAACCTATTCTCAAGAGACCAAGCGCTATCGAGTCCAGCTAGAGCAGTGGCAAGACCGCTTCAGTGCGTGGAAAGAAAAACGCGGCAGGGCGATCGCCTCTGGGGAAGAGTTGCTGAGCCGATTTAAGAAAAATCAGGGGGAAGCCTTTGCCATCAACGTTTTAGGCCACTGGATTAAACTCGGCGTCCTAATTCTGGGAATGCTGGGGTTACTGGTGGGGGTACAAAAGCAAAAGGACTGGGTTTAGCGCCCCCTGAGGCCGCAGCGCCGCGCTCCAAGGCTTCTGAATGCTCAGACCTGCTGGAACTGCTAGGGTCTAGGCGTAATTTTCTCTGAAAAAAGTATTCCAAGATGCTTCCAATCTCATGAAAACAGGTTAGTTTAGGGAAGGCTATTGGATGTAAAAACGAATTAATATCGCAGCGCATTAAATTGAAATTGGAGATGAGATCTTAAGAAATGAGATCTCAAAAATTTATAGTTCCTCTTCATGTCAAGGTGTGTGGCAATGACTCCATCTGAATCCTTTGATCCACAAGCAGTTGACCCGTTCTACGAGCTATTTACTGAAGCTGAGTCGCCAAAGGAACCTGAGATTCGAGCAGATTTTCCTGAGCCAAGGGCAGAAAAATATAAAGCTCTTGAATATAAAGCTCTAGAACCAGAGAGCGCTCTAGGTTCTTCCTTCCCAGAACCAGCCTTTCCAGAATCGGCTCCAGAGTCGGCCTTTCCAGATAAAACCGAGACCAGTCCCTTCATCAACTGGCAAGAGCATTTACTCCCGATCTCCTGTGTTGCAGAGGAAGATAGCTTGACCGTCTTGCGGATGGAGCTAGAAACCGCCCACCAGCTTTTGCAGTATCAGCAGGGCATTCTGGATAGCCTGACTGAACAGCTTACAAATCGTGACCTTCAGCTTCAGCATGTACAAACAGAGCTATCTAGCGTTCAGCAGACCTGCGATCGCCATTTTGCAAAGCTAACTGAATCTGAGGGCATCTGCCGCGACCTAAAGACCCAGCTCCGCCGTCAGCAGCAGCGGGTTTTACAGTATCGCAACTTACTGAGCGATCAGGTTTTGATCGAGTCTGCGGCTAAAACTACCCTAGCCTCGTTCTCCAGCCGCCGCTCCGTGATTGCGATGGGTTATGAATCCGTGGCGGTTGAGCGCCATGGTAAGGCTCACTCAAATCTAGCGCCTCAGGATCCGACAGCGGGAAACACATCCGCAAACCTGTCTGCCCAGCCCTTGTCGGCAAAGCCAAATCCCGTGAGCGCTTGGTCTGCAACCCGTCCCATTGGGCTAACGGGCCCTCTAGCCTGCTACCGAAAGCTGGCTACGATTCGGATGGCTCCCTCTCAGACTGAAGAGGTTCTTACTGTTGCAGATCCGGCAAAGGCCTTGACTGCCGCAGCATCAAATAAAGTACCAGCTAAAGGGCCAGCTAAAGGACCTCTTGTGGAGACCATCGGCGACGCTGAGGCTGAAGTAAGGGTTGAGCTGCCTAGCTTTACGCGACAAGGGCTGTCTTAGAAAGTCGCCTACTAGAAAGTCGTCTATCTGCACCTGAACGATGCGCGCTCAAGCTTCTTTTAGAGCGTCACCAGAGCGTCTAGCGTCTACCAGAGCATTGCTTTAAGAGCTACTTTACTGGCCAACCGAGTTGAGTGGGCTGCTGGTAGAGACGTTTGAGGGTATTTACATCGCGGGCGGAAATGGGCGGGGGAGACTTGACTTGGGCAAAGTACATCACGTCCTGAGGGTCTTGGCTATGTCCCCAAATGCCTAGGGCGTGCCCCAGCTCGTGACGGGCGGCGGCGGCTAGGTAGGTTTGGGTTTGGCTGGGGCGAATCGAGATGGTGACGCGGTGGGACAGAATGTTGCGATCGCTTACGTACAGGGCATAGCGCGTTTCTGCGGAGCGCGCCCGCGCACCACTCTTGGAGCGGGGTGCATTGGCCGAAAGTTGAATGTCCGCCATCGCGGGGTCAGAGGTCAGGGTCAGAGGTAGATAGGGCTGCCAGTCCTGAATAGCCCTGTTCATGGTCTGCTGCCAGATTTCTGGCTTCAGTAATGTTGCAGGAGGTAGGGGCTCAATATAAACCTTGATTGGCAAGCGACTCCAGATCAGTGCGCCCACGGGCACGGGTCGCACCTGATCAAAATAGTCTCCCGGCGCAGCTTTTTCATCCCACTGGGCGAGGGACTGAGGCATCGGATGGGGCTGGGCGATCGCCGTTTGGCGGCTATCTGGTGCTGCGTTCAGCCTGTGCGAACCCAGGAAAACCATCATCATTCCCAGACAGACTAACGCTGAAAGCAGAACACGCTTCACGGGACTCCAGGGAAGCCCTCGTTTTGAGAGATATTGCCTTAAGCGTGGCTGAAGAGGCTGGGGCATAGAAATGGGACATAGAAATGGGGCATAGAAATGGGGCATAGAAATAACTTGAAGCCGAGTTGGTAGGGTAGATACCCCAAAATAGGTAGGGTGATCGCTCCGCACCAAGCGTCCACATTTTAAGCCGGATTCCCCGGCGATTCGCGGCGATCCGCTGAAGGTGTGTCAATCCTTGAGATCAGCCAGAATCTCAGCAGATAGCCTTGAGAGGGAAGACTCTAGACTAGAGATAAAAGATTCCTGCCCCAAGACTCCTGCCCCAAGATTTTTGCCTCAAAACTTTCTGTTTACCGATCATTTCTTCATGACGCATTGGATTCCCCAAGCTACTCAGGACGGCTCCTATACATTTTTTTCCAGTGAGTTTGGCGAGACATTCCATAGCCTAGCTGGGGCCAAGGCTGAGGCATTTCAGAAATTTTCAGAGGCCACGCATCTTGCCGCTCGTGCAGCGTCTCCATCCCTGCGGCTACTGGATGTCTGCTACGGCCTAGGCTACAACACCGCTGCCGCCCTCGAAACCATTTGGGCTGTCAACCCCCACTGCCACATTGAGCTATATGGACTGGAGCTAGACCCAACCGTTCCGGCTGGGGCGCTCACGCCAGAACTCCTGAGCTGCTGGTCTTCTCCCGTCCAAGCCATTTTGCAGACCCTAGGGCAAACCCATCACCACAAGTGCGATCGCCTTCACGCAGCCCTCTTGCTTGGTGACGCCCGCCAAACGGTTCAACTGCTTCTGCAAAAAGGATTTCAAGCTGACGCCATTTTTTTTGATCCCTTTTCCCCCCAGCGCTGCCCTCAGCTTTGGAGCGTAGAGTTCTTTCAGGCGATCGCCGGAGCGCTTGCCTCAGACGGCATCCTCTCCACCTACTCGCGCTCTGCGGCTGTACGCACGGCTCTGCGAGAGGTGGGGCTTTACATTGGCACCCTTGCCCCCAGTGAAGCCGCCCTCCCCCACGAATGGTCGCAGGGCACCGTAGCCGCCTGGCGCGCTGAAATGCTGCCGCCCCTTTCTCAGATGGAGCAAGAACACCTCCGCACTCGCGCCTCCATTCCATACCGCGACCCTGCTCTAACAGACAGCCGCGACACAATTTTAGAAAGGCACAAGCAAGAGCAGCAGACCTCTGATCTTGAATCCACATCCAGTTGGCGCAGGCGATGGAAGATTCGCTAGAACTCGCTAGACCGTCTGCTGCTACCTGATCGAAACGCTCATTGGGCCTAAGGCTTTACCGCACGACCTAGAATCACGAGGTCACGATCACATTGATCGAGGGTAGCAACTCCTGGTAAATAACCCCACTGCTCAAATTCAAATTTTTGAAAGAGCTTCAGGCTGGGTTCATTATGTCCAAAAATAAAGGCTAGGAGCCGACTAACCTGGAGCGCTGGCGCATGGGCGATCGCCTGCGTCAGTAAATAGGCACCCCAACCACAGCGCCGCACGGATTCATCGACGTAGAGACTCAGCTCGGCGGTTTTGCAGTAGGCAGGGCGGCCGTAGAAATCCGAAAAGCTAATCCACGCCACAACCTGAGCGTTTGCTTCAGCCACCCATAGGGGTCGGGTGTCTGATTGGTGAGACTGCAGCCAATGAAGCCGACTATCGGTCGGGATGGGCTCTAGATCCCCCGTCACCTGTCGAGATGGAATGGTGGAGTTATAAATATCTACGATCCTGGGGAGGTCAGCTAAAGTAGCTGGTCGGTGCGATCGCTGCGTGATGATTTTAGCCATGAGCGCTAGACAGGAGTAAGAGACGGAAGAGTGGGCATTCGTGCGATTGCAGTTAGCGCGATTGCAGTTAGTGTGATTACAGTTAGCGTGATCGTAAAACCTGGAGGGCAGGTCGATGGTTAAGCTGACAATAAGGCCGCGAATGGCTGAGGGGCATTTCAAGGGCGTGGCTCTCTAGAAAGGCCGCATCATAAAATAGATCCGCACTGGGGCCGTCATAGACCAGCCGCCCTTCACTCAACACCAGGGCGCGATCGCAAAGTTCTAGGGCGAGGTCTAAGTCATGGGTGGCAATGAGCTGGGTTTGGGGGAGCGATCGCAAAAGATTAATGAGCTGCCGCCGCGATCGCGGGTCAAGCTGAGCGGAGGGTTCATCAAACACCAAAACTTCGGGCTGCATGGCCAACACGCCGGCGATCGCCACCCGCTTTTTTTCTCCCCCCGATAGGTTATTGGTGCTGCGGTCTCCAAAGGCATCTGGGTCTAGCCCCACAGAATGCATTGCGCGATGGCAGACCAACGCAAGGCGATCGCCCACGATCCCTTGATTCATGGGGCCAAAGGCAATATCTTCCAGAACCGTGGGCATAAAGAGCTGATCGTCTGGATTTTGAAACACCAGCCCCACAAAATTCCGAATGGCCTGCAGGTTTTGGGGTGCCATCCGATACTCACCCACCACAATCTCGCCGTTCTGGGGCAGCAAAATGCCATTAAAGTGCTGCAGCAACGTGGACTTTCCAGAGCCATTTGCCCCCACTAAAGCCACCCGCTCCGTGGCTTTGATTTGTAGGCTGATCTGTGCTAGCGCCTGCAAGCCATCAGGGTAAACATAGCTCAGATTTTCAATAAAAATAGGGTTGTGATGCATTGAAACCCATCGCGCTTAAACCAATTCTCTAAAAGTTAACGCAATCCCCCTCCATACCACCCAATTCCTTGCCCCAGCGCCGCAAAGAGGAGGGTGAGGATGACGATAAAGCGATCGCGGTGTCTGCTTTGGGGAACCGCTGCCATCCGGGGGATTCCGGTGTAGCCACGGGAAAGCATCGACTGATGAACACGCTCCCCTCGTTCATAGCTGCGAATAAACAGCGACCCAATCATATTGCCCACGACCAGCCGCTGCCAGCGCCTGCTGTTCATTAAGTTGCGAGAGAGTGCAGCACGGCGCATGGCGCTAAATTCTTCAATCAAGACCGCCAGGTAGCGGTACATGGACGCTAAAATTGCTACCAGCAGCGGCGGCATTTTGAGGGCGGCTAGGGCATGGAGCAGGGCGGGGACGGAGGTTGTTAAGGTTAAAAAATTAAGCAGCACAAGCGACAGGAACGCTTTCAGCGAAACGCTTCCTAAAATGGTCAGTCCGTGGGTTGTAATCGTAAAAATTCCCCACTGCCAGAGCGTTATGCCCCCTTCGCGAAAGAGCGTCCCCAGCAGCACCACGCCCACAAAGGAAAATTCAACGGCCAGCCGCTTCAGCAAAACCCAATAGGTGATTTGGCTCGTGAGCAATACCCCTAAAATTCCAGCGCCGTAGATTCCCCAAGTCAGCCATTCCCCGTTTGGCGTTAGGGCGATCGCCATAACCATCATCAGGGTACAAAGGAGTCGCGTCTGGGGCATCAACGATTGCCAAAACGTGGGCCGATTGCTGTCTACATCTAGCGTAAAAGGCCCAATTTGCAGCAGCATAGGCTTCTTAATCTCCTAAACGTCCTTGCTGCTCCCAGTCTCTACCTTGATCCGTCGGTTTACCTTTCAGAATCGGTTTATCCCTCTGTCTGGGAACCGTCTTCCGAGTGGGACTTGCCGCGTACTACCAGTTTGCCAACGCCCCAGGCTAACCCAAAGGTCGCCAGGGTGCCAACTAATCCGGCGAGGGGGGTTGCGATAGGTTCAGGTGCGCCCCGCAGCGCATACTCATCAAAGACCGCATAGAAGGGCAGCTTTTCAGCAGGCTTCTCGGCGGCTTCCTTTTCGTCAAACTTTAGATCTCCCGCCACCCGATCCAGGCCATCCGGATCTGAACTGGCAAAGGGTGAGACAAAGAGGGCGATCGCTAAGGCGACTCCCAGCCCCCCAAATATAACTAGACGATTGCGAATCTGAACTGCATTTTGACTCATCAACTCACCTCCCAGAAAACGGCTTTTGAAATGACAGATTGATTAACACTACAGATTGCTAGCGCACAGATTGCTCAACGCACAGAGTAAGGCTGTGCCACGGAAACCGCAGATCGTCGAGGTGGGTGAAAAAATAAATCAGGCCGCGATCGCCAAATAAAGGTCAGAGTGGCGACGGTAATCAGCGCCTCACCAATGCCAATCAGCACGTGCCAACCTAGCATTGCGCTGAGGGCAACCCCAAGGGGAACCGTCCCAGAAGTAGCGAGCTGTATCGCACAAACGAAAGCCGCTGCCATCACGCTCACCCAGGCTCCGACAGCGCTGGCAACCACCATTGACTGAAGCTTATTTCGACCGAGCGATCGCCGAATAGCCGTAAATAAGTAGTAGCCGCCAAAGGTGCCAATGAGCCCCATGTTAAAGATATTGGCTCCCATCACGGTAATGCCGCCATCCTGAAACAGAACCCCCTGCACAATAAAAACAGCCGCCATGACCAAAGAGCCCGCCCAAGGCCCCAAAAGCGCGCCAGCCAGGGTGCCGCCCAGCAAATGGCCAGATGTACCGCCCGGAATGGGGAAGTTGATCATTTGGGCAGCAAAAATAAAGGCTGCACAGACTCCCATCAGCGGTACCGTGCGGTCTTGATACTCAGCCTGGACACGCTGGAGTGCTAAGGCAATGAGGGCAATGGAGATGACCCAAGTGACGCCAATGACCGGAAGGTTTAAAAATCCATCGGGAATATGAAGCGCAACGATGGGCCGCCAGCCAATACTTACCCCGCCTATTCCACCTATTCCGTTCATTCCAAACGGCAAAACGCTGAAGCATGAAGTTGCGAAAGTCATTTGGAATTCCTCTTGAAATACAGCAGGGCTGTGCTGACTCAGCATCCTGCAAGCGCTCAAAACTACCAGCCCATACAGGGCATGTAGTCTTAAAAGTCCTCTACATTAGAACGTCATTTTTAAAATTCAAACAATCCCCCCTGTGGGGATTTCAAGACAACTTCCTCAATTTCTTAAGGACAGGCCGAGTGGTAGTGTGCTGGTCTTGCTTTCTGGCCTTGCTGTGCGGTGCGACAGGAACCGATGCAAACAGGCAGAGCTGGAGAATCAGCAGCGATGCGGCTTGCCTACACTACAATGGAGCAAGCAAAAATAGGCCAGGCAAGCTAGCGCAGGCAAACCAGAGCAGGCAAACTAGAGCCCTATTAACAGACAGAATAGTATTGAAATATTGACAGAAATATTGCCAGAGACAATTTTGTAAGGTCTGACTTGAACTTGAGACGATTCAGCCTCCTGACCTGTTTAGGGTTTTGCTTCGGATTACTGTGTAATCTGGGGTTTGTGTGGGTTTACCCCGCCGCGATCGCTTCCATTCCACCTACTGCTGCAACCATGAATACCTTGACCCGTGGCGTCCAAAGCACCGTTTTAGAAAATGGCCTAACGGTCTTGACCAAAGAGATCCATACGGCACCAGTGGTGAGCGTTCAGGTTTGGTATCGGGTGGGTTCACGAAATGAGGAAGCAGGCGTCAACGGCATTTCCCATCAGCTAGAGCATTTACTATTCAAGGGCACCGAATCTCGCCCGATTCAGTTTGGTCGGCTTTTTAGCGCCTTAGGCAGTAACTCAAACGCCTTTACCAGCTACGATATGACGGCCTACTACGGCACCGTCAGCAGCGATAAGTTAGAAGCCCTGCTGCTGCTCGAAGCAGACCGCATGCGCCATGCCCGCATTGACCATGAGCAGCTAGAGAGCGAAAAGCGCGTGGTCATTTCAGAGCTTCAGGGCTACGACAACAGTCCTGACTATCGGCTCTCTGAAGCCGTTATGCGGCGCGCCTTTCCCGATCACCCCTATGGACTGCCTGTAGGCGGCACCAAGGCCGATGTGGAGCGCTTCACTGTGGAAGCGGTGAGATCTTACTATCAGCGCTACTACCGCCCAGACAATGCGGTGCTTGTGGTGACAGGAGACTTTGATCCACACAAGCTAGAGGCGCTAGTGGATCAATCTTTTGGTAAGGTTCAGCCCTCGGTCAGCCAGAAAGACGCGGGTAAAAACGCCGTTAAAGATGCGGGTAAAGCGACGATCGCGGTAGGTGCTGATCGGTCATTGCCATCGCCTTCCGCTCAACCGTCACTTATTCAGCCCATTCACCTAAAGCAGCCCGGAAGTGCCGCACTCATTGAGGCGGTATATCCGATTCCAGATGTGCAGCACCCTGATATTCCAGCCCTGGACGTGATGGATGCGGTACTGTCTGTGGGGCGCAATTCACGCTTTTTCCAAAGAATGGTAGAGCCGGGACTTGCGGCACAGGTGGGCTCCTATTCGGCCAGCCTCATTGAGCCGGGATGGTACAACATCTCCGTGACGCTGAATCCTGGAGAAACCCTTGCCAAAGGCGATCGGGTTTTGCTGGAGATTATTCAAGCCTTCCAAGAAACCCCCATCTCCACCGAGGAACTCCAGCGCGCAAAGACGCAGCTCATTGCGCACTTTGTAATGAGCAATCGGGATATTGACGCCCAGGCCAGTCAGTTGGCCTACAACCAGGTGGTGGCTGGCGACTACCGCTACAGCGATCGCTACCTTCAGCGCATCGCGCAGGTGAGCGTAGCCGATGTGCAGCGGGTTGCCCAGACCTACCTCAACCCAGAGAAACGCACCGTCGGCTACTTTGAACCCACCCAACTGGATGAACAGGGCGTCTCAGCAGGCGTCTCGGCCCAGCAAACCACGGAGAACTTCAGCCCTGGTGCACCCGTTGACCCCGCCGTGGTGGCGCAATATTTGCCGCCCTTGGGTACTGCCCCAATCTCCAAGTCTCAAGCGCTGCCTGAAACATTCACCCTAGAAAATGGCCTACAGGTGCTGCTGCTGAGCGATCAGAGTTCGCCCACGGTGACGCTAAATGGCCATATCCAGGCAGGCAATGGCTTTGACCTGCAAAACAAGGCGGGGGTGGCCAGTCTAACGGCCGAAACGCTGATGGGCGGTACCTCAGACCAGGATGCGCGATCGCTGGCCAAGGGGTTAGAAGATCGAGGGGCCAGCCTCAACTTTAGTTCCTTTCGTGAAGGCGTTGAAATTGAAGGGCACGCCCTCAGCACTGACCTGACGGTTTTGCTCAAAACCTTGGGCGCTGTCCTCCAGAACGCTACGTTCCCGGCTGCCGAGCTAGAGCTTTCCCGTCAGCAGGAGATCGCGAGCACTCAAATGGAGCTGGATGACCCTGCCCATCTCGCCCGTCGGGTTTTGCAGCAAAAGCTCTACCCGCCAACCCATTCCTTTCATCCCTTTCCCACGGTGGAAAGCTTTAAATCCATTACTCAGGCAGACCTGCTGCGGTTCTATCAGGAGCGCTATACGCCTCAGCAAACGGTGCTAACCCTAGTGGGAGACTTTGATCGCGCTGAAGTGCGATCGCAGCTTCAAGACATTTTTGGAGACTGGCGTGCTAAGGCTCAGGGACAACCACTCCCTACTGCTATTGCGGAACTGCCTAAAACCGTTCAGCGCGTCCAGGAGCCGCTTCCGGGCAAAACCCAGGCCGTTACCCATATGGGCTATCCCGGCATTCAGCGCCAAGACCCGCGCTTTTATGCGGCGCTGGTGCTCAACTACATTTTGGGAGGCGATACCCTCTCTAGCCGCCTAGGCACAGAAATCCGCGATCGCCAGGGGCTCACCTACGGCATCTATAGCTACTTTGCCGCAGGTCAGCAGGCCGGCCCGTTTGTGATTGAAATGCAAACCTCCCCAGAAGATACTGAAAAAGCCATTCAAAGCACCCTGGCCCTTCTACACCAATTGCGTAAAGAGGGAGTCTCTGAAGCTGAATTTAAGACCGCCAAGCGGAGTATTATCAATAGCTACCCCGTAGAGCTAGCCAGCCTTGATACCGTGGCCCAGCGCATTCTCTCTAACGCGGTGGAGGGCATCAGCATTGAAGAAATTCGGGATTTTCCTCGCCGTATTGACGCAGTGACGATGGCGGAAATCAATGACGCCATTCAGGCACTGGTTCAGCCCGATCACCTTTTGATTGTGACCGCAGGCCCCGTCTCGTGAAGGCGTCAGTTCAGAATCCTACCCAGTCGGGAATAAACGGGTCGCATCATGGCTATTGTCTCTTCCCACAATCAATCTCCACCGCCCGAAAAGACGCCACGATCGCGCAAAGGAGGTGAATCTTCTCTTCCAGATCAGAGGGTTTCTAAGTCATCTACTGTAGCGCAGACCGATTTGGCGTTAAGTGCCAGCCCTGAAGCAAATATCAAGGCTACAGCAGGCGATACAGTAGGCGTTGCAGCAAATGCCGCCGCCAGCCCAACTCCAGCCGCATCCATCGTTAGACCAGAGGCAGAAGGAGAGGAGCGGCGCAGCCAAAATGACGAAAAGCTCAGGCCGCAAAAGCTTTCAGAATATATTGGTCAGCGCGAGCTCAAGGAAGTGCTTCAGATTGCGATTCAGGCCGCTCAGTTCCGTCAAGAGCCGCTGGATCATCTGCTGCTCTATGGGCCGCCAGGGCTGGGCAAAACCACCATTTCGCTGATCCTTTCTACCGAAATGCAGGTGAGCTGCAAAGTCACCAGCGCCCCTGCCCTAGAGCGTCCACGGGATATTGTGGGATTGCTGATGAATATGCAGCGCGGCGATATTTTGTTTATTGACGAAATCCATCGGCTCTCGCGGATGACGGAGGAACTGCTGTATCCGGCGATGGAAGATTTTCGTCTAGACATCACTATCGGTAAAGGCCAGTCCGCACGAATTCGCAGCCTGCCGATTCAGCCCTTTACCCTCATCGGTGCAACCACCCGCGTGGGTGCCCTCACTTCACCCCTGCGCGATCGCTTTGGGTTTGTGCAGCGCCTTCGGTTTTATGAACCCGACGAGCTTAGCCAAATTATTGTGCGCACCGCTCAAATTCTTAAGATGGAGATTACACCAGAGGCAGCGGAAGAGGTGGCAAGGCGATCGCGGGGCACCCCTCGCATTGCCAATCGGTTGCTCAAGCGGGTGCGGGACTATGCCTCGGTCAAGCAGCAGGCGATCGTGACTCAGGACGTGGCGATCGAAGCCCTAGAGCTATTTAACGTTGATCCCTGCGGCCTAGACTGGACAGATCGCCGCCTCCTGAGCGTCATGATTGAGCACTATAACGGTGGCCCCGTGGGGCTAGAGACTCTGGCCGCAGCCACCGGAGAAGACTCCCAAACCGTTGAGGAAGTCTATGAGCCCTACCTACTGCAAATTGGCTACCTTAACCGTACCCCGCGCGGACGAGTTGCCACTCCTGCTGCCTGGAAACATTTAGGCTACGACCCCCCAGAACACCAAATTTCCCTGTTGCGGTCTTAGGCCTTGCTACGGTCACTAGGATTTAGTGACTAGGGTTTAGTGACTAGGATTTATAGCCTTTCTGAAGCTCCTGATCCTGAAGCTCCTAACCCTGACGTGCTTAATTTAGAATCATTAGCTTCTGCTGCTGGCGTTGTAGCCAGTTAGTCTTGAGCATTTCAGTCATCTTTTCAAACGTAATGGGGCGGCTAAACAGATAGCCCTGGAGAATATCGCAGTTGAGTTGACGGAGAAGCTCAACCTGCTGCGCCGTCTCAACCCCCTCAGCCACAACTTTAAGATCAAGCCCTTGACCTAGCGCAATGACCGCATCCACAATTTTTAGATCTTTAGAATTAGGCTTGAGGTCGCAGATAAAAGAACGGTCAATTTTTAGCGTGTTGAGCGGTAGCTGCTTTAAGTAATTGAGAGAGGAGTAGCCTGTCCCAAAGTCATCCATCGCAATATGGACTCCCATGTCCTGGATTTGCTGGAGGACAGATTGGCTAAACTCCATGTGCTTCACGGCAATGGTTTCGGTAATCTCTAGCTCTAGATACTGCGGGTCAAGCTGACTTTGAGCCAGGGCTTGGGCAATCACTTTCACCAAGTCGGGCTGAAAAAACTGGCGTGCCGAGAGGTTGACCGCAATAGAGAGGGGACAGAGTCCGGCACGGTGCCACTGCACCACATGGTCACAGGCCGTTTGGAGAACCCAGGTGCCAATTTCAACAATGAGTCCAGTTTCTTCAGCCAGAGGAATAAAGACCGCAGGCGAGATTAGTCCTAATTCTGGATGTTCCCATCGCACCAAAGCCTCTAGCCCCACAATGAAGCCTGTAAGGGCATCTACTTTGGGCTGGTAGTAAATGATAAACTCGTCCCGCTCTAGGGCATGACGCAGGCTGTTCTCTAGAACAAAGAGCTCTGGTGCCTTTGAGTTCATGGTTGGGGAGTAGAGCCGATAGCCGCCCCTTCCCTGTTCTTTGCACCGATACAGCGCAACGTCTGCGTTTTGCAGAAGCGTCTCGGCAATGTCGCTATCTTGGGGATACAGGGCAATGCCGATACTCGTATCAACAAAAAGCTCCTGCTGGCTGATCCGGAAGGGTGTCTTTAGCGCATTTAAAATCCGGCTTGCAGCGTTTGTGGCGTCTTCAACATCATGAATTTGCGGCAGCAGGACGGTAAATTCATCCCCCCCCCATCGGGCAATAGTATCTCCATCCCTGAGGCAGGTCTGGAGTCGCTGGGCTACTTCGTTGAGGAGGGCATCCCCAATGGAGTGGCCGAGGGTGTCGTTAATAATTTTGAAGCGATCTAAGTCCAAAAACATCACCGCAAGGCTATGTTCGTTGCGGCGAGCGGTTGCTAAGGCGAGATCTAGGCGATCGTTGAACAGTACACGGTTGGGCAGACTGGTTAACGCATCATGGAACGCCTGATGGTGGATAATTTCTTCGGTTTCTTGGCGCTGGAGCGCCGCGCTGATGCTGGCCGCCATCGCAAAGATCACGGACTCTTCCTGAAAAGACCATTCGTATTCTTCGGAACATTGATGCAGCTCAATGAATCCCCAAAAGTCGTGATTTACGATAATGGGGACGACCAACACGGAGAGAACCCCGTCTTCGAGCAGGATGTTTTTCTCAGCTTCTGGAAAGTTGTGGGTTAATCCACTAATGGATTTCTCGTCTGTGAGGAGGTGATACCAGCGCTTGAAGGCAGAACTCCGGTAGGGCTGGTTGTGGCGGTGGGGGCTGCGCAAAATGGAAGAAATTTCATCTTGAACCCATTCAAACCGCATGCTGCTTGAAATATCCCCCGTGGTGGGGTGAGAGTGGTTCATGGTGATGCAGATCCGATCCACGCGGGCGGAGTTTCCGAGGGTAGCGAGCGCTTCGTTGATGGCGGAGTCGTAGCCCACGTTGGCCAGCAGATGGGTTGTGGCTTCTGCAACGCTCTGAAGGAGGCGATCGCGTTTTCTGAGCTCGGATTCCGCGTGTTTGCGTTCTGTAATATCAAAGACACAGCTGCGAATCAGGTCACTTTCGGAAATATAGTGAATGGACTGCTCAAACACCTGCTGGTCTACCGCCACCTCACGAACCAAAACATTGGAACGCGATTGCTGCACTAAAGAAAATAACCCCTCTAGCATGGGGTGTTCCATACCGAGGTGGGCCAAGTCCGGAAAAATACTGGCGGCGGCTGGGTTGAAGTAGGTCAGCTCCCCATTGAGGTTAATCTCAAACATGGGGCTAGGGATAATTTCTGGAAAGGATGCTAGCCGCAGCAGGGAGGCTTCATCGGACTCTTGCTCTTGGACTGGAGGAATGGTCGGCGAGATGGGATGCTCACTTTCTTGGAGCAGGCCTGTAAAATCAACCTGACGAGAATACTCTGCAAAATCATCGTCCGTTAGGTTTTGCAGCACCAAGTACCGGATTCTCACCTGGTTGCCAATCAGCAAAAAATCTTCGTGCTTGAGGCGATGAGAATGGCATTTCTGACCGTTTACTTTAATGCCGTTGGTGCTGCGCTTTCCCTGCAAGTTGCCGTCAATAATCAAAAATCCGTAGCTGTTTGGGTCGCTACTCGTGACCCGCAGCAGCATCGCGTGCTGACGGGAAACAGCCTTGGATTGCAGCACAATCGAGTTGGTGGGATCTCGGCCGAGGGAGTGAGAAGTTGACTCCAAAGACAACAGCCGCTGACCCTCAGAGTCTTCGACCACAAGAAGGTGGCGCACGGGCGTCAGGGGCTGCTCGTACTCTGCACGAGGCTCATAGGTTCGCCGAGCTGGGGTATAGGGGTTGATGTCGTAGAGAAACGTTTCGGACAAGGAAGGTTATCTCCCATTCACAATCTAGGGCGTATCTAGGGCGTATTTAGGGCGTAATGTTATGGTCAGCTTTTATGCGTCGGTCTTTATGTTGGTCTTAAATCAGGGCTCAAAATAATGGTTTTCAAGATACGGTCTTGCAACAATGAATTGGAGAAACAATAAATTGAGAATTGGCGCTTAATGCTGAATTTTATAGCGTTGTATTCATGAATGGTGCGATCTAAATCACTGCTGTGGGCAATGCTGAAATTTTGCACTGACTCAGCATCATGACTAACCACCATGATTGGGCACTGTTATTTCGCAAGCGCCACGTTCCCTTGGCACTTTTAATCACTGCACTCCTAATCACTACTGTCTTAAGGTTCCCATTTTTAGTGCTTTGTCAACATGGTGCTTTGGTGAAGGCTATAGAAAGACGGTCGTTTGGGATATTCGTTTGGCATCTCTAGAAGGTGTCTCTATGGTTGCCTTCCCTAGCTTCCTTCCTTAGTACTCCTTCTCTACACCAGCCTCTGGGCATACCGTCACATCTTCTCAAAGAAAGATTAAGGTATGATAGCTGGGTGCCCAATTGCTAGTACTTTGGCGGGACTTATAGCTTAGCCATGTTCATTGCTTAGCTATATCAACGGCTCAGAGACGCGCGATCGCCCCAGTTCTCGAAACATAGGCCCTTAGTGCAATGAGCCCTTAGCGTAATGAGCCCTCAGGACAACAGGCTCTTAGCGCAATACACCTTGTTCAGCATCAAACCCCAGGCATCAAACCCCAAGCATTGAAACCCAGACCTGAAATTCAGCAATCGAAAGAGGACTTTCCCGTGACAAAGGCGAACCTTGATTTTTTGGCAGAAAGCGATGTGCAGGTTGCAGAAGTCTTACAGCAAGAGCTCCAGCGCCAGCGTGATCACCTTGAGCTCATTGCCAGCGAGAACTTTACCTCCGCCGCTGTCATGGCTGCTCAGGGGTCAGTCTTGACCAATAAGTACGCGGAAGGTTTGCCAGGGAAGAGATACTACGGCGGATGTGAATTTGTAGACCGGGTGGAGCAGCTTGCCATTGATCGCGTCAAGCAGCTCTTTGGTGCAGCCCACGCTAATGTACAGCCCCACTCCGGCGCTCAGGCCAACTTTGCCGTCTTCCTCACCCTGCTACAGCCCGGCGACACCATCCTGGGCATGGATTTATCCCACGGGGGGCATCTAACCCACGGCTCCCCCGTAAACGTCTCTGGCAAATGGTTTAAGGTCGTGCAGTACGGCGTAGATCCCGTGACCGAGCAGCTTAACTACGACCAAATTCGCCAAATTGCCTTAGAGCATCGCCCCAAGCTGATTATTTGTGGCTACTCCGCTTACCCGCGCACCATCCACTTTGATAAATTCCGCGCCATTGCTGACGAAGTGGGAGCCTACCTCCTGGCAGATATTGCCCATATTGCCGGACTCGTTGCAGCCGGACTGCACCCTGACCCGCTACCCCTGTGCGATGTGGTAACTACCACCACCCACAAAACCCTGCGTGGCCCCAGAGGCGGCTTAATTATGACCCGCGATGCAGAGCTAGGCAAAAAGCTCGATAAGTCCGTTTTTCCGGGTTCCCAAGGAGGGCCTCTAGAGCACGTCATTGCTGGAAAGGCCGTTGCCTTTGGCGAAGCGCTCAAGCCTGAATTTAAAGCCTATGGGGAGCAGGTCATTAAAAACGCCCAAGCCCTTGCCGCTCAGCTTCAGGCCAGGAACTTTAAAATCGTTTCCAACGGCACTGATAACCATCTGCTGCTGGTGGATCTGCGCTCCATCGGCATGACGGGGAAACTGGCTGACCAGCTTGTGAGCCAGGTCAACATTACGGCCAATAAAAATACGGTGCCTTTTGACCCCGAATCACCCTTTGTAACCAGTGGTCTGCGTCTCGGCTCTGCGGCCATGACGACTCGCGGGATGGGTCAGCCAGAGTTTATAGAAATTGCCAATATTATTGCGGACTGTCTGCTCAATCCAGAAGATGAATCCGTGCGGCAAGACTGCCGAAAGCGCGTGGCAAATCTCTGCGATCGCTTTCCACTTTACCCCCACCTGAGAGTGCCTCTGCCTGTGCTGACTTAGACTCTCCTTAAGACAGCGCCAGGGTACATAGTCCAGATAGCTCAATAGAGCGTTCTGGGATGGTGGCTGTGTGCTAGGTATATGCTAGGTACCATAATATAGAGAGAAAGGCTGGGAATTAAGAATATTTCTGGCCGTTATCTTTTGGGCTAAACTTCCTCATTAGTGCATAAATCCACCGATTTCCGAGGTCAATGACCTGTAGACTTGCGAAATTAGGTGTGACAGCGTTGAAAGACTAAGGTAGACTCTGCATCAGCTATTGTTTCTCTCGACGGTTGCATTACTCGGATGCCTTATCATCTGGTTGCTTTTTTGATTTCTACACTGGTTGTCCTGTGGAGCACGCCAATCGTTAAAAAGATTGGTCTAAAAAGCGGCTATGTAGACCTTCCGGATCCGCGTAAAGTTCATAAAAAGCCCATGGTGCGACTAGGGG
The DNA here is from genome assembly GCA_022402525.1 of Thermosynechococcaceae cyanobacterium MS004. Taxonomy (GTDB): domain Bacteria; phylum Cyanobacteriota; class Cyanobacteriia; order Thermosynechococcales; family Thermosynechococcaceae; genus JAAURS01. The sequence goes on from JAKRSB010000099.1 coordinate 150,853, forward strand.
GCGTTTCAATCTTTATTGGAAACCTGAGCGCTTGGCTAGTGATCTGGATTTCTGGAGGTTTTAGCGAACTGCCCTCCACCTCTGGCTATGAACTTCTGGGCGTTGTGGGGGGTGGGTTTTGCTTTTTTGCCATTGGTCTCCTGGACGATTTGTTTACGCTGTCGCCGTTGTTAAGGCTGGTTCTCCAGATTGGGGTTGCCGTAACCGCTTGGCACTTGGGCGTGAGCATTGATTTCTTTACCATTCCGTTCTACGGGCTTGTCCAGCTCGGCTGGCTAAGCCTGCCGTTTACGGTCATCTGGCTGGTTGGGGTTGCCAATGCCATGAATTTCATGGATGGTCTCGACGGCTTGGCGGCTGGCATCGCTGGTATTGCGGCGGTCATTATGCTGGCGGTAAGTCTCTACATGAATCAGCCCGTGGCGGCGCTTTTGGCGGCGACGCTGGCAGGAGGAGCCCTAGGCTTTTTGCGATATAACTTTAACCCCGCCCAGATTTTTATGGGGGACGGGGGCGCTTACTTTATGGGCTATACCCTTGCGGCTTTGGGCATTGTTGGGCTGGTCAAGAGCGTGACAACGGTTGCAGTGGTGCTGCCCTTTATTATCTTGGCAGTTCCGATTCTGGATACTTCGACCGTTGTAATTGACCGCCTCAGCCGTGGAAAGTCGCCCTTCACTGCCGACAAACGTCACCTCCACCACCGTTTGCTCCAGGCGGGGCTTTCGCAGCGCAGCATTGTGCTGTTTATTTATTCGTTAGCGTTCTGGGTCGGCAGTATTGCCCTGACCTATGCGGGAGTCCCTGGGGGCAAAGCCTATGCAACAGGAGCTACCCTGCTGCTAGGGTATTCATCTTGGCAGGTCTGGCGGCGAATTTTAGAAAAACAAGAGGGGCCATAAGTTTCAAGTAGCTTCGAAACTTATGCTGGATTAAGGGCTCATGCTGGATTGAGCGCGATCGCGCTCAATCCAAATCCTGTTCTATCCCTTGACCCTAGGCGTCTTCCCGTAAGGCATCAAGGACAGATCGATCCTCTAGGGTAGAGGTATCTCCAGAGACTTCCTGGCCGCTCGCTAAGGTGCGCAGTAAGCGCCGCATTATTTTGCCGGAGCGGGTTTTGGGGAGGGCGTCCGCAAAACGAATATCGCTGGGACGGGCGATCGCCCCAATTTCAGCGACCACATGCTGTTTCAGCTCGCTTTTAAGGGTGTCGCTGCCTCTGTAGGTGCCCTCTAGGGTGATAAAAGCCACGACGTCTTCCCCCTTTACCTCGTCAGGACGACCCACTACAGCGGCTTCCGCCACTGCTGGATGGGATACTAGGGCCGACTCAATTTCCATTGTTCCGAGGCGATGGCCGGAGACGCTGATCACATCGTCCACGCGGCCCATGATCCAGAAGTAGCCGTCCTCATCCCGACGGGCCCCGTCCCCAGCAAAGTAAAGATATTGCCCGTCCTTGGGCGCAATATGCTCCCAGTAGGTGCGGCGGAAGCGATCGTCATCTCCGTAGACCGTGCGCAGCATACTTGGCCAGGGGTGCGTAATCACTAGGTAGCCCCCTTCGTTATCTGCGACTGGGTTGCCGTCTAGATCCACCACCTCGGCTAAGATTCCCGGAAAGGGTCGGGTGGCGGAACCGGGCTTTGTAGGGGTTGCCCCCGGCAGCGGCGTGATCATAAAGCCGCCAGTTTCGGTCTGCCACCAGGTATCAACGATGGGGCAGCGCTCTTTGCCAATGACGGTGTGATACCACATCCAGGCTTCGGGGTTAATGGGTTCGCCTACGGTGCCTAAGATTCTTAAGGACGAAAGATTGCGCGCCTTGGGGTGTTGGTCGCCCATCTTAATGAAGGTGCGAATGGCGGTGGGGGCAGTATAAAAAATCGTGACGCCGTACTTTTCAATCACGTCCCAAAAGCAGCCCGGATTGGAGGGGCGCGGAACGCCTTCATACATGACTGTGGTTGCGCCGTTGGACAGGGGGCCGTACACAATATAGCTGTGCCCCGTAATCCAGCCCACATCAGCGGTACACCAGTAGATATCGGTGTCTTGGAGGTCAAAAGTCCACTGGGTGGTGACGTGGGTGTAGAGGTTGTAGCCAGCGGTGGTATGCACCACGCCCTTGGGCTTGCCCGTACTGCCGCTGGTGTAGAGAATAAACAGCATGTCTTCGCTGTTCATGGGCTCGGCTGGACAGTCGGCGGAAGCGTTGGTCTGGAGCTCGTGCCACCAGTGATCTCGCCCCGTCTCCATGATAATCGGCTCTTTGGTGCGCTGCACGACTAAGACATTCTGGACGGAGGGGGCGGCATTGTTGGCCAGGGCGTTATCCACCTGTTCTTTGAGGGCCACCACTTTATCTTTGCGGAAGCCACCATCTGCTGTAATAACAAGCTTGGCTTGGGCATCCACGAGGCGATCGCGCAGGGCCTCTGCACTAAACCCGCCAAACACGACGCTATGGGGCGCACCAATTCGCGCACAGGCCAGCATGGCGATCGCAGCTTCAGGGATCATGGGCATATAAATTCCCACGCGATCGCCCTTTTGTACCCCTAGCTCTTTGAGCACGTTCGCCATCTGGCAGACTTCACGGTGAAGCTGGGCGTAGGTGAGGGTGCGAGAGTCACCAGGTTCGCCCTCCCAGATCAGCGCGGCTTTATTTTTCCGCCAGGTCGTGAGGTGGCGGTCTAGACAGTTGTAGGAAATATTGATCTTGCCGCCCTCAAACCACTTAGCAAAGGGTGGCCGCCAGTCCAATACCTGTTTCCAAGGCTCAAACCAGTGAAGCTCCTGCTGCGCCAGCTCTCCCCAGAAGGCCGCAGGATCTGCTTTTGCCTTGGCATAAATAGCTTCATAGTCGCTAAAGGATTTGAACTTAGCCTGGGCAGCGAGTTCGGCAGGGGGCTGAAACAGCCGATCTTCGTGGAGGATGGATTCAATGGTGGGGGTTGAGCCGAGGTTGGAAGCGGGGGTTGAATCGGGGTTCGAGGTAGGGTTTGACATAGCCCAAAGTCATGCGCGCGATAGAGTCTGTTACTCAAGGTCGCATAAAACGAGTGCCAATGAGCTGAATGTTGGCATTTGTTAAAGTTGCTGTATCTAGACCCTGAAGGCGATTTTCGATGCTGCCATCTGTTGCTGTCTGGAAGTTTTGCTAGGCGGCGATCGCGGCAATCGCTTCTTTGCCGTGGGTGCGCATTAAGTCCATCAGCTCATCCCGATAGTCATGGAATTTGTTGTGGCGCTTCACCATTGCGGTGCGGTCGGGCAGATTGATGATCATTTCTTTGCGGACGGTGCCAGGTCGCGCCCCCAGGGCATAAATCCGGTTCGAGAGAAAGACCGCCTCTTCCACATCATGGGTGATCATAAAAATCGTGATGTTGGTGCGCTGCCAGAGGTCAATCATGAATTCATGCATCGACTCCTTGGTGTGGATATCCAGCGCCCCAAAGGGTTCGTCCATCAGCAGAATTTTGGGTTCAGACGCCAAGGCACGGGCGATCGCCACCCGCTGCTTCATCCCGCCAGACAGCTCCTTGGGCAGCGCCTTAGCGAACTTTGTGAGACCTACCACATTCAGGTAATAGCTGGCCTGTTCCCGCCGCTCCTTTTTAGGCACGCCCTGTAGCTTGAGGCCAAACTCCGTATTGCGCTGCACATTCATCCAGGGGTAGAGCGTATAGTGCTGAAACACCATGCCGCGATCAGGCCCTGGCCCCTCCACTCGCTTTCCGTCAATACGCACTTCTCCCGTGGTGGGTGCATCCAGACCTGCAATCTGGCGCAGCAGGGTCGATTTCCCCGACCCCGATGCCCCTACTGCGCAGATAAACTCGCCCTGGGCAATATCCATATCAATGTCTTTCAGCACCACGAGGGGGCCATTCTTTGTTGTGAAATGCTTATTCAGACCCTTAACTTGTAAAAACATCGAGCGAGGCCTCTAGGGTGGGGAGCAGTAAATATGGATATTCCTACATTGGACGAGTCGTGAAATCGATTCTGTTAGTGGCGATACAAAAGTCTAGCTCAAGCATTTACCGAAGGGTTAGGTACACCGTCCAGTCAATATACAATCCAAAAGAAGCAGGCCTCAGCTCACGGATATGGATGTGAGCAGTGGCTCACTTGGGATTAGACAAAGCTCCCTGAAGTAACAAGCGACAGCCATCACAGCAGTGCTGTAACCGTTCGGTAGTGCGTCGAGATATAGTGGGCGAGGTAAAATGGGGGAAAGCTCTATTCTGCAATAGTGTCAATGGAATGTCATCTGTGTGGTTGTTCCAGTCCCCATCAACAGGGCAAATCACCCAGCGGTCGTCAGCGATATTACGGTCATTTGTCGAAAAACAGCAGCAATGCTTTCCAGATGAAAGCAAACGGGATGCTGACATCGTAGACAAAACAAGTTTGGGAAATTATGGGCATCAAGGAAAGTGACGATCAGACTGATCGTGAGCTACTTCAACGGGATAGGTAGCATCGTCGTTTCAGTACCACGGCAGCGCAACGAGCGGGGTGGGCGGTCTGTCCCTGGACTTGGCATGACCTCATAACCTGTCCCGCAATAATTTAATGCACTATCAAATGGCTCAAGGCAGATTTGAACTGCCGACCTTGGGCTTATGAGTCCCCTGCTCTAACCAACTGAGCTACTGAGCCAAAACTTGCGATACTTATTATGCCATGAACCACAGGATGATCGTCAACTTTTTAGGAAAGACGCGATCGCCTCCATCTAGCACTACCCTAGACTTAGCGATTGATTCTTGGCAATTGATTCTTGACGATTGCTTAACGCCTGTGAGTTAGCGTTTAAAAAACTATCCGCTCTCAACGGCTAACAAAACCCTGGGCAAAGGCACAGAAATTTGTCTAGTTGAGAGCGGTCTAGCGGGTCTTCAAGATTGAACCTGACTGCCGGGGGAACTCCCGACGCAATTACGCCAAGCGACCTGTCGCTGGATAATATTGGCTAGAGAACAGCCTCGGCACACAGTCGGCTTTGATCAATCTGACGACCCACGCGTTTACTACTGTCTGACATGGGCATCACCTCCTAAATTCCTGGACGGATTGAGAGAAACGTTATGTACGAACTGTCTTTTTGAAAGATAGCACAATTTTCAAAAATGGAATTTAGACAAAGTTTGCACAAAAAACCGCCGTCAGGTCTTAGCGCGGCCTGTTCTCACCCGAATCTTCGGGTAGCCGCATCACTTCAGGCGAGTTACAGGCGCTAATGCCGGAGTTTAAAATCCAGACGGTAGACTGAAGGAAGCGAGAGTGTGTTTGGCCCAAAGGCAATACGCTAGAGGCCCCTCTGCTCAATCTTGCGGATTTGATTTGATCTTCTTAAAAACCTTTTAAAAACTTTTCAAAGTGCCCTATGTTGCCTAAAGCCGATCTCTTAAAGGGGATTGAAAATCTGGATCGCATTTCACGCGTTCTAGACCAAACCGATCAAGCCCTCAAAACCTGGGAGGTGGTTTGTACTGATTTTTTATCACCTCCAGAACTTGCTGAGGCTAAGACCGTTTTGGCTAAGCTGACAGAGGTTGACTGTTTGGCTTGGGGAGGCTATCCGCAGGCTGAGCGGCAGCGGCTTGCGATCGCTCGTTCTGAAATTCCCCTTGAGCCAGCGCAGGTTGAGCTAACGGCCCTGCGGATAGCCGGAAACTTTTTGTTTGACCCCGCCACGCACCGTGATTTTCTGGGGGCACTGCTCGGCACCGGCTTAGTGCGCGAAAAGGTAGGCGATATCTTAGTCCTTGGGGAGCGTGGTGCGCAAGCGATCGTCGTGCCAGAGCTGGCAGACTTTTTGGAGCAGGCCATGACCCAGGTGCGTACGGTTCCGGTCAAGGTGACCACCATTCCCTTCGACGAACTTCAGGTACGGGAGCCGCGTAAAAAGGAGCTGGCTACGGTGGAAGCCTCTCTCCGGCTGGATGCGATCGCCTCGGCGGGGTTTGGCATGTCCCGCAGTAAGATGGTTGACCTCATTAGCGGTGGCGAGGTACGGGTGAACTGGAAAGAAATCTCCCAGCCCAGCCACGCCCTCAAGGATGGCGACCTTGTGGCCATTCGCGGCAAGGGTCGCCTCACGGTTGGCGAAATTGTCGTCACTAAAAAAAATCGATACCGTGTCCAACTCACCCGACTGAGCTAAATGATGGCTAATCTTCAATCTGTGAATGCTCAATCTGTAGACGCTCAATCTGTAGACGCTCAATCTGCAGGCTCCCAATCTGCAGACGCTCAATCTGTAGACTCCCAATCTACAAATTCGCCGCTATCTGTCCCTATTATTAAGCTGGATCAATTCCTGAAGCTACAGGGTCTAGCCACCACAGGCGGACAGGCTAAGCTCCTTATTCAAGATGGTTTTGTGGAGGTGAATGGGGTGCTGGAAACCCGTCGCGGCAGAAAGCTGACTCTGGGCGATCGCGTGTCTATTGAGGGCGAAACCTATCCCGTTGATGCGTCAGTCTTTGATAGATAGAGTTTGGACGAGTAAAGCTTAGGGTAGGGGGGCAAATCCTGAGTGGGTAAGATCTGGATGGGTAAGATATCCTGAAAGTAAAGTTTTCTAAACGTCTACTCATTTTTCAGCTTTACTCCCCCATCTTTACCCCAAGCCCAAACCTCATGGCCCAAAGCAACCCTTCCATCGTCATTCTGGGTGGCGGCTTCGGCGGCCTGTATACCGTCCTTCGCTTAAGCCAGTTTCCCTGGCCTCAGGGCCGACCGAGCATTACCCTGGTGGATCAGCACAGCCGCTTTGTCTTTTTACCCCTACTGTACGAGCTTGTGACCCGCGAGCTAGAAACCTGGGAAATTGCGCCACCCTTTAGCAGCCTGTTGGCCAATACCTCCATTCAGTTTCGCCAAGATAGGGTAGAGCGTATCGACTTGGCGCAGCAGCAGGTCGCGCTTCATTCTGGCGAAACCCTAGACTATGGCTATCTTGTGTTGGCTTTGGGTGGCGAAACGCCCCTTGATCTGGTGCCTGGTGCTGCCGAGTATGCCGTCCCTTTCCGCAGTGTAGATGATGCCCATCGACTGACTGCGCGCCTCAGCCAGCTTGAGACTTCGGCGCAAGAGAGTATCCGCGTGGTGGTGGCTGGCGCTGGCCCTAGCGGCGTGGAGCTGGCCTGTAAGCTGGCGGATCGTCTTGGCGATCGCGGCCGAATTCGTCTGATTGACCGCAACGACAGCATTTTGAAGCAGTCTCCAAGCTTTAACCGCACTAGTGCTCAAAAAGCCCTTGATAATCGCGGAATTTGGATTGATCTAGACACCGCGCTTAAGCAGGTCACGGCAGATTCTGTGGTGCTGAACTATAAAGGACAAGACGATACCATTGGGGCAGATCTTGTGCTGTGGACGGTCGGCAATGCGATCGCCCAGCCGATTCAGGATCTGCCCGTAGCCCATACAGCGGGGGGACGCATTCCCACCACCGCCACCCTCCAGCTTGCCGAATATCCCCATATTTTTGCGCTGGGGGACGTGGCAGACAGCGTTGACGCTAATCAAGCTCAAGTCCCCGCCACCGCTCAAGCTGCGCTCCAGCAGTCTAGCTGCGCTGCCTGGAATATTTGGGCGCTGATTAATCACAGATCTCTCCTACCTTTTCGCTATACTCACCTTGGTGAAATGCTGACCCTCGGCACCGAAACAGCCGCCTTGGCAGGCCTGGGCGTGACCCTAGACGGCCCCCTAGCTTCCGTTGCCCGACGGCTGGTCTACCTCACTCGGATGCCGACCCTCGATCATCAAGTCAAGGTTGGACTGAACTGGGTTGTGAAGCCTTTCCTAGAGGCGCTACAGCCCAAATAGCTAAGCCATTAAGCTACTAAGACATTAAGCCCCCAGACCCCAAACCCCCAAACCATTCAATCCTTATGGAAAGCGCTCTTGAGACTGCTCGCCCTTAGCAACGGCAACGGTGAAGATGAGGTGGCGGTGCGCGTTTTGCGCCAGGTGCATCAGCTTTGTCCAGCCTGGAAAATTCAGGCCATGCCCATTGTGGGTGAAGGCAATGCCTATCAGCAGGCTGGAATTTCGCGCTACGGCCCTATTCAGCAAGCCATGCCCTCCAGTGGATTCTTTTACATGAACCATGGAGCGCTTTTGCGTGATTTACGCTCCGGTCTTTTATCGCTGACTTGGATGCAGCTTCAAGCCTGTCGCCAGTGGGCAGCAGAGGGTGGCAGCATTTTGGCGGTGGGGGATATCGTGCCGCTCCTATTTGCCCGATGGAGCGGGTCAACTTTTGCCTTTATCGGCACTGCAAAGTCAGAATACTATTTGCGCCCAGATCAGGGTGCAGCGCTACCCGCTCCTGCCCTGCCGCGATCGCCCGTGCATCGCTGGCTCGACTGTGTATATCACCCCTGGGAGCGCTGGCTAATGGAGCATCCCCAATGCAAAGCCGTCTTCCCCCGCGATGCTCTGACCGCAGCGGTTCTTAGGCAGTGGCCGATTCCTGTGCATGACCTGGGAAACCCCATGCTGGATGACCTGGCCCCTCAGGGACGAATCACCCGTGAGCGGCTGCCTGACGCGCCCATCGTTTTGCTCATGCCGGGGTCGCGATCGCCTGAAGCCTACGCCAACTGGCAGCTTATCCTGGAAGGGATTACGCCCCTAGCCCAAAACCTAGGAAGCCTGGTCTTTCTGGCGGCGATCGCCAGTGCACTAGATCTGAATCAGCTTCAGGCGATCGCGACTGCTAGTGGGTGGCAACACGATCCTCAACACCCAGATTGGCAGGTGCCCCATCAGCGGCTGATTCTGCAAAATGCTCAACTTTTGCTTGTGCAGCAAGCCTTTAGCGATGGTCTGCACCTAGCCGATGTAGCGATCGCCATGGCGGGCACTGCAACAGAGCAGTGTGTTGGCCTCGGCAAACCAGTCATTACCCTCGCTGGGGCAGGTCCACAGTTTACCTGGGCGTTTGCAGAAGCCCAGTCGCGCCTATTGGGGGAATCGATTCATTTTGTCAACCATCCCCAAGCAATTCCAGGAACCCTGAACGCCATCCTCAAGTCATTACCCCAAGCGCTCTACGCTGCCAATGGCCAACGGCGAATGGGGAAACCGGGTGCATCTATCCGGATTGCTGCTCAAATTCAGACTCTTTTTGAACCTAGCACCTGAGCCTGCTTTTTGAGGCTCGTTGCAAAGGTTGGACTCGCTGCTAGCTTTAGCGCCGAGCAAAGCTTCCTTAAAAATTGGGAGCCCAGTTTGCCGATTAAGTTTAGCGGTTCAGTTTGCCGATTCAGTTTGGCGGTTCAGTCCTAACTCTACTCCGAGGAATGTAAATTCTTGCTCGGCAGTTTTGGGCTGGCACTCAACGCTTTGCTACTATCTATACAGATCAATAACTAAGGCGAAATCTGGAGCAATTAGGCGTTAAACGAAGTTTATCGGTTTTATTTCCCAATCTCAGACTTCAGCTAGATGCATGACTTGGGGGGAAATTTCACAATCAAGGGTAGAGCCGCTTGATATGCATTTAGATGATATTTGCTTGATGACCGTTTAGGTGACAGAGGTTTTTTGACAATGACTTATTTTTTGAACCGCGCCTTTAAAGTTTCGGCGGTGATGATGGTAGGCAGTAGCCTAGGCGCTGCTGTATTTCCTGGGGCACTCATGACTTCAGCGATCGCCCAGTCCGCGTCCTTCAGCGATGTATCCTCAGACTACTGGGCGCGCCCTTTTATTGAAACCCTAGCCGAAGAAGAAATTATTGCAGGGTTTCCGGATGGAACCTTTAAGCCCAGACAGGCTGTTACCCGCGCCCAGTTTGCAGCGATCATCCGTAAAGCATTTAGCCGCAGCAGCGTTGTGCGGAATAGCCGCGATTTTAAAGATGTCCGGCCTAGCTATTGGGCGGCTCCGTCTATTGATAAAGCCTTCACGACTGGTTTTCTATCTGGCTATCCTGACGGAACCTTTTTGCCAGAGCAAAATATCCCAAAAGCCCAGGCTATTATTTCCCTTGCCAGTGGTCTAAAACTCGACCCACCCTCCAGCATTGATAGCGCATTGTCTGTCTATCGAGATGCAGGCGATATTCCTGACTACGCTAGAAACGGCGTTGCGGCTGCAACCCAGCGCACGCTTGTGGTGAATTATCCTAATGTCGCTTTTCTGAACCCCAATGAAATTGCAACGCGGGCGGATGTTGCGGCTTTTGTCTACCAGGCACTCGTGAACCAAGGTAGGCTGTCGGCATTACCAGCCCAGTCCAATGCGATCGCCTATATCGTGAATGGGGGTGGTGCTCAGGTGTCACCTCCGGTGGGTGAATTTCCCTCTGGCCCAGGCGGTGAACGCTTCATTGCGCGGGGGACAGTGCTGCCCGTGAGGTTTTCTGGGGGGAGCAATGCGAAGCTGATTTTGGCAACGACGGATACGCTGCAGGCTAACTTTGAAGTCAGCGAGCCGATTGTGAACCAAAGGGGTCGGGTGTTGATTCCCCTAGGCAGTCAGGTGCAGGGACGTTTTCAGCCCATTAATATCAACAATACGACTCAAGGTACACAGTACTTTGCGGATCGGCTGTTGGTGAATGGGGTTACTTACCCAATCAATTTAGTGTCTGATCCGATCTTTCCCACCGCGCCCCAGTCTCTTTCGACGAACACGCTTCAGGGTGGTTTAGCAACGGTAGCGGCACAGCTTTTACTGGGTCGCGTTCTGGGCGGTGGCGTTAACCTTGGCTCAATTTTGGGCGGCGTCTTGGGCGGCACTAATAATGCTGGACTAGGCGGCATTATTGGTGGCGGCAATCCAATCTCTCAGTCCAGTAATGTGGTCATTGTTGAGCCGTCTAGACTGGTGCTGCGCTTCCAGAGCGATACGCAAGTCGCCAGCAATCGCGTCGACCTCCGTTAAGCCTAGTTCTGGCGGATTCTGCAGGGAGATTTGTGGGTCAGTTATAAGCCTCACAATTATAAACCTCACAATCGTGACCAATCCCATGATGCAAACCAAATCCGCAGGCTCTAAAACAACATGAACTCGACAAGAAACAACCGCCCCTCATTCTCCCATTCTCTTTCTCCCTAGGGAGAAAGAGGGGCAATTAAAAATCAACCTTCTTAAGCCCCTCGCCTTTGGGAGAGGGGTTTGGGGTGAGGGGCTTCAAATGCATCATCAAACTCACGCTAAAACAATAAAACCCTGATTCATCCCAAGCCCAACATGACCACCTCGTTCAAAAGTGGGCGAACCGTGAGTTCATGCTCTGGATCTACTCAGTTAGTCCATTTTCCAGGGCATAGCGCACAAGCTCCGTGCGGCTGTTGGTTCCTGTCTTAACAAATAATCGGCTCACATACTTTTCAACATTGCGGACACTCGTTTCGAGGCGGCGAGCAATCTCTTTATTCATTAGCCCCTGTGCCACTAAGTTCAAAACGCTTTGCTCACGGGGAGTAAAATCAATCTGAATGTTGGAGGTTGAGGAGGTCAAGCTAGGGCGACTAGTCAGAATAGACTTGATCTCCGCGACCTGACTGGCCAGATTGGCAATATCGGTTGTATCATCCCCGCCAGATACCTCCGTGCGGCGTGCCAAAATATTGGTGACGATCGCCACCAGTTCATCGGGGTCAAAGGGCTTAGATAGGTAGGCATCGACCCCAGCGGTATAGCCCTGGATGCGGTCTTTGGTCATGCCGCGAGCGGTCAGAAAAACCACGGGCAGCTTATTAAAGCGCGGGTCTTCACGCATCTGCTTCAAAAACTGATACCCGTCAACCTGGGGCATCATAATATCCGAAATCACAAGATCCGGCAGGCGTTTTTCCAGGATTTCCCACCCGACTTTGGCGTTTGGCGCAACTTCTACGGTGAAGCCGCTATCTGTTAAGTAAGCCTGTACTGCATCTCGGAGCCCAGGTTCATCATCCACTAAGAGTAAATAGCCGGACATCGGGGTTCTCCTTAAAAAATGCCAATACCAAAGTCGCCAGTACAGGGGCTTGGTGTCATTTTAAGGGGTGAGGGACATGGTGTAACGGGTTTAGGGCTGACGCGGATCGGGAGACTGGGGCGATCGCGTGCGAACTTCACTGCGGACATAGCCAATTCCCTGTAAAATACCGCGCCCGACTAGGCCAATACTGCGCCCAATTACCTGGGTTAAAACATACACAAACCCTCGTCCCACAAAGGTGACAGCAGCCTGGACGGGTGGAGTGATCGCGTCTCTGGCCTCCAGGGCTAGGGTAATCACAAACGGCAGGCCAGAGAGCGTCTGTAATTCGCGATCGCGCGGCGCATAGATTGCGCGATACTTAATGCCCGTCTCGCTGAACACCATCAGGCGGTACTGACTTTCAAAAATAGCCTTAGGCTCTACAAACCACTGCTGTACACGGTACTTCCAGGACAGCGCATTGCGAAACCGCTCCAGTTCGCGAGTGGACAGCCACCGCCGATCAAAAAAATCTTGGCGGATCGCCTCATGACTAGAAAATCGATTTACCAAGGGCTGGACGATTGCATTTGCCACCTGAATCACCCCATGTCCCAGCAGCGCCTCAATTTGCAAAAACGCTTCCACAGACCCCACCGGATACAGTTGCTGATCGAAGCGCAAGTCTGAATGAAACAAAAGATGCTCGACTAGCTCCACAAACAGGGGAACTTGACTCAAAATCCCCTCTTCCACCAGTGCTGCATCCTGTAAAAGCAGGGGCACTACTTCGATATACTGAACGCCAGTCTGAGTTGTCGCCCCAGGAGCCATCGGCTCTGCCAGGGTACGGTACTTCCCCAAAAAGTCCATAAGGGAATTCTGCCAGAGGTCGAGCAGCATCTGCGATCGCTTTTCATAAATTTGCGATCGGGTAAGGTCTGAAAAGCGCAGCTCATCTAGCAAATCTTCAAACCGCTTCAGCACAATTAAAAATAGCTCTTGCTTGCGATCGACCCGCAGCAGATCGGATTCTAGGGGCGTCCCCGTCAGGTTGCCGGAGGCCAGCGTCAGCTTAGACGTAAGCTGGTCAAGCACCACCGTCTTAATCGTGCGGTACGCATCTTCTGGAGCAAAGCTATCGGGGATGCCTTGCCCAACAGACTGCGCGGACGAACTGCGCGGCAAAATGCGGTTGAGCGCATTCATCGGCCCAAGCGTTGCCCTGGCTCCAGTCTGGATTGCGCTGGATATATTTGTGCCGAATGTATTTGTGCCGAATGCATTTGTGCCGAATGCATTTGCGCGGGATGCGCTTGTGGGAAATAAACCATTGCTTCCTTCCTGCGCAGTGGCCGGGAACAGCGTTTCGACTAGACCCTGAGCGGCATTGACTTCTCGAAGCTGCCCAGACAGCACCACCCATTCCCACCAGGTAATTCGCTCATCTTCTAGGGACTGAGCAAGCTGCTGACGTCGCCCCTGAATGTGCTGAAGACTGGTTTGGCGAAGATGGGCCTTAAGGCGGCTTAGCCCCGTCTTCTGAGCCATATTTTGAGCTAAACCCTGCCCCAAACCCTGGGCGATCTGCACCGTTGACCAGGTTGTATCCCCCTGCATCAAGGCGCGGAGGGTACGACCAAGGGAGGCAAAATCAGCGTCCTTGGCTGCATAGCCCTCTACCCCAGTCTGTCGGAGCTGACTCAACACCTCTGGCTCCACGCGGCCAGTCAACACCAAAATCGGCTGAGGCGCGCTACTTTTGAGCTGGCGACAAAGCTCAATCAGTTCTGTATCCACGACCCCTAAGGGGTCTAGGTCTAGGACAAATAGATCGGGTTTGGGAGAAGTGGCTAAGACCGACCAGAACGCGCTGGCGCTGGGTGCGACCCCCAAAACCTGAAAAGTGGGGTTTTGCTCAAGGCCTGTCCGGAGTCCCAACTGAAAGATGGGGTCACTGCCGACCAAAAAGAGACGAATTTCATCACGGGGTTGACGGTCATTCACACCATCAGTCATAGAATTTCTCGGCAGGGAGCGACAGTAAAAGTTGGCAGAGCAAAAGTTGGAAGAGATCGTGTAGGTTTAGGGGAATCAAGTCAGATTATTTCAAAGTCAGATTATTTCAAAGTTAGGCCCTTTCAAAGTCAGGCCATATCAAAGTCAAGCCATATCAAAGTCAAACTATTAAAGAAAGCCCGTGGTTCCTCTCCGAGATAATAACCCCACCCAGATCGTTCCATTTGTAACCTACTCCATCATTGCGCTAAACGTTGCGGCTTTTATCTATCAGCTCAGTTTAGGCCCAAATTTAGAGGCCTTTTTTCGGGTTTGGGCAGTGGTTCCTCAAACCCTGACGGCCTCCTTTGTGGGGGAACCTACGGGTTTACCGTTTCCGGCTTGGATCACGCTGATTACCTCGCAGTTTTTACACGGCGGATTTTTACACATTGCCGGAAATATGCTTTTTCTCTGGATTTTTGGCAATAATGTCGAAGACAAATTGGGTCACGTGCGGTTTGTGATATTTTACTTGGCCTGCGGCGTTTTGGCCGGTCTATCCCAATGGTTTTTTAGCGCCTATTCCGTGGTGCCTTCCTTGGGGGCTAGTGGGGCGATCGCTGGGGTGATGGGGGCCTACATTTTACGATTTCCCCAGGCTGAGGTGCTGACTCTAGTGCCTTTAGGCTTTTTTATGTGGACATTTCGGGTTCCAGCCTTTTTCTTTTTAGGCTTTTGGTTTGTGCAGCAGGCTTTTTATGGGGTCGCAGGGCTTAGTGTACCGACCAACGTCGGGATGCAGAGTGGCGGGGTTGCCTACTGGGCCCATGCAGGAGGGTTTGTCTTTGGCGCAATTCTAGGGCCATTGTTAGGATTATTCTCAGATCGCAAGCAAAATCACTGGTAATGCGTAAACCGAGGAGTGACTCATGGATGATGTGTCGGTAGACGATTTATTAGAGGATCTCAAAGCATCGGAGCCGAAAATCCGCGATCGCGCCACCCAGGCTTTATGGGAATTTTGGTTCTGGCAAAAGGGCATCACAGGGCTTGAAAAACTTCAGCAGTGTCAAGAGTTTTTAGACGCCGGAGAGATTCAGACTGCAGAATGGCTCCTTACGCAAGTGATTGAAGCGCTACCCGACTTTGCCGAAGCCTGGAATCGCCGCGCTGTTCTGTACTACGCCCAGCATCAGTACGAAAAATCTATTCAGGACTGCCACGAGGTCATTCGCCTCGTTCCCTTCCATTTTGGAGCACTCCACGGACTGGGTCTTTGCCATGCCGCCCTCGGCAACTATCCGGCCGCGATTCAGGCCTTTCATCGTGCCCTAGACGTGCAGCCCCACGCCCTCATCAATCAAAAGCTCATGCTGGAATGTATGGCGCTTCTGTAGCTAGACTTTCTGTCGCTAGACTTTCTATCGCTAGACCTTACTGTAGCCAAACCTTTCTGTCGCTAGACCTTCTGCACTAGAGTAATTCATGGAAGGACCTCCTTAGGAGTTCTGCGGTATCGGTTGATTGTAAAAAAGAACAGTCTAGATCTGGCCAGATGCAAAGCTGGGAATGCTAGTCAAGCCCCTCTTAAAAAATGCGCCTACCAAGATGCAGAAGTACCCCTTAACCCTCACGTTCAAATTTTGGACGCTCGCCCCTAAAATTGAGCTTGCAGATAGGGCAGGAAACCCTGTCTTATTTGTGCGCCAGAAGCTATTCCGCTTGAAGGAAGTGATTCAGGTCTTTAGCGATGCCACCCAGTCCCGTCAGCTCTACACCATTAAAGCTGACCGCATTATTGACTTTTCAGCACGCTATAACTTCAGCGACGCCCAAGGCCAGAGCTTGGGGGCTGTTAAGCGCAAAGGAATGCGATCGCTCTGGAAAGCCCACTACGACATTCTTGAGCGTGAGGGGGGCCAAAACGCCCAATCTACCTTTTTTATCCAAGAAGACGACCCCTGGATTAAAGTTTTAGATGCGGTATTTTCTGAAATACCGATTCTAGGCATGTTTTCAGGAATGGTGCTTAACCCCACCTTTTCGGTAAAGCGCGCCAATGGAGAGCTGGTGATGCGACTGGAAAAGGTGCCCAGCTTCTGGTCAAGAATTTTTACCATCAAGCAGCTTAACCCGCTCACATCCGAGGAAGAAACCCAGATCCTCCTCAGCTTACTGATGCTGATTCTCCTGGAGCGCAGCCGAGGCTAGTGGCGCGGCAAGAGGGTCGCGCTTGATACGGCTTTTTGGCTTGGCGGTTGCAACCACAGGGACAAGAACGAACTCCACCTTCGCAGATTGCTGGAGTTCTTAATGTATCTTGATGTATCTAGTCTGCGTAGACAGGCTATGTTCTTGTCGGCGCGTTAGCTTAACGTGAGTTCGACAAAAAACAACCGCCCCTCATCCTCCCATCCTCCTTCTCCCT